>NZ_QAJO01000020.1:0-1459 GCF_003852415.1 Chryseobacterium sp. KBW03 | reverse complement strand
AAAATTAAATGTAAATTTAATAGGCGAAATTTAAAGAACAACTTAATATTATGAATCATGACAATCACTAAAGGATTATTAGTTCGTTTAGAAGCGAAACATGGTAAAGATGACGAGGTGGAAGATTTCCTTTCGTCTGCCCTTCCGCTAGTACGGCAAGAGGCTGGAACAAAAGCTTGGTTTGCCCTCCGTTTTGGCCGGTCCGAATATGGCATCATTGATTTTTTCCCTGATGAAGCATCCCGTGATGCACATCTTAAAGGAGCAGTTGCCACCGTTTTAATTCAGAAAGCAGATGAATTATTTGAAACCTCCCCGGATATTCAAAAAATAGATATTCTCGCCAGCAAATTACCATCCGTAGCGCCAGCAGAAACTAATACAAAAGGACTATTGCTCACATTTAAAGCAAAAGAGGGCCACGAGCAGGAAGTGATACAATTTTTAAAAGATGCTCAGCCTTTGGTCATGGCGGAAGAAGATACAATAGCTTGGTTTGCTATCCATCTACCGAACGATGAGTACGGCATTTTCGATGTTTTTCCTGACAATGGTGGCCGTTTAAAGCATCTTGTAGGCCGCGTTCCTCAAGAATTAGCCAAACATGCACTTTCATTGCTTGGCAGTTTCCCAGATATGCATTTGCTTAAAATTACAGCCGAGAATTTTAATCCTTGAGTAAAATAAAGAAACTCATTATCCAAATGCCTGCCGCTAACACACGCTAAGCGATCATTGCCAAGGAGTTAGGCAAAACGAAGTTCAATATTACGAGAAAGTTTTATATTCACCGAAAGAACGCAGCCCGCTTTGCTTGGCAACGTCGCCTAGCGCGAGGACGTTAGCGGCAAGCCCCGAAAACTGCTAACAACCAAATTATAACTTAAAGAATAACAAAGTTTACAAACATGACAAAAAAATCAAATAAATACAGAATAAAATTAGAACAAGTTTCTTTAATGAAGGAAGATGCAAAATTATCAGATCCGATAATTGTGGAATTTGACAATCATGACGACATTTTTAAAATTATTGAAATTATGCGCGAAAAAAATCTATTTGAAGAAAAAAATCATTCGATAGAATTTGCAATAGGCATTAAAATGTTTGGCGAAGTAGTATTAAAAAATAAAAATAATCCACTTTTTGAAGAATTTTTTCCAGCCTTTGGAGATTTCATGAAGAAGCTAAAAAGTACAAATTAAAATAGTGATTTTTAAAAGGCCAGCCGCTAACAGCCGCTAATCGCCAGTGCGGTTTTTAGGTAAATAAAGTCATAATTTACTAATTTTGTTTACGTTAGCCGAAAGTACTCAGGTGCTTTTTCCGCACCGATCGGTTAGCGGCGAAACGTTATGTGCAAGCTCTTCCATTATTATTTGTAGGTTTATTAGCCTGAAAAACTGTATCTTTCCTCTATAAATTAACTATAATACAGTCCCCTTGCGCATTGGGTTTT
>NZ_QAJO01000019.1:0-1478 GCF_003852415.1 Chryseobacterium sp. KBW03 | reverse complement strand
CCCCTTGCGCATTGGGTTTTGCGATTTTCCTCTTCGAGTTTGGTCAGCCGTAAGGCTGGCATTAACTCATGCTTGTGTACTTATAGCCTTTTCAGGCATTTGCATTGGCCAATTTAAAAACGGGGTCTTTTAGCCACCATAAAGATACCCGGCCTTTACGCAAAAAATTGTTATGGTTTAAGTTTCGCTATGCGTTCCATTTCTTTTTGGTGATACCGTATCCTGGCATCTAGTTTGGCTGGTTCGTAGATCACCTGTAGTGCCGGATTATAAGGGGTTAAGTCTTTTAGGATATTCCATACAACAACGGATATTTTTCGTGCGATAGCGATCAGGGCCTTTTTCGAGGATTTTCTTATACTTAGACGGTTGAATTTGTCTTTAAAATAGGAGCCTTTACAGCGGCTTGCCGCCCAGGCAACCTGTACCAGTATTGGCTTGAGATATCTGTTTCCTTTAGTGATCGCTGTACTTTTATATTTCCCTGCGCTTTCATCATTCTTTGGTCGTAATCCGACCCATCCGCTCAGTTTACCGCTGTTTTCAAAAACTTTCATGTCTGCGCCGGTCTCGGCGATGATCACAGCGGAACTGATACGGCTAACGCCGGGAATCGTCTTTAGCAAGGCACTCTGCCGTGGAAAATCACGCAGGCAGATAGCTTCAATCTTTTCTATATACTCAGCAGACTGCTTGATCAACAGGTCGTATTCAACTTTTGCCATCTGCAGGTTGAAGCGGTGGTGCTCCTTCATGCAGCCGGTTAGTGCTGCTGCCAGCTTTCCGTTTTCTTTGTTCTTCTTACTGGCATAGACCAGTTTGCTTAAACGTACGGCATCACGCTCCCCGGCTATCAGGGCATCAATGACACTCAGCATACTTTTCCCTCCGATATCGGTCACAAGACTACCCAAACGGATTCCGGCCTGTACGAGGATATTGTCCATTTTGGTAAGCATACGGACTATCCGCTGCTGCAACTTGCTATAGGAACGGGTGTAGCTCCTGAGTTCCTGTATTCGCTCACCGGGCACAAAACTCCCGCGAAGCATATCTTTGTGAAGTAGCTGGGCAATCCACTGTGCATCCTTTACATCGCTTTTGCGGCCGGGCAGCTGTTTGATTAAAAAGGGATTCACCAGCATCAGATCAAAGCCCATTTCAGAGAGAATATTCCAGACCGGGATCCAGTAAATACTGGTACTCTCCATCGCTACTCGGAGAACACCCGCAGCCTTCAAGTAGGCTCCCAACTGTCGAATGCCCGTACTGAAGGTTTCGAAAACCTCCACATCCGAATAATGCTTCCCATTAAATACCGCACAAAAAATACTATCTTTATGCACGTCAAGTCCTGCTGTTTTCATATAACTTTTTTTTTCAACATAAAGATAAGCAGCGGGACTTGCTTTGATTGCGATAGCTCTCGCCAATTTTTATCCGCTTGTGTGTAATCGGAAAATTAAATGTAAATTTAA
>NZ_QAJO01000002.1:395976-406628 GCF_003852415.1 Chryseobacterium sp. KBW03 | reverse complement strand
GTTTTGGCTAAAGCCAGATGTAAATGGATTTTTTGATGAGAACGGGTTACAGCCCGCTCCTATTGAATATGATAAATGTAGAATAATCAAAGCTGATCAATTACAGCCTGAAAACCGAACCTCGAATCTCATAATTGATCACTTATAATTCATAATTCATAATTCTTTTCCTTTTAGCCCCGATAGTAATGGTTACCCCGCAGCTTGAGTTGGAGAGTTGGTGGGGTGTAAGTGTAGCAGCGCGCTGGCGTGAGGAGTATGAATGGATAGCGGGATCAAGCTCCTGAAATAGCACGAGCCGTTCAATAAAATTATTTCCTTATCATTACTCCTATGATTAAAGACTTCAAAAAAACTCTAAGTAATAATTTTTTATTAAATTTCACTAAGTGTTGAAAAACAGTATTTTAGGGCAGCGTTATCCGAAAAGCTTAAATAGAGTAGGAGACAATTAAAACTAAAATAACTATGAAAAATCTAATGAAGATCTCAAGAGAGAGTTTAAAATCACTTAAAGGAAATGGCGGACCTACATGTCCGGATGATCCTGCATTTGGAATGTGTTATCCTCCAGGCTGGCCTAATGGGATTTGTATGAGCAAATATCAATGTTGTATCAGACTTGGAGGTCCTGTAGAATTTTGTAAAGAAGAATATAAGTCCTAAATTGATAATAAGGACTTTTAAATAATAAGAACGCGGCTATCTCAAACTGAGATAGCCGCGTTTATTTTTTATTTATGAATTTAAGATCATACCTGTATTACTCCTAAATTGAATTTCTCAGTAATAGGAGCATTATTAGCGGCTTCAATTCCCATAGAAATCCATTTTCTTGTATCTGCTGGATTGATGATGGCATCGGTCCATAATCTTGATGCAGCATAGGTTGCTTCAGTCTGCTTCTGATATTTTTTTGAAATAGTATCCAGAATTTCGTTGTGCTCTTCTTCAGAAATTTCTTTTCCTTGTTTTTTCAACGTTGATTCCTGAATTTGAGCCAATACTTTTGCAGCCTGTGCTCCTCCCATTACAGCTAAATCTGCCCAAGGCCACGCAACAATTAATCTCGGGTCATAAGCTTTACCACACATTGCATAATTTCCTGCTCCATAAGAATTTCCTGTAATGATGGTAAATTTAGGAACTACAGAATTGGCAACTGCATTTACCATTTTGGCTCCGTCTTTGATGATTCCGCCATGTTCTGATTTTGAACCTACCATGAATCCGGTAACATCCTGTAAGAAAATTAAAGGTATTTTTCTTTGATTACAGTTAGCAATGAATCGGGTCGCTTTATCAGCTGAATCAGAGTAAATAACTCCTCCAAACTGCATTTCTCCTTTACCGCTTTTTACCAGTTTTCTCTGATTGGCTACAATTCCTACAGACCAGCCATCTACTCTGGCTGTTGCACAGATAATACTTTTCCCGTAATCTGATTTATATTCTTCGTATTCGGAGTTATCCACAATACATTTAATAATTTCATAGGTATCATATTGTTCAGCTCTGGAAACGGGCATAATTCCGAAGATATTTTCAGGATTTTCCTTTGGTTGGAAGCTTTCTATTCTGTCAAAACCAGCTTTTTCTGTACTTCCAATAGATTTCATGATGTTTTTGATTCTATTCAAAGCATCTTTATCATCTTTGGCTTTATAATCGGTAACTCCTGAAATAGCGCAGTGAGTGGTAGCTCCACCCAGTGTTTCATTATCTATACTTTCTCCGATAGCTGCTTTTACAAGATAGCTTCCGGCAAGGAAAATTGAACCTGTTTTATCTACAATCATAGCTTCATCACTCATGATGGGAAGATAAGCACCTCCAGCTACACAACTCCCCATAACGGCAGAAATCTGGATGATTCCCATAGAGCTCATCTTAGCATTATTTCTGAAGATTCTTCCAAAATGTTCTTTATCAGGAAATATCTCATCCTGAAGTGGAAGATAAACACCCGCAGAGTCTACCAGATAGATGATCGGAAGCTTATTTTCCATAGAAATTTCCTGTGCTCTCAGGTTTTTCTTTCCGGTGATAGGAAACCAAGCGCCTGCTTTTACTGAAGCATCATTAGCAACAACAATACATTGTCTTCCGGAAACGTAGCCTATAACCACTACAACACCTCCGCTAGGGCAGCCTCCGTGCTCTTTATACATCTCGTAGCCAGCAAATGCTCCTACTTCTATAGAATCTGAATCTTTATCGAGAAGATAATCTATTCTTTCTCTTGCAGTCATTTTTCCTTCATCACGAAGCTTCTGAAGCCTCTTCTCACCACCTCCCTTTTTGATCTCAGTGAGTAAGCGATTTATTTCAGATAATTTTAATCTGTTCTGATCTTCTCGTTTATTGAATTCGATGTCCATAAAATTTTCAATTTTTTACGCTTAAAGATACTATTTTTATGAGGAATATAAATTGGAAGTAAAACAAGTGTTTAATAGTTTGGTTTCTAGTAAATTGTGAAATTTTTAACTAAAAAATATTTTTAAATAATTTATATTTTTTCTAACTTTACAGTAGAGTAACAGAGGTAATATTCTCTGCAAAATACTCTAAGTTCCTAGTTTATTTTTTTAATAGTTTATTATTTGAAGGCCCTGAAAGTTTAACAAATTTTCAGGGTTTTTTTATAGTTTTATCTCGATTTTAATTTTTGTTAACATTTTTTACATTAAACTTATCTTTTTATCAATATTTGGGAATGTGATTTGTAAATTTGCAGGGTTAAAATTCAAAGGAGATAGGTTATGCATAAATTGGCGCTTTTCAGGTTGCACTTAATAGTATTTTTATGGGGATTCACTGCAATCTTGGGAAAATTGATTCAGGCCAATGCTCAAATTCTTGTATTTTACAGAATGTTGTTTGCTGCTATTTTTCTTTTTGTATTCATCAGAGTTTTTAAAAAGGAAAGTATAAAGGTTTCGAAAAAAATATTTTTTCAGCTGGCTGCAATAGGTCTTGCAATGGCGCTCCATTGGTATTGTTTTTTTTACTCGATTAAGGTTTCCAATGTTTCTATTGCATTAAGCTGTCTTTCATTGTCTACACTTTTTGCTTCGATTCTGGAGCCTATCATCTTTAAAAGGAAGGTGGATGTATCCGAAGTGGTAATGGGTACAGTTATCGTTGCCTGCATATTACTGATCTTTAAAACAGAATTCCATTTTAAAGAAGGGATTATCTATGGTATTCTGTGTGCGGTTTTTGGAACTATCTTTTCTGTATTCAATGGTAAGATGTTTGGTAAAACGAGTTCCGGGAATATTATTTTTTATGAAATTTTCTGTGGTTGGTTTATTTTAATGGTATTCTATCTGCTTTCGGGGCAAATTTTTCACATGAATGAAATAAACTATAGAGATCTGGCGTTAATATGCTTGTTAGCCAGTGTTTTTACTGCTTTTCCGATGCTGGAATCGGTGAATTTAATGAAGTATATATCACCTTTTACATTAATTTTAACAGTTAATTTAGAACCGGTCTACGGAATTATACTAGCTTTTTTTATCTTTGGGGAATCAGAACATATGAGCCCTATATTTTATGTCGCTTCAGGTGTTATGATACTGGCAATCATTGCAAATGGATTAATAAAAGCCAGAAAAACTAAAAACTTAAACTAAGCATCAAATTTATATGATGAAAAAATATTTTTTACTTGCATTTTCACTGCTGTTTGGGCTGTCTCAATCTCAGATTATCAGGAAATACTCCAATGAATTCTTAAATATCGGAGCCGGAGCAAGAGGTCTTGCAATGGGAGGGGCAGTAATCACCAATCAGGATGATGTATATTCTCCTATGTGGAACCCTGCAGGTTTGATGTCAGTTGAAAGAGACTGGCAGGGAGCAGCCATGCACGCAGAATACTTTGAGTCTATCGCAAAATATGATTATTTGGCTTATGCAAAAGTACTTGAAGAAGGGGTGTTCGGTGTTTCAGTGGTAAGACTTGGGGTTGACAATATTTTAAATACAACCCAGTTAATTGATACCGAAGGGAATATTGATTATGATAAAATCACCAAATTTTCTCAATCTGATTATGCAGCTATTCTTTCTTATGCTTTCAGGCCGGGAGGAAACCCAAAATTGGATGTGGGGGTGAATGCAAAAATTGTTTATAGAAATGTAGGTAAATTTGCTAATGGCTACGGTTTTGGTTTTGATGTAGGAGCCATTTATAAAGCAGATAACGGTTGGAAATTCGGGGGGATGGTGAGAGATATCACCACTACCGTAAACTTCTGGAGCGTGAATCAAAAAGAACTGTCAACGGTTGTAAACGGGGAAGAATTTAACCCGGCACCGAAAGATAAAATGGAACTTACAATGCCTAAGCTGAATGTAGGTGCCAGTAAATTATTTGAGATCAACAGCAGCGTGTATGTATTGCCGGAAGCAGGTTTGAATGTAGACTTTGCTAAAACGGCTTCATTGATTTCGACAGACTTTGCCAGTATCAGTCCCTATGCAGGAGCTGAACTAGGGTATCAGAAAATGATTTTTGTAAGATTAGGGATCAACAGGTTCCAGTCTATTACAGATATAGAAGATCTTAGGAGAAAAGTTTCTTTTCAGCCAAGTGCAGGTCTTGGGATCAGATACAGAGGGCTTACACTGGATTATGCAATTACCAATTCAGGGATAGGCGGATCTAATTTCTATTCCAATTTCTTCTCATTGAAACTGGATATGGGCGCATTCAGAAATGATTAAAATAATAAAAATGAAAAAGGTATCGATGTTCTTGTTAGCAATATGCTCAACAATGATTTTTGCACAAAAGGTTTCAAACTCCAAATATATTGCAGTTCCTGAAAAATTTGAAACATTTAAGGAAGATTATGGCCTGAAAGACTTTTTTATTAAAGCTCTGAAAGGAAAAAAATATATAGTACTTCCGGTAATTAAAGATAACTGGCCTTCAGAAGCTAAAATGAACTACTGTAATGTCATTAATGCTGATGTCATTAATGATAAAAGTTTATTCAAAAATAAAGTAATAGTACAGTTTAAAGATTGTAATAATAATATGATTTTAGAGTCTAAGGGAGGCTCAAAAATCAAAGAATTTGATGAAGGATTACAGGATGCAATAAGAGAAGCTTTAATACAAGTGCCGGTTTCTAACCCTGTTGCTATGTTACCTGCATCTAATAATAATGCTCAGAATTCATCTCCTGAACCTGTAGCATCTTCTGCAACTCCAGAAGCCAATAACTACTCGAATGGGAAAATGGATCTTCAGAAAATCCAGATTGATCCTAATCAGTTTATCTTAGCTAAGTCTGGCAGTTCTGTGCCATTTGCCGTTTTTAAAGCAACTTCTAAGAGTTCTGTTTTTATGGTAAAACTGGCTGATGGAAATACTACTATAGGATATTTCGAAAATGGAAACATTGTGATCGATATTCCACAGGCTGACGGAAGATTCTCCAAAGAGGTTTTTGTAGCTAAATAATCTTAAAATAACACAATAATAAATATAAAAGGCTCTTGAAAAAAGAGCCTTTTATCGTATATATGCTGATGTGTTTTTCATTTTTTCTAAACTTTGAAAAGAGGAGATTGGTTATGTGATTTTCTACAAATAATATTTAGCCTATAGATTCATGATCCATAACGGTAAATGAAAATGTGAAAAGTTTTATAAAATGAGAAAAATTTTCATAATATTATCGTTATTAGTTGATAATACTAATTTATTAAAAAAATACCAATAATACTATTATTTAGCAAAATATTTATTTTATTATGTTTCTTATTGTTATTTTCCTTTTGTATTGGCAGTATCGGTGATTTTTATTTCGTGTTGATTAAATATGCATAGCATAGGAATTTTCATGAAAAAGCTCCATTTTATTTGTGAAAATTTAATCGTAGTGCGATACCTGGGTATTAATTGGCATTAAAAAACTCCCAAATCACTTTAGCCTTACTTTTCCCTAAAATCTCTTCCAGAGTTTCCATATTGGCTTCTTTGATGCGTTTTACAGACTTTAGTTTAGATAGAAGCAACTCAATAGTTTTTTCTCCCACACCAGGAATTTCTTCCAGTTCAGATTTTATGGTAGAATTTTTCCTTCTTGTTCTGTGATGCTTTACCCCAAATCGGTGAGCTTCATCCCGTACACGCTGAAGGATCTTCAACGTTTCGGATTTTTTATCCAGATATAAAGGAATAGGATCTTCCGGGAAGAAAATCTCTTCCAGCCTTTTGGCGATCCCTACAATGGTAATTTTTCCGTAAAGTCCCAATAATCTCAGGCTCTTCACTGCTGAAGACAGCTGTCCCTTTCCTCCATCTATCAAAATCAGCTGTGGAAGACTTTCCCCCTCATCAAGCATTCTTTTGTAACGGCGGTAGATAACCTCTTCCATGGTTGCAAAATCGTTAGGACCCTCCACAGTTTTAGGATGAAAAATTCTGTAATCAGCTTTACTCGGTTTTCCATCTTTGAAAACAACACACGCAGATACAGGATTGGTTCCCTGAATATTTGAGTTATCAAAACCTTCAATATGTCTCGGCTCTACAGGCATTCTCAGAAGTTTCTGCATTTCGGCCATGATTCTGTTGGTATGCCTTTCAGGATCTACGATCTGAACCTGTTTCAGCTTCTCCAAACGGTATTCTTTTGCATTCTTCTCAGAAAGCTCTACAATTCTCTTTTTATCACCTACTTTAGGAACAATCAGTTTCACATTGGGAATTTCTACCGACAGATGGAAAGGTAAAAGAACCTCTTTAGAATCAGAAGAAAACTTCTGACGGATCTCTATCAATGCCTCTTCCATAATATCCTCATCCGTTTCTTCAAGAATTTTTTTGATCTCTGTCGTAAAACTCTGGATGATATTTCCATTCCTGATTTTAAAGAAATTGACATAAGCAGCCGTTTCATCACTGGTCATTCCAAAAACATCTACATCATCAATATTCGGGTTTACCACTGTATTTTTAGCCTGATAATCTTCAAGAATGTCCAGTCTTTCTTTGATGATCTGAGCCTCTTCAAACTGAAGATTAGAAGCCAGTTTCATCATTTGATTTACCAGGTAATCTTTAGCTTTTCGGAAATCTCCTTTGACAATTCCACGGATGGCATCTATCTTTTCGTCATATTCTTCTTTACTTTCAAGATCCTCACATGGTCCTTCACAATTTTTGATATGATATTCCAGGCAGACTTTATATTTTCCTTCTGCTATTTTGGAAGGAGAAAGATTCAGGTTACAGGTTCTTAGCTTGTAGATATGTTTGATGGTTTCCAGCAATATCTTTGCAGGCCGCACTTTTGCATAGGGACCATAGTATTCTGATCCGTCTTTTATTACATTTCTGGTCAGAAAAATTCTTGGGAAATCTTCATTTTTGATGCAGATCCAAGGATAAGTCTTGTCGTCCTTCAGCATGACATTATAAAAAGGCTGATGTTCTTTGATCAGATTATTTTCCAATAAAAGAGCATCATATTCACTGTTTACAATCGTCGTTTCCAGCCTCTGGATTTTACCGACCATTATTTTGATCCTGTATCCGGGAAGATTTTTGTTGAAATAAGAGAGAACCCTTTTTTTTAGATTTTTAGCTTTACCAACATACAAAAGCTGTTCATTTTTATCATAATAACGATAAACGCCGGGTTCTGATGGTAAAGTTTTGAGCTGTAGTTCTAAAGAAGGATTCATAAAACAAAATTAAGGAAACTTTCCCTATTTAAAAAAGAAAAACCTGCAGATGATTCTGCAGGTTTTATTTTATTGTTGGAAGTATTTTATCCGTTTGTCATTGCTGTATATTCACTCACAAGAAAACTGAAATAATCCCACTCCACAGAGTTTTTAGGGTATTGTTTCATAAACTCCTGATTGTCTCCAAAAAGGAAATCATAATTGTCTTCAAAATCATCTTTATGCAGCCACATCACTTTGTTGCCTTTCTTTACATAATAAGATTTGATAACTCCGCCTCCAAGCTGTGGAGAACCCATTACAGAAAAACCACCAGTTTCTTTAGCTCTGGGATCGTGATATACTGAAATAATATCATCAAACCCCGGATTGATAACCTGCATCAGGAATTCCTTATCATCCTTTTTGTTCTTTAAAGAAACAGTCTGATTTACAAAATAGATTCTGTCATTATTCGTATTTTTCGTCAGCTTCTTTGTTCCGAAGTTTCTGATATTCCCCATGTATTTTGCCACTTTTGCAATCTTTTCCGCATTGCTTGGGTATACATACATCTCATTGATCTGATCAGCATTGAAAGTAGCATTCTTTTTTGTGATACTGTCTTTGATCGCGACTTCGTAGATCTGTCCTTTTTTGGTTTCGATCTTATTACAGAAACCTTTGTAGGTAGTTCCGTCTTTTAAGATGATTGTAGATGTTTTCTTAGGAGATGGAGTATTAAAACCTTCGTTGAAAAGGTAAGTTTCCATTTTTTTGATATCCTCTTTAGAGTACTTTACTTTCTGTGCGAAAGCAGTTGTGCTTGCTACACATAAAGCAAGGAGTAGAGTTTTCAGTCTCATGTATTATTGTTTTTAATTTTCGGGGCTAAAAATAGTAAATTAATTCACTTCTTTTTATAAAAATATAGAAGATTGAAATTTAGCTTTTCCAATTATTGTTAAATGCGTAATTTTAAGAAAATTTTTTAGAAATGATATACGGAGTAGATGTTTTTACTTTCCATGATGTTCTGGAAATCTGTAAAAAGCCAAATAAAGCGAAGCTGAACAAAGCCGCAAAAGAACAAATTTTAAAATCTCAGAAAAACGTACAGCAAATAGTAGAGTCCGACAGATGTGTATATGGAATCAATACTGGATTCGGACCGCTATGTGATACCAAAATATCGGCTGACGAAACCGCTCAGTTACAATATAATCTGATTATTTCTCACGCAGTAGGAGTTGGAAAGCCCATTGATAAAGAGTTTTCTAAGATCATGATGATTGCTAAGGTTCATGCCCTTTCAAAAGGATTTTCAGGAGTTTCTCTGGAAGTAATTGAAAGAATGATCCTGATGCTTGAGAAAGATATCATTCCGGTAGTTCCTGAACAGGGATCTGTGGGAGCTTCGGGAGATCTTGCCCCGCTGGCACATTTGGTATTGCCATTACTTGGTTTAGGAGAGGTTTGGGAAGGAGATCAGGTTTCTGAAACCATGGAAGTTCTGAAAAAACATGACCTTGAACCCCTTGTTTTAGGGCCTAAAGAAGGATTGGGATTGATCAATGGAACACAATTTATTCTGGCTCATGCCATCAAAGGACTTGAAAAATTCGAATATTTACTTGATCTTGCAGATATGACCGCTGCAATGAGTATCGAAGCATACAGAGGTTCTGAAAGCCCCTTCAAAAAAGAGCTTCATGAGATCAGACCTTTTGAAGGAAGCAAAAAAGTAGCAGCAAGAATGCTTAAGTTCTTAAAAGGATCCGAAAATATGAAAGCTCACGAAGATTGTGAGAGAGTTCAGGATCCTTATTCCATGAGATGTGTACCTCAGGTTCACGGAGCCAGCAGAAATGCTTTTGAGCACCTTAAAGGTATGGCAGAAACAGAACTGAATTCCGTAACAGACAACCCGATTGTATTAAGTGCTGAAGAATCTATTTCAGGAGGGAATTTCCACGGACAGCTGATGGCTCTGCCTTTAGACTATGCTACACTCGCTGCTGCAGAATTAGGAAACATTTCCGACAGAAGAAGTTACTTATTATTAGAAGGAAAATATGGACTTCCAAGATTATTGACGGAAAGCTCAGGATTAAACTCAGGATTTATGATTCCTCAGTATACTTCAGCTGCTTTGGTTACAGAGAATAAAACATTATGTTTCCCGGCATCAGCAGACTCTATTCCTACAAGCTTAGGTCAGGAAGACCATGTTTCTATGGGAAGTATTTCAGGAAGAAAATTCAATCAGGTTCTTGGAAATCTTGTGAATATTCTGTCTGTTGAATTGATGTTTGCCGCTCAGGGACTTGAATTCAGAAGACCGGCGAAATGCTCTAAAGTGATTGAAGAAAACTTTACGGTTCTTCGTTCCAAAGTTGCTAAGCTTGAAGATGACAGATTGATTGGTAAAGATATGCTGGCGATTGCAGAGCTGATCAATGAGAGAAAGTTTATTGTTGATGTAAAATAGAAGATGAAGAAAGGTATTATTTTGTGTTTCTTTCTATTAGGGATAAATGCTTTTTCTCAGTCAAATGAAGCAAAATTAAAAGAACTGATTACTTTAACAAAGTCAGATCGGATGTTGTCAGCAGGGTTCCAACAGTTTATGGATCATTACAACAATAAGTATAAAGATCTTCCGGATAACTTTTGGGATGAGTTTAAAAAAGACATGTCTGTAGAGAAAATTTTCGCTTTGTACATTCCTGTCTATAAAAAGTATTTTACTGATGCGGATGTTGATGAGCTCATTAAATTTTATAAAACTCCGGCTGGTCAGAAAATGATTGAAAATATGCCAAACTTAATGAAAGATTCAATGGAACTTGGAACTAGTTATGCAGAAGCATTAGATAAAAGGGTTAAAGATAAATTGAATAAACATTATAATTTTCAAAATCCACCTCCACCAGCTCCATAAAAATACAAAG
>NZ_QAJO01000002.1:0-395944 GCF_003852415.1 Chryseobacterium sp. KBW03 | reverse complement strand
CTTTGTATTTTTATGGAGCTTTTAATTTTTTAAATCTTTAAATTAAATAAACATGCACCTCCTCAGAACAGATTCCACCAATACAGATTTTCAAAATCTCGTAAAATCCCTTGATGCTACTTTATCCGAACATAATGGAGAGAATGATGATTTTTTTGCTCAGTTCAATACAATTGATGCCATCAAAAATTGTGTTGTGGCTTATATAGATGATATCCCGGCAGCTTGTGGAGCATTCAAACCATTTTCAGAAGATACGATAGAAATAAAAAGAATGTTTACCGATCCTGAATTCAGAAAAAATGGACTGGGCTCAGCGATTGTAAAAGAACTGGAAAACTGGGCAGCGGAATTGAATTTTAAAAAAGCAGTATTGGAAACTTCCCAGGACCTAAAAAGCGCCATCTCAATATATGAAAAAAGTGGATTTTACAGGATTCCCAATTATGGGCAATACATTGGCGTTGAGCAAAGTGTCTGTTATGAAAAAGTATTTTAATTTAATATTCATGTAATGGTAAATTCATTTTTTTTAAGTTTTTAATTCCCATGAAAGTGTTATATTGTGGCTCCAACCAAAATAATAACATATGAAAAAAACTGTATTCCTCCTGGCAATATTTTTTGCTTTAAACTCGTGTTCCAGAGAAGAACTTCAGAACGAAAATGTAAAAACAGAAATGTCTCAGAAAGATCCGCTGACTGCAAAACAGATCAACGAAAGGATCAATCAGGCTATTAAAACAGACGGTGCTTTCAACTGGAAGAATGAATCCGATCATTTCGTATGGAGCGCTATTTTCCGTGGAAACAAAATGGTATCTATCGGTTTTGGAGCTTCTAAAGATGATTTTGACAGAAGTAAATCTCCAAATAGCAGTGATATGGAAAAAGAAGTCCTTTCTGTCATCAAAAAGTATGAAGGAAAAGATGAAAGAAATTTTCTCCTTCTTTCAGACCAGTATCTTAATCAGATGGATGTGGTGATTGAAAATGAAGAAACCATTACTGCTCTTCGACAAATGAAAAACATCCGATACGTGGAGCCTGCAGACTATCATTATTTTGAATTCGAGGCTCAATCAGCTGCAAAATCTTCTGGCAGCGGTTCATCAGGATGTGGTTTTTCATCATCAACATTAAATACAGCAGATTACACTTCTACAACGCCAAGTGCAAAAATTCCATGGGCTTTTGCCAAGCACAATATTCCTGATGCCTGGAGCTACAGTACAGGAGCAGGTGTTACCATCGGGCTTATTGACACAGGAGTTTCCCCTGAGCAGACTTTATTGGGAGGAAGCTTTAACAATGGGGCTTCTTCAGGAAGAACAATCAGTAAACTCGGAGTGTATAATTCAGACGGATCCGGAGATCAGTGTGGGCACGGAACTAAAATGGCTTCTGTAATGACCGCTCCAAGAAATAATGCAGGATTACCTGTAGGAGTTGCTTATAATGCTAACCTGATTGCCTACAGAGCCGCAGAAAACGTTGTCCTGGAAACTTCCAGTGAGCAGACTGCTGTAAAAACGGCTTTCACAGAATTGGGTAACAATACAAATGTAAAGATCATCTCAATGTCAATGGGACATATCTTCTCTGTCGGGAAAATCGAAGATGGGGTTAAATATGCTTATTCTAAAGGAAAACTGATTTTCTGTGCTGGAGGAACTTCTACCAGCTTCACTAATTTTGTTGGGGTAATTTTCCCTGCATCAATGTCAGAAACTCAGGCGATAACAGGGGTGAAAGAGAATACATCCAATCAGAAATGTGATGTTTGCCACTCTGGAAGCCAGATCGACTTTACCTTCCAGATGGAAAGACCTTCAGGAAATACCGTTCCTGTTTTGAGCTATTACAATGGTCAGGCAGATTATGTAGGAGGTTCTTCAGTGGCCACGGCAGCTACAGCAGGAATTGCAGCTTTGGTTTGGGCTAAAAATCCATCATGGACGAGAGAGCAGGTGCTTAATAAAATGAGACAGTCTGCCACTTACTATCCCAATGTAAATTCAAGCTACGGCTACGGAAACATCAATGTATTAAAAGCGGTGCAATAAATAATAACAGACGATTATAAAAAGAAAAAGGAAATATCTCTTCTGAGGTATTTCCTTTTTTATTCTAAAATATTAATCTCCTAATTGATAATCAAGAGGAAGCATGTTTTCAATTTTATTTTTGGAGAAATCACCTTCATTGATGAGCTGATCCGGAGTTGTGATGTTTCCTTCTTTTGAAATTTCGAACGATTCTCCATCAGAATGTAAAAATGAAGATAATATATTCCGGTTCGCTCTTTTCACAAATTCTTTTCCTTTAAGCTCATAATAAAACTTAGGATAATTGACCTGAAGAATATCTTTGAATTCAAGAAAAACCTGTCCGTCTGATCTTTTAACATAATCCAAGTCAGGGATCTTTGTTTTTACAATAGCCAGCATGTATTGGCTCTGAGCATTTTTTCTGCGGGCAATTTCTCTGATATTTTCAGGAATAGTATTGAGGTCAGGTTTGTTTACAATTTCCAGGTAATTTTTTAAAGTATTCAGTTCCTCTTCAGAAGGATATTGTGGGTTGGGAATTCTTACCACCTGATTAACAATAAATCCCGCTTCAACAATTTTATGATCATAGATACTTCTGAAAAAGTGAAGAAGACTGCCTTCATAGGCGTTCATACGGTTAAGTTTCACCTTATCTGTATTTTTTGATTCTTTAAAAAAACTTGTTCCGGTATAATTGACCATTTTAGAGTTGAAGTCGGCAGAAAAGCTGATCAGATTGTAACTGATTTCATAGCCAAGATTTTTATTCTCAATGATTAAAGTGTTGGGAGCCTTTACTTTCAGAAGTTTATTCTTTTTATCATAGGAAAACTTTAAAGACCTTTGATTCTTTATTTTCACATCTTCACGATTGTTACCTATAAAAGTATCCAGGAAATAATTGATATAATTCTGGTAAGCTTCAGGAGTGTAAGGAACCAGTCTTATTTCTTCAATAGCATTGGTTTTAGTCAATACTACTTTTAAAGTCTTATTAATAACATCGGGTAATCCGATGGTAAAGGTTTCGTAATCTTCTTTCTGGAAAACAAGATTTCCATATTTTTGGGTAGAAAGATTTAATGTAAAACTTCCGTCTTCTTTTGAAACAGTTCCTGTTTTCGTTCCATCAAGATAAATGTTGACATTGTCTATTCTGCGACCGGTATCATCTACTACACTCCCCTTTATCACCTGACCGGAAAAAACAGAAGAGGCAAGCAAAAAAAATAGTAATATTGTTTTCATGGCAAACAATATTACTAAACTTTTAGTGATAATGAAAGAAGAATTTATCCAATCCTTACACTGGTCATACTCAATGATCCACCGATGAGTTCATCATTGAATAAAGTGAGTTCTTCAGACTGATCTTTCAGCCCTAAAGTATAGAGCAAAGGAAGGTAATGATCAGGTGTAGGAACGGCATACTGTAAGAAAGTTCCCTGCTTCTGGTAATCAATAATATTCTGAAAATTACCGTCAAGAAGCCAGTTGTTGGTTTTCTCCCGGGCTTCAACTGCCCAATCCCATCCGGCTCCCACTGTATTTATGTTTTTCCAGTCGATAAGTCTAAGATTGTGTACAATATTTCCGCTTCCGATGATCAGAATGCCCTTTTCACGAAGCTTATTCAGTCTTTTGGCAAGCTCATAATGATACTGAGGTGGTTTTGTATGGTCAATACTCAGCTGAATCACCGGAATATCAGCATCCGGATACATATGTCTGATGACTGACCATGCCCCATGATCCAGTCCCCAGCTGTGGTCTTCTTCCACATCTATAGGTAGAAGTAATTCCGCAGTTTCTTTGGCGAGTTCTGGGCTTCCCGGAACGGGATACTGGACATCAAATAATGCTTTTGGGAAACCATAAAAATCATGGATGGTTTTCGGCATATCCATAGCTGTTACAAAAGTTCCGTCTGTATACCAATGAGCAGAAATACAAAGAATTGCATTAGGTTTGGGAATTTCTGAGGCAGCTTTTCGGAAACCCTGTACAAATTGATTCTCTTCAATGGCATTCATCGGCGAACCATGTCCAAGAAATAAAACAGGCATTCTCTGAGTGTTTTTAAAACTGTCGCTTATGTTTTGAAGATCGTTGAGGTTCATAAATATTGAAGATTATAAAAAAATAAAAGGTTCAAGGCTTTTAGACAAATCCCTGAACCTTTTATAATATATGTTATTAACTATGCTTGTTTTACAAACTGTAATTCACCAGCTACTTTTACATCATCACTTACCATTACACCTCCTGCTTCAAGAGCAGCATTCCAGTTTAATCCAAAATCTTTTCTGCTGATTTTTCCTTCAAAAGAGAAACCTGCTTTTGTGTTTCCCCATGGGTCTACATTGATTCCTCCGAAGTCTACGTCAAGATCTACAGGTTTTGTAATTCCGTTGATGGTAAGATTTCCAACAATAGAATTATTTAATGCCTGAGATTCAAAAGTAATCGTAGGATGTACTTCAGCATTGAAGAACTCAGCAGACTTCAAGTGGTTATCTCTGTCTGTATTGTTTGTGAATACAGAATCCGTCTGGATAGTAGCGGTAGTTTTTGCATTGGCAAAGAATTCATCTTCAGAATCAATTTCAGCAGTGAAAGTTCTGAAGCTTCCTTTTACGTTAGAGATCATCATGTGTTTTACTTTGAAAGTAATTTCACTATGCGTTGGGTCTAAGATCCATTTTGTAGCCATTGTATTTTGTATTTTTTGTTTGTTATTAATGAGGCAAATTTAGGACAGAAAATATATACAAGTCATTGATATAGGATAAGAAATGCAGTTTACACTTAAAATCATGGATTTTTTATTTTTAAATATTGAATCAATTTTATCAATATCAATTGTCAATTTTGCTTCGCAAGTAAATGATCAATGTCTTTTGGAATATAAAAAATTGACAAGCAAAGCGGATTGAGAATTCACGATCGACTCATTTAATGTTCACCTTTAAAAATTCTACTATTAAGTTAAGGAATAATTTCTTTTAGTGCATGAATTCCATTTTATGAATGTTTTAATTTAACATTTCTTAACGAATGATTTTTATTTCTTATTTTTGATGGATTCAATTTTATACAATGAAATTACATAAATTTTCTTTATTGATGCTGGTTTTAGGCAGTTCAGCATTTGCCCAGACCCAGAAGTTTACCATGGCGGAGGCTGTAAATGGAATGAGAACCAACCTTGCCGTGAAAAATATTTCCCAATTTTCTTGGGCTGCAGACGGAAAATCTTATATCCAGGCAGTGAAAGGAGGTTATCTGATTACAGATCTGAAAACCAACAAACAGGATACCCTGATCTCTTTGAGCCAACTGAATAGAAACCTTTACAATGATAAGCTGAAAGCTGTTCCGCCAATTAAATTTACAGGAAATTCCAATGGGTATTTTACTACAGGTGGTAAAATGTCGTGGATTGAAAAATCAGGAAACGATTGGAAAGTAAAAAGTACAGCTGCAATGGATCAGGATGCTGCGAACGTAAAAATATTTGGTGATGGCCAGACGTTTGCCTTCACAGCGAAGAATAATTTATTTGTAAGCAGAAACGGAAAAACCATTGCTGTAACCAACGAAACCAATGAAAATATCATCAGCGGACAGGCTGTTCACAGAAATGAATTCGGAATTGATACCGGAATTTTCCCCGCACCGAACTCTGAGAGTGTAGCTTTCTATAAAATGGATCAGAGCATGGTAGCAGATTACCCGATTATCGATTGGTCCGTAACACCTGCTGTAAATCACAATATCAAATACCCAATGGCTGGTCAGACTTCTCATCAGGTAACATTAGGGGTTTTCAATATTAAAACCCAAGCTACTACTTTCTTAAAAGTGGAGGGTGAAAAAGATCAATATCTGACGGCCGTTACATGGAGCCCGGATTCAAAGTATATCTTCGTAGGCGTTCTGAACAGAGGTCAGAATCATATGAAAATGAATCAATATGATGCTGCTACCGGAGAATTGGTGAAAACATTATTTGAAGAAACAGACAGCAAATATGTAGAGCCACAGCATCCGCTTACTTTCTTCCCGAATTCTAACACAGACTTCATCTGGCAGAGCCAGAGAACAGGATACAATCATTTGTTCCACTACAGTCTTGAAAAGGGATTGGTAGCACAGATTACAAAAGGAGACTGGCTGGTAACAGATATTTTAGGATTCAATGAAAAGAAAAAGGAGATCTACTTTACTTCTACGAAAGAAACGCCTTTAGAGAGACATTTATACAGAATCAATTGGGCCAACTTCAAAATGCAGAGATTGGATAGTGCAGAAGGAATGCACATCGGCACATTGAGCAGCGACGGAAATTACCTGTACGATGCTTACAGCAATGCCAATTCACCGAGAGTTGCCGACATTATCAATACTGCCAATTTAAAATCTACGAATATCCTTACTTCTGAAAATCCATTAAAAAATTATCAGAGACCGGAAATTAAAAATGTAGAATTAAAAGCAGATGACGGAACTCCTTTGTATGGAAAAATTATTCTTCCAACAAACTTTGATCCGAATAAAAAATATCCAACAATTGTTTATTTGTATAACGGGCCGCACTTGCAGCTAATTACCAATACTTTCCCGGCTTCAGGAAACCTTTGGTATGAATATATGGCTCAGAATGGGTACATCATTTTCACCATGGATGGAAGAGGTTCATCTAACCGTGGATTGAAGTTCGAGCAGGCTGTATTCAGAAACCTGGGAACTACAGAAATGAATGACCAGATGAAAGGGGTAGAGTACTTAAAGTCTCTTCCTTATGTAAATGGAGAAAAAATGGGAATCCATGGATGGAGCTTCGGAGGATTTATGACAACAAGTTTTATGCTTCGTAAGCCAGATGTATTCAAAGTAGGAGTAGCAGGAGGACCGGTAATCGACTGGAGTATGTATGAGATCATGTATGGAGAAAGATATATGGACACTCCACAGGAAAATCCACAGGGATATGCAACGGCTAATCTTTTGGATAAAGTTCAGAACCTGAAAGGAAAACTATTGATGATCCATGGAGCACAGGACGATGTAGTAGTGTGGCAGCATTCTATAAAATTCATCAAGTCTGCTGTTGATAACGGAGTTCAGTTAGATTACTTTACGTATCCGGGACATCCGCATAATGTAATAGGAAAAGACAGAGTTCATCTGATGCAGAAAATCACAGATTATTTTGATTTGTATCTTAAGAAATAATAATAAAATCCAGCCGGAACGGCTGGATTTTTTGCTTCTGTTGAATAAGAAGTAAGAATGTTGGAAAACGCAAAGGCGCAAGTTTTTGATATGGTTTATGTTGTAAGGTGCAAAGATTTTATCTGCGATAAAATTTTATACTGTATAATCTTTTTAATCTGTAAGAAAATTTAAGCCAATATAATATGCCTTTGCTGAAAATCTTCGATTTTCTTGCGCCTTAAAGCAGAATGAAGATAAAATCCTTGCGCCTTCGCGTTTTCCAACAAAAAGAACCGTTTGTCCCCAACAGTACTTCCGATCTTAACAAACATCAATGTTTTTGAACTTTCATAGTGGTAATTTTGTATCACTAAAAACAACAATATGGAATTAGGAATAGGAATGTTCGGTGATTTGGCTTTTGACCAGTCAACCGGGAAATATAGAGATGCCGGAATTAAGATTCGTGAGATATTGGATCAGGTAAAATTGATGGATGAGGTAGGAATTGATGTTTTCGCTATGGGAGAGCATCACCGTCCGGATTATGCTGTTTCTTCTCCGGAAATCGTATTGGCAGCGGCGGCAAGTATTACAAAAAATATAAAACTGGCCAGTGGCGTGACTGTTTTGAGTTCTTCGGAGCCGGTAAAAGTATATGAAGACTTCTCAACACTGGATCTGATTTCAGACGGAAGAGCAGAAATCTTCGTGGGACGCGGAAGCTTCATTGAATCGTTTCCATTGTATGGATATTCATTGAACGATTATGAGCAGTTATTTGACGAAAAATTAGAATTATTACTGAAAATCAATTCTGAAGAAAATGTAAGCTGGTCAGGAAAACTTCGTGCTCCGATGGAAAATCAAACCGTTTACCCAAGAGCAAAAAAT
This sequence comes from Chryseobacterium sp. KBW03, assembly GCF_003852415.1. NCBI lineage: Bacteria > Pseudomonadati > Bacteroidota > Flavobacteriia > Flavobacteriales > Weeksellaceae > Chryseobacterium > Chryseobacterium sp. KBW03. The sequence continues at coordinate 387,776 of NZ_QAJO01000002.1, read as the reverse complement.
GATGGAAAGCTTTCAATCTGGAGAGCCGTTGGAGGAACTCCACAGTCTGTTTTAAGTGCAGCACAGCTTGGAATGCCTTTGGTGGTAGCGATTATTGGAGGAATGCCGATTCAGTTTAGAAACCTGATTGAATTCTATAAACAGGAATATCAAAAAGCAGGGCATGATGTTTCAAAAATGCAGATTGCGGTTCATTCACATACTTTTGTGAGTGATGATCAAAAAGTAGTAGATGGATATTTCCATAATTATAAATCCCAGATGGATAGGATAGGGGCCTCCAGAGGATGGGCTCCATATACCAAAATGCAGTATGACGGAGGAAGAAATAAAGATGGAGCATTATTTATTGGCAGTCCGGCAGAAGTAGCAGATAAAATTGCTTACATGAAAGAGATTTTCGGAATCACCAGATTTATCGGGCATATGGATGTGGGAGATCCTGCTCATGAAGTGATGATGAAATCTATTGAATTATTTGGGAAAGAAGTAAAACCCATTATAAAAGGACTGTAACAGTCGTTTATAGATATGATAAGGAGACCGGAAAAGGTCTCCTTTTTTTATTCTGTTTTATATTGCAGAGAATCCTATTTTTTAAATATAATAAACAGTTAATCATTTATTAACATCGTAATCTTTTAAACTTCATTTCTTTACAGTGATGAAACAAAGCGATAGCTATTAATGATTGACCTGTCTATGATCCACATGATACAAAATCTGTATTATACTGGTAACGAACAGTTTCCCCCTACTTCTATTTCACTAAGCAGGTCGTTTGGATGTTCCAAGGTCTATTACTACTCAGGATATCTTCCTCATTATACCTTTTCGATGGTTTCATTTCTCAACATTCTGGATGTTCTGTTCATCCAGTCATTCGAAAATCTAAACAAAAAACCATGCTTTTAAATAATATTCTATTTTTTTCAGTGGATCCGGATCTCAGTACAGGGCTTGTCATTATTTTCATCCTGTGTCTGATAGCTGTTGTGGCTTTTGAGTTTGTAAACGGTTTTCATGACACAGCCAATGCTGTGGCTACCGTAATTTATACCAAAGCTCTTAAACCTGTTATTGCAATTCCATGGTCAGGCTTCTGGAATTTTCTGGGAGTTTTTACAGGAGGAATTGCTGTTGCAATGGGAATCTTAAAACTGGTACCCATGGATACCCTTGTAACGCTGCCGGTTGCTGTGGGAGCCTCTTTGGTTCTTGCTGTTCTACTGGCATCAATCATCTGGAATCTGGGAACCTGGTACTTTGGAATACCGTGCTCCAGCTCTCATACCCTGATTGGTGCTTTAATTGGTGCCGGCTTAGGATTTACCTGGTATTATGGAGGCGGGGTGAACTGGCATAAAGCGGAAGAAATTGGGATGTCACTCATTTTATCCCCTATCGTAGGATTTTGTTTAGCTGTTCTGCTGATGTGGTTTTTTAAATATGTAATCCGCTATAAAGCACTTTTTCATATTCCGACGGGTGCCAATGATAAACCTCCTTTTGTGATCAGAGCTATTTTAATAACAACCTGTACGTTAGTAAGTTTTTTTCACGGCAGTAATGACGGACAAAAGGGAGTAGGGCTTTTTATGTTGATCCTGATCGCTTTTATGCCTGCCCAATTTGCAATTAATCATGATATTCCTAACGATAAGATTGTTTCTATCCTGAATACAACGGAGCATACATTACAAGCAGCAGCTGCCCAAAATATTCAAAATACAGCTGAATTTAAGACCTTGAATCTTGCTATTGAAAATGTAAAAGAAAACCTGATACATAAGAATGAAAAGGACAAAGCAGCTACTTACAAATTCAGAAAAGAGGTAGATAACCTTATTGATTCTTTAAAAAAACTGAACGAAAATAAAGCCATAGCTATTGACGAATCCAACAGGGCAATACTTACCAGCCAGATTTCTGAACTTAAAAAGTTAACCGAATTTGCTCCTCTATGGGTCATTATCATCATTTCCGTCTCTCTGGGGCTGGGAACTATGATAGGCTGGAAGAGAATAGCAGTAACCATTGGTGAAAAGATAGGAAATGAACATTTGAACTATGCCCAGGGTGCATCCAGCGAAATTGTCGCCGCATCTACTATCGGTATCAGTACATTTCTGGGATTGCCGGTAAGTACCACGCACGTCTTGTCAAGTGGTATAGCAGGTTCTATGGTCGCTTCCGGTGGTAAAAGTAACCTTAATCCGGCTACATTAAAGAGTATCGGTCTTGCCTGGGTACTTACTTTACCGGTTTCTATTGTATTATCTTTACTGTTATTTATATGTTTCCATCTGTTTATTTAGTGGCAGATTTTTAATTCAGTGATTATTATTAAAACCGAAAAAAATGAAACAAATATTAGTTGCCTCAGACTTTTCCAACAACGCAGGTAATGCGCTGTTGTATGCTCTGTCCCTCGCCAAAACTCTAAAGATGAAAGTAACGGTACTGAATGCCATTCATCCTACCGAAGGCATCAACAATAGTACATACAACGCCATTTTTATTGAAGATTACTATGCAAGAAAAAGATCCGCTCTGAAAGAATGGGCTGAAACCTTCTGTAATAATGACGAGTATAAAGACATTCCGGTAAAAACCGTTTGTGATGTTGGCTTTTTGAGAAATGTCATTACGAAATACATAGAATATAATGATGTGTCGTTTTTAGTAATGGGAATGACGGGAGCTACGGGCATTAAAGGAATTATAGGAAGCAATGCCAGTTTAGCCATTAGCAAAATGCGGATTCCTACATTAATCGTTCCTGCAGAAAGCATACTTCATCCAACACCTGTTATCACGCTGGCTGCTGATTACAAAACCACAAAACTATCCGTAAGGGATATAAAAGCATTGAACCAGCTCCTTAAAGTTTCCGATCCGAAGAAGCTGGAAGTACTCCATATTTCGGATAAAGATACAGCTGCAAGAGCCATAGAAAATGGGGAAAAGAAATTAAAAGATCAGCTTTCTTCTGTGGAGATCACCTTTCACTACGTTGAGGATGATAAACCATCAAGCGGAATTGTTGATTTCATAGAAACCAATAAAACAGATATTTTATGTCTGGTAAAACACAATCACAATATTATTTACCGATTGTTTTCCGGAAGCACTGTAGATGAGATCCTGAACAAATCTGTGAAGGCTGTATTGATTCTTCATGCGTAAGATTTCAAGCCAGCCTTTAATCTCTTTTGAGGTTCTGAGATTAATTATACAATCTCAATCAGACTTCCTCTTTCCTCGTCCTTAATAATGTTGAGAGCTGTAGGGATTTTCTCTTTCAGTTCTTCAACATGCGAAATAATTCCTACAATCCTGTTTTCTTTCATCAGATTGGTGAGCGTTTCAAATACAATATTCACCGATTCGGTATCCTGAGTTCCGAAACCTTCATCAATAAAGAAGAAGTTTTTATCGGCTTTTGCGTTAGCCTGAACACTTTCTGCCAATGCCAGAGCAAGGCTTAAAGAAACCTGGAAGGCTTGTCCACCCGACAGCGTCTTTACACTTCTGCTTTTCCCTTCGTTGAGGTAATCGATGATCTCGAAGTCGTTGTTTTCATTAAGCTGCAGACTCAGCTGGTTTCTGGTCATGCGGTGGAAACGAACATTCGCATGATCACAAAGCTGTCTCAGATAAATAGAAGAAACATATTGCACAAAACCTGCTCCCTTAAACAGGTTCATCATGATCTTTAAATTTTCAGAACGTTTCTGAAGCTTTGCCAATTCTTTCAGAAGTCCTTCTTTTTTCACAAACTCTTTTTCCAATCGGTCTATTTCTGCGGTCTTCGTGACTACAGAATCACTGATTTGCTTCTGCTCACTTTGCGCTTCATTGAACCGTTGTTCAGACTGAGAAAACTGTTCACTGTCAAATGAAAGTCCTTTCAGTTTTAATTCCAGCTCGCCGATGAATTTCTTTAAAGCTTCGAAATCAACTTTGAAATTCTGAATTTTGGTTCTCACGAGTTGAATATCAATTTCCTGAAGTAAAATATTTTCAATCTCTTTAAACTCCGTGAAGTTTTGATCTGCCAAGGCTTTGATGATCGCCTCTTCATTCCCGGAAATTTCTTTTTCAAGTTCTGTAATCTGTTTCTCCGATTGGCTTACAATCGCTTTTTGTTCTGCCAGTTTTGGAGATAAAATTTTTTCTTGCTGCAGAGCCTTTTGGTAATTTTCTTCAGTTTCCTTGTTGGAGAATACTAGTTTTTGGTAGGTTTCTTCAACTTCTATGATCGCTTTTTGAACATACAGATTCCAATCCAGAATCTTAAGAGCAGAACGGCTGATATTGATCTGTTCCTGTTTAGCAACCTCTTCTATACGGAAAGCTTCCAGGGCACTTTTATACTTTTCCAGAGTTTTGGTTTCTTTTTCCAGATTTTCTCTTTCCAAAGCAATGCTTCGCTCCGTTTCTTCAATCTTTTTTTCTAAAGTAAATGAGTTGGTACGTTTTTTCTCAAACTCTTCCTCCTGATCTGAAGCAAATTGTTTCCATGTAAAATTCAGGATATGATTTTCAATCTCTTTCTGAATCTGAACAATAATTTTCTGCTCCGAAAGAAGTTGCTCCTCAAAGATTTTCTTGCGGTCCAGAATTTTGTCAATTTCTGCTTCCTGCTTTTGAATACCGGAAATTTCCTGTTCCACAGAGGCTATTTTCTCCTGAATCTCCTGCAGCTCAATATTCACATCATGAAATTCCACAATATGCGGATGTTCCTTGGATCCACAAAGAGGACAGTTTTCACCCTCATGAAGTCCACTGGCGAAACGGGAAAGTTCTTTTTGAATTTTCAGATGATCCAGTTTCTGGGAAAGCTCCTTTTTATTTGTTTCTAGGGTTTCTTTTCTGATTTTGAAATCTTCCTTATAATTTTCCTGATAGGCAAAAGGCTTTAATTCCTCTGCAATTTCTCCAATCTGTTTTAGATGTTTCTCAATCTTTTCAGCTTGTTCCTGCTGTGATTTTTTCAAGTTTTTTTGTTGAATAAACCAATTTCCCACTTCAGAAAGCAAAGCGGAATCCAGTTTCTGCTCCTTTAAGATTTTGATCTGTGCAGAAAGTTCATCAATCTTCTTTTGAATCTTCTCTTTATGAAGGTTTACTTCTTTTACTTTTTCAGAACCCTTTTGAGTTCTTTCATTCAGAACTTTGATTTCTTCAGAAAACTTCAGAATTTGAATGATGAAGCTCAAATCGTTTTCCTGAATTCTGGATTGCTCTAAAGCTTTAAATTGCGGTTCAAGTGCTGTGAGTTGTTCTTTGATCGTATTGAAAGCCTTCTCAGTCTCCTGCAAGTCTTTGATCTGCTGTTCTCTTTCGTTCCGTTTATCGCTAATTTCTTTCGAAAGCTTATTTTTCTCAATAATCAACGGGTTGAAAAGCCTGAAAGTACGGTCGTATAATTCAGTCTGTGCTTCCAGAGCATCCATCTGAGGTTTTTCTTCAGAGAGTTTGCTGAATTTTTCCCTATTCTGCTGTAAACTTTCAAAATCGCTTTTTAAGTTTTTCAGCTGTTGATAGGTATGGGAAACCTTTTCCAGTTTTTCATTCGATTCAGAGAGTCTTTTCTGTTCCTCTGTCAGCTGTTCTTTCTGAGTCTGGATTTTCTCCTCATTGATTTCTTCAAAACCTTTTAGCTGGCCTTCAAGTTGATCCAGTTCAGATCTGTTTTTTACATTAAGTGCAGAAACATTGTTCTGAAGATCGAATTTTTGAAGGTTAAAAATCTCCTTCATCATATTCGTTCTTTCTGCGGCACCCAATTCAAGGAATTCTTTGAACTGCCCCTGCGGAATAATGATAGTTCTTTTGAAGTTGGAATAGCTTAAACCAATGATCGTCTCCGCATTCGAGTGATCCAAAGGAATCCATTTGCCGTTGATATTCTCATAAAAAGTAACTGCATTAGGTTTTACTTCCTCGAATTTTTTCAGATTTCTTTTAAAATCACGGGCAGCACGGAAAAGCTTATTCTCATAATTCACAAAATCAAACTCTATATAAGAACTGTTTGATTTTAAATTCATCATGTTGTAAGCCCTTTTATCACGCATGTTCAGACGTTCCGTTTCTCCATATAAAGCAAATGAAATCGCTTCAAGAACCGATGATTTTCCAGAACCCACCGCTCCGAAAATACCAAACAATCCAGCTTCGGTAAGGTTTCTGAAATCAATCGTTTGGCGTTCCTGGTAGGAGTAAAGTCCTTCTATAGTTAATTGAACAGGGATCATGGCTTATGCATTTAAAATTTCGTTAAACAAATTCATCAGTTCTTCATTGGCTTCCTGTCCGCCGTTTTTAGATTTAAAATAATCCTTGAATAATATGTCAATATCCTGACTTAAATTGATTTCCTGGCTTAGATTTTCAGCCAGCTCTTTATTTTTGACTTTTGGGATGAGGTGAACAATTCCGTTATGAGACTGATAGATTAATCTTCTTTCGTCAGCTGTTAGAAAAGTCTCACTTTCCAGCGTAAGTTCAATAAATGTATAAGGATTTTCACTCAGCCACTGAACGGTATCTTCTATAGAAGTAAATGTTTTTCGGACTAAGGCTCTCCCGTTTTTTAAGGCCTTTTTTTCATAATTAACTGGCTTTCCAGGTTCTGCATCAATAATGGACACATATTTTGTCTGTCCGGCTTCACTGAAACTGTAGCATAGGGGAGAAGATGAATAAATAACAGGCTTTTCCTTTGTTCCGATATTCTGAAAACCATGGAGGTGCCCCAACGCCGTATATTGAATCTGCTCAGGAATAGTATCCGAAAAAATAAGGTCTGCATTTCCGATCTTAATAGGTTTTTCTCCTTCAGGTTCTTCCAAAACTTCCGCTCCTCTTTTATTCATATACAAATGAGCGGTCAGAAGATTCACTCCGGAAGCATCACAAAACTGATCAGCAAGATCTTTCCATGTTTGTGAAAGGACTTTGTTGATTTCCTCCTCTTTATTTTCCCCAAAATATTCTTTTAAACGGATCTCATTCGCGAAAGGAGTGTGAAGAATTCTTACAGGGAAATCTATCCCTTCAATTTTCAGTTCTATAAAACCTTCTTTAGAATTTGAAATGTTGAAATATTCTGTACTGAAGGGCTTAACATCAGCTTTAGGATGACCTATTAAAATAATCCCGCATTCCCGGGCAAGAGGATCCGGAGCATCGATCAGATTGGGGGAGTCGTGATTTCCTGAAATTGCAATTACAGGACGTTTTCCATTCAAAGATAAACGTTTCAATGTTTTATAAAAAAGCTCAACGGCTTCTACACTCGGATTAAAATTGTCAAAAAGATCACCGGCAACAAGGATAAGATCTGCATGCTCTTCATCAGCAATGCCTATAATCTCCTCCATTACCAGAATTTGCTCTTCCAGTCGTGAAAAGCGGTCCAGTCGTTTTCCCAAATGCCAGTCGGCTGTGTGCAGAATTTTCATAAAAAGTGTATCATTGTTTAACGTAAATAGATTGAGTAATGAACGATTTTCATTCTTGATTATCAGTTTCTTTTACTTTGAAATCTTCCAGAATTTGTTTTAAACGCGCTTTCCTTTCTGTTTCCGCATCTTGTATTTTCCGTTTTTTCTGATCAATTTTCTTTTTATTTTTTTTCCTGTTTGCTTCGTTGTTTTTGCTCATATTGGTTTATAACGAATAATTTTTATTAGTAAGCAATAGCTTTTTCAAAAATAAGAAACAAAATACAAACATACAGTTCAAAATATAGGTTGATGATTAAATCTAAACCAGATACAAATCTTTTTCAGATAGATTTATTTTATTAGTATTTTTGATGAAAATTAATATTCATGAAGTTTTGTTTAACAATTTTATTGACTTTACTAGGTGTATGTATTAATGCTCAGGATCTTGAAAAAATATCAGAGGAGGTGACAGAAGAAGGTATTGCCTTATATCGTAGCGAAATGGCCAGCTGGTATGGAACAGATATTGTAAAAGAGAATTATAAAAATATGGAAAATATAGGAGGATATTTTTCCTATTTAGATGATGTTCCTAAGTGTATTTTCTTCTCCAAGCAGAATAAAGTAGTGGCTACAATTTCTTTTCCTACTAATTATAACCCTGCCAATGCAAAAATCGATTTGTCTGAAAGGGATTTCACTTCTGTTGAACAGGATTATTTTACCATCAGACAGAAAGCTCTTGCGAGAATAAACAATGATACCATTTTTAAGCATTATAATAACACAAATTTTAATCTGATACCAATCATTAAAAAGGATTCTAAGAAAGTATATGTTTTAACCGGGGCTTCTGTAGATAATGTAGTTGTTTTCGGAAATGACTATTTGCTGACTTTTAATAATAATGATGAAATAAAAAATGTTGAAAAATTACATAAAGGAATAATTGTTCACGATATAAATAGTACAAATAAAGGTACTGGCGCAAGTGGAGTTCATTCTCATGTTTTGGATAACTGGCAGCAGATTACTCCCACGGATATTTGTACCCTTATGCTGTATCAAAATCTTACAGGATGGGAAACCTATACCACAGTTTCTAAAAAATATGCAAGTATATGGAATCATAAATCGAATAAGGCATTTGTAATGAAAACGGAAAACTTTAAGAAGATAGCCAATTATCAATTGGAAAAAAATAAGAAGACAGAAAATAAAGATACTCAAGATTCAAATAAATAAAGATAAATAATGGAACAACAGTCCAAAGATCCTTTACATGGAAAAAGGCTGGATGCTATCCTTGAAGAACTTGTAGAATACTATAAAGGCTTCGAAGGGCTAGGCGAACAGATCAATATCAAATGTTTTACAGATAACCCGAGCATCACTTCCTCCCTGAAATTTTTACGGAAAACCCCTTGGGCCAGAACAAAAGTAGAAAGTCTTTATCTCTTTGTGCTGAGACAGAAAAAGCGTGACGAAACCAAGGGCAGAAAATAGAAAGCAGGATTTCACTTTTAGATTTTTCATTTGATTTTCTCCTCCGAACAATCATTTCAAAAATAGTATATTTGTAAAATTAATCGTGAAAAAAGCGCACGAAAAAAATAAGAAATATGACAATTGAAAAAAATCATGTTGTAGCTGTAAAGTACATACTTCACACTATCGAACCAGATGGAAGTAAGATTCTTGTAGAAGAGACAACAACAGAAAATCCGCTTACATTTTTGTACGGTATGGGAATGATGATTCCAAAATTTGAAGAAAATATCCTGGGCTTACAAGCTGGTGATAAAGCAGATTTTACAATTCAGCCTGAAGAAGCCTATGGTGACAGACAGCCTGATGCTATCGCACAATTGCCAATTGATATGTTTAAAGAATCTGGAACTCCACCTATTGGAGCTATTTTACCTTTATCTGATAATGAAGGGAACAATTTCCAGGCATTTGTAGTAGAAGTTACTCCTGAAGTTGTAGTAGCAGACCTTAACCATCCAATGGCAGGGAAAGTTTTAGATTTCCAGGTAGAAATTTTAAATACTCGTCCAGCAACTGAAGAGGAATTGTCACATGGACATGCTCATGGAGTTGACGGAAATGAAGCTCACTAAAAAATAAAAAATGTCCGATTTTTCGGACATTTTTTAGGTAAAAGATAAAGAATACCCACAGATCAATTCTGTGGGTATTCTTATTTATAAAGTTACAATAGTTATAATTTAAAGAATTTTTGACGGGATGGTTCTAATCTAAAAATTCCCCTGAAACATAATACCAGCGTTCATGCATTTTTTGGAAAAGTGAAAATTCATGATGGAGCTGCGGATGACCATCCTGGTCTGTATAATAAGCTTTAAACTCTACATGATTTAAAGTAGGAGTCCGGATGATTTCCAGTTTTGTCCATTGGTTGATTTCTCCCCATTCCTGAAGATCTTTTTTATTGTGGTATTTTCTTTTTCCCGGAAGGGTAGTCTCCATCAGATATTCACCATTCGGAATAGCAAAAGCAGAAAACCTTGAGCGCATCAAAGCTTCAGCGGTGGGAGCATGCTTTTTTCCGGTATGATAAGGTTTGCAGCAGTCTTCGTAGGATTTTCCTGAACAGCAGGGACAGTCCATATATTATATTTTAAAATGTGAACTGCAAAAATAATGAAATTCAATAGGAACGGGCTTTAGCCGGTTAAAAAATAAACAAAGAAAAATCCATCGGCTTTAGCCAAAACATAAAAAAGAAGCACTCTTAAAAGAATGCTTCCTATTGATTTATTTAATAAAACCTCTGTTTCTTAATAAAGGTTTGATATCCGGATCGTGTCCTGTAAAGTCTCTGAATGCCTGGTTCAAGTCTACAGAGTTTCCTACGGAAAGAATATATTTTCTGAAACGGTCACCATTTTCTCTGGTTAATCCACCATTCTTACTGATCCATTCCCATGCATCATTATCCAATGTTTCAGACCATAAATAAGCATAATATCCTGCTGAATATCCACCTCCCCAGATGTGTGCAAAATAAGGAGTGTGGTATCTTGGTGGAACTGTTGCCAGATTGAATCCATGGCTGGCTAAAGACTGCTTTTCAAAGTCTAAGACAGGAATAAACTGGCTGTCGTTGCTTACGGTATGCCAATCCATATCCAATTCAGCAGCAGAAACCAATTCTGTAGTCATATATCCCTGATTGAAAGTAGAAGCTTTTTTAATTTTTTCTACTAATGTCTGTGGAATAGGCTGTTTTGTTTCATAATGAACCGCGTAGTTCTTCAGAACAACAGGATCTAAAGCCCAGTGCTCATTGATCTGAGACGGGAATTCTACAAAGTCTCTTGGTACATTTGTACCTGAAAGAGAAGGGTATTTCTGGCTCGCAAACATTCCGTGAATAGAGTGTCCAAACTCATGGAAGATTGTTGAAACATCATCATAACTGATTAATGAAGGTTTTCCAGGAGCAGGTTTCTGATAATTGTAGCAGTTAACAATGACAGGTTTTGTTCCTAATAAATAAGACTGCTCAACGAAATTACTCATCCATGCACCACCGTTTTTAGAATCTCTTGTATAGAAATCCAGGTAATAGATCGCGATAGATTTTCCATCGTGATCGAAAACTTCATACGTTACTACATCAGGATGGTAAACAGGAAGATCTGTTCTCTTTTTGAATGTCAGTCCGTAGAATTTTTCAGCAGCGAAGAAAACTCCTTTTTCAAGAACTGTTGTAATTTCAAAATAAGGCTTTATTTCACTTTCGTCAAGATCAAACTTAGCTTTTCTTACCTGTTCAGCATAGAAATTCCAGTCCCAAGGTTCTACTTTGAATCCTCCTTTTTGCTGATCAATAAGATCCTGGATATCTTTTGCCTCACGTCTGGCTGTTTCCACGGCCGGAGTAGCAATTTGATTCATCAGATTGGTAGCTGCTTCAGGTGTTTTTGCCATCTGATCCTGAAGTTTCCATTCTGCGAAGTTTTTCTTTCCTAAAATCTGAGCTTTACTCAGTCTCAGCTTAGCCAGTTTTTCGATCGTTGATCTAGTATCGTTAGCATCGCCTTTTTCAGCTCTTGTCCATGAAGCTTTGAATAGCTTTTCTCTGGTAGCTCTGTTTTTTAAGTTTTGCAAAAGTGGTTGTTGTGTAGTATTCTGTAAAGCCAGAAGATATTTTCCAGGCTGTCCTGCTGTTTTGGCATCAGCCGCAGCGGCTGCAATTTCATCAGCGGAAAGTCCGTCCAGTTCTTTTGCATCGGAGAAAAATACTCCGCCTTGCTTTCTTGCTTCCAATAATTTATTAGAATATTGAGTAGAAAGAGAAGCCAGTTCCTGGTTGAGCTGTTTTAATTTTTCTTTGTCAGCTGCAGAAAGATTAGCCCCTGCAATTTCAAAGTTTTGTTTATAATATTGTACCAGTCTTTTGCTTTCAGGATCAAGACCGTCTTCTTTGATGGATTGTATTCTTTTATAAAGATTTTCATTCAGGTACAATTTATCGGAATGTGCAGCAAAAATAGGGGCATATTCTTCGTCCAAAGCCTGTAAAGTAGGATTGGTATTTGCGCTTGTAAGGTTTGAGAATACAATTTGTGCTCTTCTCAATACTTCACCACTTTTTTCCAATGCAACGATTGTATTTTCAAAAGTTGGGGCAGCCGGATTGTTGGCAATTTTTATAATCTCAGCTTCGTGCAGCTTTAAACCATAGTTAAATGCAGGTTTAAAGTGCTCATTTTTGATTTTATCAAATTCTGGAGCTTCGTACTGAAGCTTGCTTTTCTTCATAAAAGGATTTGAAGATAAAGAGGAATCAGGTGCAGGAAGCTCCTGTTGAATATCGGTCTGTTTCATTGTAGTACAAGATTGATTGAACGCCAAGGCAGAAATTAATAATACCGATGAAATATTCTTCATAAATATAGTTGTTATTAAAGCATAAAGATATTAAAAACTTGTATCATAGAATCTATTTTGGAAAATGTATTTATTAAACGCGTTCAGTAAGTGCTTTTAGATGAATAAGAGAATGTTGTGGAACATATACTACCATTTTGAAAATCTGTATAGCATAGTATTTCAGTATTTTTAATTGTAATGTAATATTTTTTATAAATTAGTTGTTATTTAAGTAAAGAAATCAACAAAAATAATTAACAAAAGAAATAAGCATGAAAACAAGGACTTTATTTATTTTTTCAGCCTTAGCGGCATTAGCCTCATGTAATGACAAGCATGAGAACAGAAACAGAGATAGAGATGGAGACAGGAGTAATTGGGTAGAGAAAGTCGTAAGCAAAGAAAGCGGCCCGATACAGCATAAAGAATTTAACGGAGATTTTGATGAAATTCAGATTTCTCAAGCGATAGAAGCAGAAATTATAAAATCTGAAACAGAAAAAGTGGTGATTTCTGCCCCTCAGAGTATCATCAATGAAATTCTTGTAGACAATGATGGCGGAAGACTGCATATTCATTATAAACCTGGAATCAGAGTGATGAATATTAGTAAAGTAACGGCCAAAATTTACACAAAAGACTTTAATAAACTTCTTGCCGATTCAGCAGCAAGAATTATTATTAAAGATAAATTTACTCAGGAGAAAACAGATCTTGAAGTATCAAGTGCAGGGAGTATTTCCGGAGATCTGGAAGCTAATGATATGGATATCAACATAAGCAGCAGCAGCAGTTTCAACGGTAAAATCTGGGCTGTAAACCTTGATATTGAATCTTCATCAGGATCTACTCTTGACATTTCCGGGAAAGCGAAAAAGGTGGACATCAGTGCCTCTTCAGGCAGTAGTGTTTCAGCCAAAGGTGTTATCGCTGATAATGTAGAAGCAGATGCTTCCAGTGGGGCAAGTGTTCAGATAAGTGCTGTTTCCAGCGTGAAGGCTGGTGCTTCATCTGGTGGAAGTGTGGATATCTCTAAAAAAGGAGAGCTTAAGAATGTGAGCAAAGAAGAAAGCAGTGGTGGAAGTGTAAACATCCAATAAATCAATCCTGGGATTCATCCTCATCTTCTCCATCGGTGGATGAGGAGCCTTCCCAATTTTTATTATCAAAATTAAGATTATCATACGCTAATAAGTCCTCCTCTCGCTGGAGGATTTCTTTTGTGGTAAATAGGGTAATATCATCATTATTTTCCTTCATTTTTGCCAGCTTCCTGATCGATGCTTTATCAATAGCCATAAATCTTTGTCCGAGACGTCTTGCTGCATATTTTCTCATTCCTGTTTCATGAAGCACGTCAACAGCCATATCAACAGCAGTTCCTAAGGTTTCACGGTAAATATGATTGACTCCGCTGTTAAGATACTCATAGGCATCAATCCTATTTTTAGCCCGTACAAAAATTTTCACTTCAGGATAATGCTCACGAACAAGTTCTGCAATGAATTTATTATCATCCGGATCATCCAGACATAAAACCAAGATCTCAGCATCTTCAATTCCTGCAGCCCTTAAAATAGGAATTCTTGTGGCATCACCATAATATACTTTAAAACCATAGCTTCTGAGCAGTTTTACACGATCAGAGTCGCGATCCAGGACAGTAGCCGATATTTTACTGGCTTTTAAAAGACGTCCCACGGTACTTCCAAAGTGCCCGAAACCCACAATGATGATCTTTTTTTGAATAATATCATTGTCAAGAATATTAAAATCATTCTCTTCTTCAGGAATTTCTTTGATGAATTTCGGCGTAATAAACTTATCATTGATAATAAGAAGAATGGGAGTGATACACATGGTAATTGCTGTAACAGCCATCATCTGTGCATTCATTTCAGGTCCCAGCAGATAAAGATCCGATGCATAGTTAAGCAGTACGAATGCAAATTCTCCTACCTGAGAAAGAGCAAATGCATAAAAAAGACTTTGAGGAGTCTCTATCCTGAAAAACTTTCCGATGGTATATAAAACCATAAATTTTACTGCCAGCACCGCAAAAACAGTACTGAAAATAAATAGTGGATCTTTCTGAATAATATTAAAATTGATCGTTGATCCTACACTAACGAAAAACACAGCTAATAAAAGCCCTTTGAAAGGATCAATTTGTGCTTCCAATTCATGACGGAATTCACTGTTGGCAAGCATTACTCCTGCAAGGAAGGCTCCTAATGCCGGAGAAAGGCCAATAACAATCATCAGCTCAGAAACACCAATAACCAGAAATAGGGAAGAAGCCGTCAATAGCTCTGTCATTCCCGATTTTGAAACATATCGCAAGAAAGGAACAAAGACATATCTACCCAATAAAATAAGCAGGACTACCCCTAAAATTACTGTTCCGGCCTGAAGCCACTCCGGAAGTTTTTGGATCAGAATCTGAATTTCATTATCGTGATGTTTTGCTTTATAGTTTGCCACAATAGGGAGTATTGCCAAAATAGGAATGACCGAAATATCCTGAAACAATAGCGTAGAGAATGAAGCTTCCCCGGCTGTTGTTTTAAGGTTATTCTTTTCCTGTAACGTTTGCAGAACTATTGCTGTAGAAGATAAAGCAAAACACATGGCAACAGTAATTGCCTTATCTACTCTCCAGCCTACACTTGTGAAGACTAAGAAAAGTAACAAAATAGTGAGTGCCATCTGAGAAAGTCCCAGACCCATTATTTTCTTTCGCATTTCCCAGAATTTCCGGGGTTCCAGTTCCAGACCTACCAGAAATAAAAGCATAATGACCCCAAACTCACTGGCATGCATAATATCATTTACATTATTTCCTGTAAGCCGAAGTACATAAGGTCCTATGATGATTCCTCCTAAAATATAACCGATCACAGAACTCAACCCTAATTTTCTGGCCAATGGAACCATAATAATGGCTACCCCCAGAAAAATTAATGTGTTCATTGCTAAGCTGGATTCCATAGGCTATTGATTGAGTAGTTCTGTAAATTCCTTTTTATGTAAAATAATTTCTTTTTTAGACAGTTTATTGGCTTCGTATACGATTTTGATGAACTTGATATCCGCTTTGAAAACCTTTAGAGAAACAATCAGTCCGCTGATCAGTTCATCGATTGTATATTGATAGGTGCCGGTTTTTGTGAAAGATCTTTCTTTTCCACCGGTGGTGACGAGGATATAAACCTCTTTTCCTTCCAAAGGATTATGCTCACCCTCTTTCAGCCAGTCTCTGTCGAAAACTTCATCGATCCATAATCTGAGAAGAGGAGGCATTCCGAACCATATCAAGGGAAACTGAAAAACAAAGCGGTCATAGTTTTTAAGACGTTTTCTTTCTCTGAAAGCAGCAATATGAAAATCAGGATATTCTTCATAAAGATCTCTTAAGGTATAATGCTGGTGGCGAACGTAGAAATTGATGAGCTCTACATTCGAATTTGAGTGCTCCAGATAAGGGTGTGCAAATACTACCAACGTCTTCTTCATAATCCTGTTTTCAGTAAATATAATAAAAAAACATTGAATAAAAGGTGGTTTTTATGAGGTTTTATTAATTTTTTAATACATAAAAATCAATTTACCATTAAGAAAAGTTAAAAAAAACAAACTATTTTAGGTTTTTAAATAAAAAATCAGGCCGTGATGACCTGATCTGTTTATATATTCTGAAAGTGATTTACTGATTTACCAGCCTCCGGAAGCACCACCGCCTCCAAAGCTTCCTCCACCACCGAAACCTCCAAATCCGCCGCCTCCGCCTCCGGAGCTTCCGCCGCCAAAGCCACCTCCTCCGAAGCTGCCAGGGAATGGGAAGAAGCCACCAGGATAGTTTCTGCGTCCTTTTCTGGTGATAATGACATCGTCGTCGTCGTCATTATTTCCACCACGGCCACCGCCTCTGTTACCAAAAAGTATGGCAATAATGATGAAAATAACAAAAGCAATGATCAGGACTTTAAAAGCGCTTCCGTTGCCGGAAGGAGCTGTTGTTGCAACGGGTTTGAATTTCCCTTCAACAGCCTCCATAATGGCTGAGGTTCCGCCATTGATGCCGTCATACCAAAGTCCTTTCTTGAAGTTTGGGGTAACAATATAATCTAAGATCTGTCCTGCTACTGAAGCGGTAAGATATTGTTCTACGGCACGTCCCTGCTGGATAGACATCGTTCTGTCTTCTGTGGCAACAAGGAAAACCACTCCGTTATCCACTCCTTTTTTTCCGATCTTCCATTTCTCACCGAACATGGTTGCCAGAAAGTTGACATCTTCTCCTTTGGTGGAGCGGATGATCACTACTTCAATTTCTGTTGAGGTAGAATCTGCAAATTTGATCAGCTTATTATTAAGGGCATCTTTTTCCTGTTGAGAAAGCAAACCGGCTTCATCAAAGACAGGGTAAAGAACTGCAGGTTTTTCGGGAATGGTGTATTGTGCTGATACAAAAGTGTAAAAGCATAGCAATACAAATGAAAATACTATTTTAAGAGAACGTAATTTCATTTGACAGTTGGTTTGGATTTTCTCCTTCTACAGGAAAATGTTTTTTGAGTTCAAGTCCTGTTTCCAGGATGGCACTTTTCAGCGCCTTGTGATAATTTCCTTTGGCAAATTCTGCAGTGATATAGTCGTGCAGGTGATCCCAGTAAGACTGTCTTACTTTTTCATGGATTCCGATATCTCCGATGATGGTCAGATATTTTTTTTCAAAATTGACATGAAAAAGAACAGCATTCCTGTCAGCAGTTTTATCCATATCGAGTTTTTTGAAAACGTCAAATGCCGTCTTGGCATCACGGTTTTCTGTATTGGAATCAATATGCACCCTGATCTCTCCCGTAGAATGATCTTCCGCAGACTGAATCGCTTCCACAAGGGAAGCGATCTGTTGATTTGTTAGGAAATTACCCATTATTATTTGAATACTTCAGGGGCTTTTTGAGCACCTGCTTCAGCTTTGAAATAAGGTTTTTCTTTAAAGTTGGTGAAATTCGCCAAAATATTATTCGGGAAAGTCTTGATGGAAGTGTTGTAATCCTTTGCAGCATCATTATAATAAACAGTTTCAGTTCTGATACTGTTTTCAATAGCAGTGTATTCTCTTTGGAAGTTGATATACTGCTGATCTGCTTTTAAGTTAGGATAAGCCTCCACTACAGCCATTAATCGGCTCAATGCTCCTGATAATTCTCCCTGTGCAGCCTGGAATTTAGCAAGGTCAGCTTCAGTCATATTACTAGGATCAATGTTGATAGAAGTAGCTTTGGAACGTGCTTCCACAACTTGCGTTAACGTTTCCTGTTCAAATTTTGAATACGATTTTACCGTTCTTTCCAGGTTAGGAATAAGGTTTGCTCTTTTTTGATATACAGTCTCTACATTAGACCATTTTGCGTTGACACTCTGTTCTTTGTCGACAAAGCTGTTATATCCGCTTTTTCCCCAGAAGAATAGAACAGCAACAATAATAAGGAGGGCAATACCGATAGTTCCGGCACCCAAACATCCTTTATTTTTCATAGTTTATTTTTTTTAAATTTTTTGTGCTAACCAAATATACAAATTATGTGCTAATTTTGTAAAAAATTATTTGAATGACAACAATAGTGGTGGCAATGGGAGAGAAAAATGAAATTGGTTTTGAAAACCAGTTGCTTTGGCATCTTCCTAAAGATCTAAAACATTTTAAAGATATAACTTCAGGACATCCCATCATTATGGGAAGAAAAACATACGAAAGTATTGGAAAGCCCCTTCCGAACCGTACCAATATTGTTGTGTCAAGAAAGAAGAACTGGTTTGAAGAAGGAATCCTTATCGTGGGAAGCATCAAAGAAGCATTGAAATTTGCCAAAAAAATTGATGAGGAAGTCTTCGTTATTGGGGGTGGAAACATTTATGAGCAGACAATGGATTTGGTAGACAGGCTTGAAGTAACTTTAGTGAAAGCAGATCTTAAAGCAGATACATTCTTCCCTAAAATTGATGAGAAGATCTGGAAAAAAACTGCAGAGATCTGCCATGAGAAGGATGAGAAAAATGCTTATGATTTCTGTTTCCAGACCTTTGAAAAAATCAAGAGCGAGTAATTACAGAATTCTCACCTCTAACCTCTAGCTTCTAACCTGTAAATTTTTTATCTTTGCACTTCTAAAATTTAATAATGAATAAATACATAAAAATTGTAATAGCAGCACTTCTTATCCTGGCGGGACTTTATTTGATATTTTTCACAAGAAGTATGGGATGGGGTATTGTTGTTTTTCTTTTGGCTGCATTGCCGATCTTATTATTCTTTAAAAATGAATATATTCTTTTGGCATTCTGGCAATTGAGAAAACAAAATATGGAAAAAGCGGGTGAATGGCTAACCAAAATAACAGATTATAAAGGACAACTTCACAAGACTCAATACGGATATTTTCACTATTTATTAGGACTGACTCAAGCTCAGGATCACCCTGCAAAAGTAGAACCTTTTATGAAAAAAGCATTGGAATATGGTTTGAATATGAAGCATGACAGAGCAATGGCTACTTTAAATCTTGCAGCAGCAGCTATTTCCAAAGGAAGAAAACAGGAAGGGCAGAAGTTACTGGAAGAAGCAAAAAGATTAGACAGCGCAGGAATGATGACCGATCAGATCAAAATGATGAAAGATCAGTTGAAAATGCCGACTATGCAGAAGCACATGCATAATCCTAATATGAGACAGAGAGGAAGATTCTAAGGAATCTCCGATATCTATATAAAAATAAAAGTCCTGAATTTTTCAGGACTTTTTGTTTTTTATTGTTGGAGGAGGAGGTGCTTCCTGTTTAAAAAAAGTATCTTTTGGGTAAATGTTTTCCTTTACGAGAAACAAACTATCATGCTTCATAAATTTATCCCGGAGTCCATCATCATAAAATTTACGACTTTGCTTTTTATAGGTTACAGTAACCAAAGGGAAATCTCCTTTCTCATGCGGTTTATCTTCTTTATTCAGGAATTTAAGATAATTTTCAAAAGACAGAGGATCGCTTGATTTTACTTTGTAGATTCTTTTAGGTAATATTTGAGTTATTTTATCATGAGATGCTGCTTCAGAATATTTCTCAAGGAATAGAGTGTCATTCTTTTTGGTAAAAGTATATGTTTCAAATGCAAAGAACATACAGGCTGAAAGATCAGTCATTATTTTGACCGTATCTCCGTTTTCCATCTTTTCTGAAAAATGATAAAGGTCTTTATTCAAATCAAATTTACTCTCATGCTTGCAGGAGAATAAAGAAAATGAAAAAATGATAAAAAGTGTTTTTTTCACAAAGCTACATTTCCGAATTCTGATCATAACCATAAAACTTAGGCATCTGCCAATGGTATTTTACAGCAAATGTTCGAATCGCCACAATCAGTATAATAGTGAATATTTGTATAAAAGTATAGGAAAGTGTAGTATATCTGGTCATCAATAAAAATGCTGAACCTCCTAATATACATGCTGTAGCATAAATTTCCTTTCTGAAAATCAATGGAATTCTGTTGAGTAATATATCCCGGATAATACCTCCGAAACAACCTGTAATGGTACCCAATGCAATACAGATCATAGGATGGATTCCTGCATTTAATCCTTTCTGAACTCCGATAATGGTGAATAATCCAAGACCGAAGCTGTCGAAGATAAATAAGGTTACTTTAAAATTCTTTTCAAGAGATTTGAATACCATTGAAAAAATGCTGGTCACCAGGATCAGGGCACACATCAGAAGATCATGCATCCAGAATACCGGAATATCAAGCAATAGATCTCTTACAGTTCCTCCTCCTACGGAAGTTACAAATGCAATAATAAGTACCCCAAACGGATCAAGCCGTTTTTGCATGGCTGCAAAACTTCCCGACATGGAAAAGGCAATGGTCCCCAGGACTTCTATAGCAAAATTGAACTGTTCGTGCATATATTATGAATAATAAGTAATGAGCAATGAGTAATAAAAATTATGCCATTTAAATTTGAGAAAGTCTAAACTTGTAGGTAGTCATAACCTTTACAAGTTCTTCACATTCTGTTCTTAAATGTAGAATTTTTTCCGGATTTAAATATTCTAATTCTTCAATAATTTCAAGCCAAAGTTGAGTTTCATCAATTTCTTCGACTACTATGCACATTTTAGCAAATTTTTCTTTTTCAGATCTTGCTCTGGATACTGCCCGGTAATTGGCTGCCACAGAAGTTGCAGATCTGATAATTTGTTTTCTTATTATTGAAATATCATCTGAATAAGGTAATGAAGAAAGTGTTCTAATGATAGCAATAGAAAAGATTTTGGTCCTTTCCCTGAAAATTTGGTTAAAATTTACCCCATCAAAATTATTCATTACTTATTGCTCATTACTTATATTTATTTCTCCACCCTCACGGAGTCCGGAACCATCAGTTCATACTCGCCGCCGTGGGTGATGATTTCCCTTACGATGCTGCTGCTGATAAAAGATTTTCCTGAAGAGGTCAGTAAGAATACCGTTTCCAGTTTTTTGTGGGCTAAAGTTCTGTTGGTATGAGCAATCGCTTTTTCAAATTCAAAATCGGCAGGGTTTCTCAATCCTCTGATAATGTATTGAGCATTTTTTTCAAAACAGTAATCTACCGTTAAGCCTTCGAATGAATCTACTTCCACATTGGGGAATTCTGCTACGGAATTCTGGATAAATTCCATTCTTTTTTCAAGAGGAAACATATATTTCTTCTGAGAATTCTGTCCAATGGCGATGATTAATTTATCAAATAGCGGTGCCGCTCTTTCTATAATGTCGTAATGTCCTAGTGTAATAGGGTCAAATGACCCAGGGAAAACAGCAATTTTCATGTTGTACGAGTTATAATTTCTTACTTCAGTTATCTATTTTCTTTTATTTAAAGCTTTTTCAACTTCATTTCCACAAAGATCCATAATGGAAATTCCATAATGTCTTGCCTGTTGTGGAAGAATACTTGCCGGAGAGAATCCCGGATTGGTATTCATTTCAAGCATATAAGGAATTCCGTCCATCAGAATGAATTCACTTCTTGAAAAACCGCTCATTCCTAGTGAGTTGTAGGCTCTTTTAGAAATTTCTTCTACTCTTTTTGTGGTTTCTTCGTCAATTCTTGCTGGGGTAATTTCTTCAGAAGCCCCTTCGTATTTTGCTTCATAATCGAAAAACTCATTGGTAGGAACAATTTCTGTAATTCCCAGAACGATAGTTTCTCCTTTAAAATCGATAACTCCTACGGAAACTTCCATGCCGTCCAGGAAACTTTCAATCAGGATTTCATCATCTTCCTTGAATGCAATTTCAGTAGCGGCAATCAGTTCAGATTTTTCTTTTACTTTAGAAATTCCCAGAGAAGATCCGGACTGGTTGGGTTTTACAAATACGGGGAGATTTAATTCTGATACGATCTTATCCACATTGATGTCTTCGCCTTTTCTTAAATAGATGCTTTTCGCGGAAGGAATTCCGTACTTTGATAATACGGCAAGCGTATCTTTTTTATTGAAAGTAAGAGCGCTCTGGTAAAAATCACAACCTGTATATTTTTGACCAATCGCATCCCAGTATGCCTGAAGAATCCCGTTCTCACCAGGAGTTCCATGGATAATATTGAAGCAGGCATCAAATTTTAAGGTTTCACCATTATCTAAAGTTACAGAAAAATCACCTCTGTTGATCTCGTATTTCTTATCATTTTCTCCTAAAAAATACCATTCATCTTTAAGGACTACTACTTTATATACGTCATAGAGATTTCTGTCTAAAGAATCATAAATCAATTGTCCGCTTTTTAAAGAAACGACATATTCATCAGAATAGCCCCCCATTACTACGGCAACACTTTTTTTGTTCATAACCATATAGTATCAATTAAGGCAAATTTAATCATTTTCTGTAATGCAATATGGGAAATTGGCAAATTTTACCATCAAAAATGAATTGTGTTAAATAAAAAGTCCATTCTAAAATTATTAGCTATATTTGCGGTTATAATTAAAGTATTTTTAAGTATGCTTAAATCACTTTTCAATTGGAAAGTTTTACTGAATTTAGTAATAGCCATCGGCATTTTTGTAGGGTTGATATGGCTCACATTTCGCTGGTTGGAATACCATACTAATCACGGTCAGGAAATACCTGTTCCCAATGTTGTTAATAAATCTATTCATGATGCTGTTAAAATATTGGATGATACAGGATTGGAGTATGACGTAGATAGTGCCAAGTATGATCCTAAATACAGGCCATTTCAGGTTCTTCAGATCTATCCTGCACCGGGTTCCCGTGTAAAGGATGGAAGAACGGTACGTCTTAGAGTGAATCCTAGAACTTGGGCTCAGATTGCTGTTCCGGATGTTATCAATAAATATTCAGGGCTGGCATTCCAGAGGTTAGATCAGGTAGGTCTTAAGATTGGAGATACCATTTATGAACCAAGTATCCAGAAAGATGCTCTTTTACGTATTTTATATAAAGGAAATGCTGTAAATCCGGGAGCACGCTTACCTAGATTCTCTGTAATCGATGTAGTGGTAGGCTCTGGTCCTATGAGAAATATTTCTATTCCTAATGTGGTAGGACTTTCTGTAAAAGAAGCAAGAGTAGTTATCGCAAAAAGTATGTTTGAAGTTGGATTGGTAGAGCATGAAGATGGCAGCAAAGACGAATCTGATATTATTTATTATCAGGATCCTGCTTCAGGAGATGTTCGTGACCAGGGAATGCAGATTGACCTTTGGGCAAGTAAGAAAACTCCGGCAGAGCTAAGAGCAAAAGTAGAGCAGCTGAATTCTATCTATCGTATGAAAGTAGATACATCACTGCCTCCGGTACGATATGAAGAAGTTCATAACGAATCAAGCTATGAAGCTCCCGTAGTACCTCCTCCGGCACCTAAAAAAGAAACTCCAAAACCGGAAGCTCCGAAAACTGAGACTCCTAAGACTCAGACGACAACTTCTAAACCTGTTGTTTCTGCAACTGAAAAGCCTAAAACGGCGGTGGGAAACGTTACTCATACTGCAGGAAGTACAGCCAAACCAGCTGCTTCAACAACTACACAACAGCCTGCTCAAAAGCCGAAAGCTAAGAAGGTAGTCGTAGAATAAGATCAGATTAATATCAAAAATACAGGCTTCAACTATAAAATGTTGAAGCCTTTTCTGTAAAAAATATAAAACAATGTCAGAAGATAACGAAGATTTTTTAGATGAAGAATTATTAGATTCCAACAGTATTGAAAACATCGATATTGACGAGGAAAATAAAGGATTGTATGAACATCTTAATATCACTGTTGACAACAAACAGGAGCCATTAAGAATTGATAAGTTCCTTTTAATACACAGACAGAATTCTTCAAGGAATAAAATTTCACAAACCTGCAGAGCCGGAAATGTCATTGTAAACGGTGCTCCGGTAAAACAGAATTACCGTGTGAAGCCGGGAGATCAGATCTCGGTACTGCTTACCCATCCTCCAAGGGAGAATGTCATTACTCCGCAGGATATCCCAGTGAATATCATCTATGAAGATGATGATCTTGTTGTAGTGGATAAGGAGCCGGGAATGGTGGTACACCCGGGATTCGGAAACTGGGACGGAACGCTGGTGAATGCGCTTGCATATCACTTTGAAAAAAATGGTCAAAAGTCTGATCTGGACAGAGTAGGGCTTGTTCACAGAATTGATAAGGATACCTCAGGACTGCTGGTAATCGCCAAAAATGAGTATGCATTAAGCTTTCTGGCGAAACAATTCTTTAACAGAACCACGAAAAGATTGTATTGGGCTTTTGTGTGGGGCAATCTTCAGGATGAGGAAGGCACCATCAAAGGACATATCGGAAGACATCCTAAAAACAGGATGCAGATGTCTGTCTATGAAGATGGCAGTCATGGAAAACACGCAGTAACCCACTATAAGGTCCTGGAAAGGTTCAAGTATATGACTTGGGTGGAATGTAAACTTGAGACGGGAAGAACCCATCAGATCAGGGCGCATTTCAGACATGTAGGTCATACTTTGTTTAATGATGAAAGATATGAAGGTCATACCCCTTTGAGAGGAGTCAATCTTCCCAAATACAAGCAATTTATTAAAAATGTTTTTGAGATTTTGCCAAGACATGCCCTTCATGCCCATACCCTCGGATTTATACACCCAACGACTAAAAAGGAATTATATTTTGAGAGCCCAATGCCCAAAGATATGGCGGATGCTGTAAAAAAATGGAGAAATTATTTGGAAAACTAAAAATATATTGAGAATTTTTTTATATTTGTTGAATTGAAATCAAGATTTGTTATGAGAAAACTATATGCTATCGTATGTTTAGCTCTTTTGTCAAATGCATACAAAGCACAAGAATCACTACCATACTATCAGCAATATCTTCTGGATGGTGAGTTCCTGTTCAACCCAGCTCAATACGGAAAAACAGATTACGTACAGCTCAACGCCAATTATCAACAACAATTTTCAAAATTTAGTAATTCTCCGAATGTTCAGTCTATTGGGATTAATGCGAATATCTTTGATAGAGTAGGTGCTGGTATTTCCGTGTTTAGAGACAGTAACGGGCCTATTTCTGCTGGTGGTATCACGGCTGGTGCTTCATATTTTATTCCGCTGAGCAGCGAGGGAGACAGAAAAGACCAGTTCTCTTTCGGTACAAGTGTTAACTTCTATAACATGAATTTTGATTATTCAAAAATCAATACTGAAGAAGGAGGTGACCCATTATTGAGAGGTGAAGAAAGTAATATCTTTATGGTGTATGCCAACTTTGGTTTGGCTGCTACCTATAGAGGTCTATTCGGGGGTGTTTCCGTAAATGATATTGCATTGAGTAATGATGCTTCTATCGTAAACAACTACGAGCCTTCTCCAATTAAATTCTTCTTAAACTTAGGATATAACTGGAACATTGCTGATAACATTACACTAGCACCGTCAGCATTGATCAACCTTAATACAAACTCAACGAGAATGATCGACTGGAACCTTATGGCGACGTTCTCTAACGAGATCAACGCATTCTCTTTCGGGGTAAGCTACAGAACGGTTCAGAACAGATTTGATAATCAGAACCTGAGTATCTCTCCCATTGTAAAAGTGAGATTCAACAAATTCATGATTGGAGCTACTTATAACCTTGGATTATCTGATATCCAGAGCTATGGTGGAAACAGTTTCATGATTGGTCTGGGTTATAACTTTGACAACTTTATTAATGTTAGAGGATTTAGATACTAATCAATTTAATTTAAATAAATTTGAGCTCTGAAAAATTTCAGAGCTTTTTTTATGATATATATTCACATTCCGTTCTGTAAACAAAAATGTAGCTATTGTAATTTTCATTTTTCAACATCCCTGAATTTCAAGGATGAGATGCTTCGTGCGATGAAAACTGAAATATTGCTGAGAAAAGATGAGTTGCAGAACAGAAACCTGAAATCCCTGTATTTTGGAGGGGGAACTCCGTCTATTCTTTCAGTAGACGAGATCAGTTCTTTAATAGATGAAGTCTTACGGCATTTCAGTTTTGAGAAAGATATAGAAATCACGCTGGAAGCCAATCCGGATGATCTGGATAAAAGTTTTTTAAAACAATTAGCCGGAACCCCTGTGAACAGACTTTCTATTGGTACCCAAAGTTTTTTTGAAGAGGATTTAAAATTAATGAATAGAGCTCACAATGCTTCAGAGGCGGAGAGTTCTATCAAACGTGCTCAGGACTTTGGATTTGAAAATCTGAGTATTGATCTGATCTACGGTTCGCCTACTTCAAACCTTGAGATCTGGAAAGAAAACTTACATAAAACAATAGCGCTGGAAGTTCCGCATATTTCTTCATATGCTTTGACAGTTGAGCCCAAAACAGCTTTGGAAAACTGGATTTCAAAAGGAAAAGTAAAAAGCCCCAAAGAAGAAGAGCAAAACAGAGAATTTTATTACTTATCAGACTTTTTAAAAGATAACGGTTTTGAACATTACGAAGTATCTAATTTTGCAAAACCAGGATTTTATTCCCGTCACAATTCTTCTTATTGGAAATATCAGGAATATTTGGGGATAGGGCCTTCGGCACACTCTTATAACGGATTTGATGTCAGAAGCTGGAATGTAGCCAATAATCAGCAATATATTAAAAAGCTTAATGATAAACTGCTGGCCAAAGAAGAAGAATTTCTTTCCCAGGAAGATCAGTTCAATGAAATGATTATGATTGGTCTGCGCACCATCTGGGGAGTTGATCTTATCAGTTTAAAAAACAAGTTTTCAGAGAGGATGCTGGAGCATTTTCAGAGAGAAATGAAACCGAAAATAGAAGAAGGTATTTTAATCATTGAAAATGACCATTTAAAAATTCCTGAAAAGCATTGGTTTATGGCTGACGGAATTGCTTCTGATTTGTTTATTGTATAATGCTTGCAGGTGTACAATATGCCATAAAATTCACTATTTTTGTATAAAATTTCAGGTCATTTGAAAACTAAAAAACAAGATTATTCACATCTTTCACCAAGCCAGCCTATCGGTATTTTCGATAGCGGGGTGGGAGGTCTTACCGTTGCCAAAGAAATCAAAAGGCTTCTTCCTAACGAAGATCTGATCTATTTTGGAGATACAAAACACCTTCCTTACGGAGAAAAATCCAAGGAAGCTATTATTGAATATTCTACAAAAATCACCAATTTTCTGCTGGCGCAGAACTGTAAAGCTATTGTAATCGCCTGTAATACGGCGACTGCTAATGCTTTGAATGAAGTGATGCAGTCCGTTGCAGGGAAAGTTCCTGTGATAGATGTTATCAATCCTGTTGCTGAAAAGGTATCTTACGAAATCCACAATAATGTAGGGGTTATTGCGACCAAAGCTACTGTGAATTCCGGACTGTATAAAAAGAGTATCCGAAAGCATAATAAATGGATCAAAGTGGATGAGCTGGCTACGCCACTGCTTGTTCCTGCTATTGAAGAAGGATTTAAGAACCATCCGATTACCCATGCTATTATTTATAATTATTTAAGTAATAGTAAATTAAAAAATATTGAAACGCTCATTCTGGGCTGTACCCATTATCCTCTTTTGATCGATGAGATCAAACAGTATTACGGAAATAGAGTCCGTGTGATTGATTCCCCGAATATTGTAGCCAATCATCTGAATATTATCCTGGATAAATACCATCTTTTAAATGATAATAATCCCAAACCGAATTATCATTTCTACCTTTCAGATCTTACCAAGAACTTTGAAAAGATCTCCAAGAAGTTTTTCGGAAAAACAATCGATTTAGAATTGAAAGTATTATAAATAAAAAAGCTGTTTCATCTGAAACAGCTTTTTTTGTGTTTTTAACTATAGTTTCTCGCAGATTAATAATTATGCTTCTAGAATCACTTTTTCAGCTTTCAATCTTGTCTTTGGATTGAACTTTGGCTGATTGGAATCTGCTTCATCTCTTTCACCAATAGTTACCGCAAAAAGAGTTTCATACTTTTCATTATTCAGAATAGTGTCATATTCTTCAGGTTGAATTCCTTCCATCGGAGTTGAATCTATTTCCATATCAGCACAAGCAGAAAGTAGGACTCCCAATGATAAGTATACCTGATGTTTTAGCCAGGATTTTATTTCGGTTTCTCCTTTAGGCTTCACAAAATTTTTGTAATAGGCCACAGATCCTTCAGGAAGTACTCCTTCAATCTGTTTTTCAAAATCTTCCGGATTTTTAAGAGCCTGGAAAACAATTAAGTGACTGCTGTCCAGAATTTTTTCTTTATTAAAGTAAGATTTGTCTGCCAGCTGCTTCTTTAGTTCCGGATCATTCACAAAAATAAAGTTCCATGGCTGGCTGTTAATAGATGAAGGACTGAGGTTTAAAATCTCTTTCAAAGCTGCTATTTGTTCCTCACTTACTTTTCCCTGTGGGTTATACTTTTTTACAGTATACCTGTTTTTCATTTTGGTTAAAAAATTCATAATTTTGTACTATCATTTTTATAGTTACAAAAGTAATTTAAGTTTACTAACTTTGCAATAACGGTAAAAAATGATAGTATAAATGTATACAGTAGATAATAAATCCTATCCTTGCTGTACCAGTGTTACCATGAGGTTCATAGGCGGTAAGTGGAAAGCGGTAATTTTGCACCATTTAATTGATGGCGCAAAAAGATACAATGAAATAAGGAAGTCTATTCCTACCATTACGGAAAGAACGTTAAGCTTACAACTAAAACAGTTGGAAGAAGATGGAATTGTAGACAGGAAGGTTTTTACAGAAAAACCTCCTTTGGTTGTTGAATATGAATTGACAGATTTTGGAAAAACACTACTTCCTGTTTTGGAAGCAATTACGAAATGGGGCATAGAAGCTCCCGTTATCTCAAAAAAAATAATCAGGAATTAAAGTTCCTGATTATTTTCTTTATTAGGTTCAAAAAAACTGAAACTCACGTTTCCGTATTTTCGGGTATCTACTAAATTGGGATGTTCCATTTTCATACGGCTTTGATGTTCTACAATAAGAACCCCGTTTTCTTTTAAATATTTATTGTTTAAAACAAGAGAAATCAGCTCATAGTACTTTTTCTCTTCCATTTCAAAAGGAGCATCGGAGAAGACAATCTCAAATGATTTTTTATTTCTGAATTTTTTAAGCCAGTCAAACACATCATCTCTTTGTACATTGATCTGAAGTGACATACCAAGTTCAGAAGCAGTAGAATTGATAAAAGAGGTGTGTTTCGGATTCATTTCCACGGAAGTTACACTCTGGCAGCCTCTGGAACCGAATTCGAAGGTAATAGAGCCAATTCCTGCAAAAAGATCAAGGACAGCAATAGACTGCATGTCATATTTATTTTCCAGGATACTGAATAAAGCTTCTTTAGCAAAATCAGTTGTAGGCCTAACGTCAAAGTTTTTAGGAGCTGCAATTTTTTTAGCTTTCCATTTTCCTGATATTATTCTGAACATATTGTTGTTTAGGTTTTAGGTAATAGATCATAGGTGGCAGGTGATTGTATTCTAATCATTGTTACCTGCTGTCTGCAACCTAATTAAGTATAAAATTCTTG
The DNA here is from genome assembly GCF_003852415.1 of Chryseobacterium sp. KBW03. Taxonomy (NCBI): domain Bacteria; kingdom Pseudomonadati; phylum Bacteroidota; class Flavobacteriia; order Flavobacteriales; family Weeksellaceae; genus Chryseobacterium; species Chryseobacterium sp. KBW03. The sequence continues at coordinate 358,264 of NZ_QAJO01000002.1, read as the reverse complement.
TTTGGAATATTGTCAAAAACGATTTTCAGGTTCTTAACAAATTTCTGAAGTTCGGAAATGAATGTTTCATTTTCCGTAGTTTCTCCATAAGCATAAAAGCTGGTTTCATTGATCCCGAAGCCTATTTTACTTAATGTAAACATGATGAAGTAAAGAAAATCTACTTCTGAGTTCACATCCAGATTATTATAAAGAATGATCTTTTTATTGTCAATGGCAAAAAACTCACATTGGTTATGATAAAGGTTAATGTGGATTTCCTTATTGGTTTTATTATTGATCGAACTTAGGAACTTTTCTCCGGAGAAATTGAAATGGACAGGTATTGCCAACTCCTTTATTTTCTTATAATAGTTTTTCGGGAAAGTATAATAAAACTGAATGTTGAATTTTTTGTTGATAGAAAGCATCAGTTCTTCTTTCTCCCTGTCTGTAGGAGCGTTGAAGGCAATCAGATCAAATCCTGCATCATGCTCGGAAAAACCTTCCGGCATCAACGTAAAATGATTAAATGCCGAAATGATGTGGATTTCGTCATAGCGCTGCTTAATAAGAACTTCGTCCAGCTTTTGCTCAATAAGATTGGCTGGTGTCTCTTCAGTAACGAAATAAGACTTTTCCTCCAGAATGTTTTTGTTTTTAACAATCTGGCAGATCAATCCGTCTTTGGTAAAAAGTAAATTAAGTACGTTCATATTTCAATTCCTGCAAATTTAGTGAAATTCTACCATTACCGCACCCGATTGATGGTGAAGTATTTCCTTATTATAAAAATCAATATTGACCTGGCTTTCCAATACATCGCGAACCATCCTCTGCAAAGTCCCATCACCTATGCCGTGAACAATTTCCAGTCTCTTCAGATTATTTTTCCTGCAAAACTGAATTACTTCAATCAGTTTTTCCTTTTGAATAAACAGTCTTTCAAAGCTGTCATAGTCATTTGGATTCTTTACCAAATTATGAAAATGCAGGTCTAAAACCAAATGATTTTTCTGATGTTTTTTAGAAATAACCTTTTTGGGCTCAGGTTTTTTCACCACTCTGATATTTTCATAAAGATCAGCATCTTTCGGAACTAGCTTTTCTTTTGCATACTGATGGGTGAAGCCATATTCGTCTTTAAAAACCACAATATTTCCCCTCACGGAAGTTACAACTCCGCTTAGATCTTCATCTACCACCGAAACCTTATCGCCAATCTTCATAATTTTTTATGACTTGTCTGAATCTATTATTGTGCAAAGGTAAAAAGTAAAATGTATTGAAAACAAACTCCTTTATCCTCAAATCCTCAAGCTCACAAACCCTCGTACGCTCTCACTCATCACACTCTCGGTCCAAGTTCTATAATTTCAAGATCTTTGATCTCTTCACCGTCCACCACAAAGCGCATCATGGTTCTTACCTTATGCCAGCCCTGTTTTCCACAAGCCCCGGGGTTAAGGTGCAGCAGACTGTTCTTCTGATCATACATTGCTTTCAAAATGTGTGAATGCCCTGAAATAAATAATTTCGGAGCTTTCTCTGCTATTTCTTTCTTGGTGAGTGGAGTGTATTTTCCGGGATAGCCTCCGATATGAATCATCAATACTTCCAGTTTTTCACAAAAGAAACGGTTCACTTCCGGAAATTCAGCCTGAATTTGAGCATTATCGATGTTTCCATAAACTCCCTTCAGAGGCTTTATCTTTTCCAGCTGTTCAATCACCTCTAGACTTCCGAAATCTCCACAATGCCAGACTTCATCAGCCTGAGAAGCATATTCTAAGATTCGGTCATCAATATAAGAATGGGAATCGGAAAGGAGAAGAATTTTTGTCATTATCTAAGAGTTCTTTCAGTAATATTTTCGTGGTACTTGTCTTTGAATACCGCTACACGGTCAGGATTAATTTCTCCGTTATGATTGATCACTCTTTCTTTCAATAACCATTTTATCAGTTTTTCCATTCCTTTTTTGGAATTCATAAAATTGGAAATTTTGGCTATATCAGTAGATTCTACTTTTGTTTTTTCAGTGAGAAAGTTCAGAATAAAATAATCATCATTTACATACCTTGGCGTTTCATTGTCCATATATCGGTAAAGAAGAACTTCCTCGTCATCTTTCATGGAGAAAAATGAATATTGGGCTACATTGATCTTTTCAGCTTTCAGGATCTGTTTTCCATCCAGTAAAACCTTATCGTCTTTGATGGTAACGTCCTGAGAAAAATATAAATTACAGCTTATCATCAATAAGAAGAAAGCCAATAATCTGTTTACTGCCATTTTTACTATTTTTTTAAGACTGCAAATATAAACAAGCTTTCATAAACTGAGTCGGGATCTTAGTCAGTAATATTTTTTGTCTTCCTGATAGAGTCCAGTTTCTTTTCTATAGCTGCACTGAAAACCTTTTTTAATTTCAGTTGATTTTCTGTAAGCTTTGAAATCACAAAAGTACCGGTCATATTGGTATTGGAAGGAAATACTAAAGTCACAGTAGAATCTGAAGCTTTTTTCCAGTTCCCGATGTAACGGTCTGGTTTTTCATTTTTTTTGCTAACAGGCTCCTCCAAAGTATCATATCTTAAGGTAGATTTAATCAGATTTCCTGCGATTTTTCCATTTTTCTGAAACCTGATCCCTTCTCTTCTTGCTTCAAAACCATCCTGTTTTTCATAGGTATAGATATAAGTGTCCATTTTACTGAGATTCCAGGTTTGTAGAAGCAAAGGATTGGAAGTTTTGTCCTGGGCTTTGATACCACTGAACGCGAAAAGAGAGAAAATACAGATACAAATAGGCTTTTTCATGAATACAACTGGTTTATCGGTAAAATAAGTAAAGTTTTAGCACTGCAAAAATGAGCATCGCTTAATATTTAGTAAATTTGAGAAAATTAAAATAAACAATGAAACAGAAACTTTCTTTTTTCATTTTTCTCTTGACCGTAGGATTGGCCAATGCGCAGGTTGAAGAAAAAAAGCTGGATGAACTGATCCAAAATACCCTGAAAACCTTTGATGTACCAGGAATGTCCGTAGGAATTGTAAAAGATGGTAAAATGATCTATTCTAAAGGCTTTGGGGTACGTTCCCTTACCTCCAGACAGCCTATGGATGACAATACGCTGGTGGGGATTGCTTCCAATTCTAAAGGTTTTACATGTACGGCATTAGCAATCTTAGCAGATGAAGGAAAATTGAACTGGGATGATAAGGTTTCAAAATATATTCCTGAGTTTCAAATGTACGATCCGTACGTTTCCCAAAATGTAACGATAAAAGATCTTATCACACACAGAGCTGGATTGGGCCTTGGACAGGGAGATCTTATGTTTTTTCCGGAAGGAGGAAACTTAACGGTTAATGATATTGTTCGTAATGTACGATACCTAAAACCGGAAAACCCGTTCAGAACAAAATTAGATTATAACAATGTTATGTTTATTGTTGCCGGAGAAGTGATTCACAGAGTTTCAGGATTAAGCTGGGCAGAATTTATTGAGCAGAGAATTATGAAACCGGTAGGAATGACTTCAAGCTTTGGAAGCTACAACAGAGCAAAAGCAACAGCCAACAAAATTGATGCACATGCTCCTGTAGATGGAAAAGCAATTGCTGTTCCCCACGATTGGAACGAAACAGCCAATGCTGCAGGTGGAATTATGAGTAACATTAAAGATATGACGACCTGGGCAGAATGTCTTTTAAATAATTTTACCACAAAAGATGGTAAAAAGCTGGTTTCAGATAAGAATGTTCAACAGCTTTGGAGCCTGCAGATTCCAGATAGGGTAGCTGCGAAAAATCCATATGATACAAGTTTTTATGGATATGGTTTAGGATGGTTCCTAAGCGATGTTAAAGGGCACAAGCAGGTACAGCATACAGGGGGATTGATCGGAACGGTTACACAGTTTACTTTAATTCCGGATATGAAACTGGGAATTGTTGTATTGACGAACCAACAGTCTGGAGCGGCTTTCAATACCATTACCAATACTGTGAAAGATTCTTACCTTGGAGTAGCAGACAGAAACTGGCTGAAAACATATGGTGACAGAATGTCTAAAATGGAGACTGAGTTTGACAAACAGAAAAAAGATGCTTTTGCAAAATCTGAAGCATTTAAAAAAGAAAAATCTCTTCAGCCAAAGGCAGAACAGTTTACAGGAACATATAATGATGTTTGGTTTGGAGATGTAGAAATTGCACAACAGGGAAATACATATAGAATTTCATGTAAAAACTCTCCAAGATTAAAAGGAGAATTGCTTCCATATTCCAACAATTCTTTCATTATCAAATGGGACGACAGAAGCTATGATGCAGATGCCTACATTATTTTCAGCTATGATGAAAACGGAAAAGCAGAATCTGCAAAGCTGAAAGCGATTTCTGATGTGACAGATTTCAGTTTTGATTTTGATGATCTGGATTTGAAGAGAAAATAAAAGATAAAATTGTAAAAAAATATTCAAAAGAGCGGGCTTTGGTCCGTTCTTTTTTGTTTGTTAAGCACGAATGCCACTAATTTATTCAAATACCACTAATTTTAATAATGATTGAAAATTAGAACTGATATAATTCAATAGGAACGGGCTTTCGCCTGTTTTTTCATGTTTACAGAGGTAATGGCTTTAGGCGAAACTTAATCACCCCGTCAAAAAATATATTTTTTGCCACCCCTCCAGAGGAGGGGAATGTGAAGTATGTAAAAGAAATGAGGGTTTACTGTAAAAGATTGAGATCCTGATTTGCTAAAGTAAGCTCAGTATTAAGGTGTTGTTTTTCAAAGAAATTTTTTAGTTCAAGAAGTCTTTTTTTATTGTCAAAATAAATGCTTGAATTTAGTTTTCTTTGGCACAATGAGCAGGCCCTGGCCAGGTGATAATCTGTTTCAGGTAGTGAATTGGTTCCGTTCATTACGCAGTTGGCATTCAGGCAATGGCTGATCCCAAACATATGCCCAATTTCGTGTGAACTTATTTTTATTAATCTTAAAAGGCTTTCATTGAAATTAGAATCTGTTAAATGACCATTTGCAAACCTGTACATTGATGTTACTCCCACACCATCTTCATAAGAAGCCAGTCCGAAAATATAATTCCATTCCGGTCTTGGAAAAAGATCTTTCTCTGTAATTCCCATCAGTACTATAGCATCTTTGGGTTTTCTTTTGATCAGAATACTGTCCAGTACATATCCTGCAAGAATCTGTTCCTGTCCTTCTTTTGAAATTCTTTTCACTTTTTCAGGAAAGATAGTATTGGGTAGAGCTGGTAATATTTTTGTTTCCAGCTGGAAATATGTTTTTAAATATTCTTTTGTGAGTGCTATTTCTTTTTTCTGAATTTCGTCAAATGTTCCAATGGGCTGAAGATAAATGATATTTTTTCCAGGCTCGGGTTTTATTTTTTTTAATTTCTGAAAATCTTCAAACGTCTGGAAATGTTCATCATGATTGTACCGCCAGCTTCCAGGTTTGATAGAAGGAAGTTTTATGTCATTCAGTGCAATAGACTCATAGTAAGTCTTCTTCTGTTTCTGACATGAGAAAAGAAGGATAATAATTGTGATATAAAAAAATAAGGAAGTAAAATTATATTTTCCCAGGCTCATAAAAGAACAGCAGTTTCTTTTTGGCGCCATCAAATTCGGACCATGATTCACAGTCTACTTCAAAACCGGCCACTCCACAGGTGGGAAAATGGAAAATATCTTCAGAGATGGAATTGGCAAAATTGGAAATTCCATTGTTGTGAGAGAAGAAAGCAACCGAATTCAGGTTGTCATCCAGATCATAAATTACAGATTCAAAGCTTCTTTCCGAAGGATTATACAATTTTTCATCAGTAGAACAGTTCAGCTGATAGGCTTGATTAAAAATTTTACAGGTATTCAGTGCACGTACCGCGGGGCTGGACACAAAATGATCAATGGAAATACTATTGCTTTTCAGGAATCTGGACATGTGCATAGCATCCTCCAAACCTTTGTCTGCTAAAGGTCTGTCAAAGTCCTCTGTTTCCTCCGGCCAGTCGCTTTTTGCATGTCTTACGAGGATGAGTTTCTTCATATAATTGTTTTTTGGAAGATTAAAATTATAAAAAAAATAATGGAATAAAACATGATTTATATAAAAAAACTGCGTTATGAATAAAATCAGTAAATTTTACTAAATTTGCAGACTTATGGGACAAATCCTTGCAATAGATTACGGAAAGGCTCGTTGTGGCATCGCTGCAACAGATGATATGCAGATTATAGCCAGTGGGCTGGAGACTGTAGAGAACCGTTCTTTAATGGAATTTTTGAAAAAATATTTCAATGAAAACAAGGTAGATGGAGTAGTGGTTGGGCTTCCCATAGATTTGAAAGGAAATGTTTCAGAAGTAGAAACTGATATTTTAAAATTCATAGAAGAATTTAAAAAAGAATTTTCGGATATTGCGGTTCACCGTTTTGATGAAAGATTTACATCCAAAATGGCTTCGTTTTTTATTTCCCAAAGTGGAAAAAGCAAAAAAAAGAGGCAGGAAAAAGGATTAATAGATAAAGTAAGTGCAACGATCATATTGCAGAATTTTTTAGAACAAAGATTAAGATGATTTTACCGATAAGAGCTTTTGGGGATCCTGTTTTGAGAAAAGTGGGAAAAGATATAGACAAAGATTATCCCGAATTACAGGAATTGATAGATAACATGTTCGAAACGATGTACAGCGCAAATGGCATAGGTCTTGCAGCGCCTCAGATCGGTTTGGATCTCCGTCTGTTTGTAATAGATGTGACGCCTCTTGCAGATGATGAGGATTATGAAGATATTAAAGATGAGTTGGCAGACTTCAGAAAAGTATTCATCAATGCACAGATTCTTGAAGAATCAGGTGAAGAATGGAAGTTCAATGAAGGTTGTCTTTCTATTCCGGATGTAAGAGAAGATGTGAAAAGAAAAGGGACAATCGTTATCGAATATTATGACGAAAATTTTGTGAAACATACAGAAACTTTTTCCGATATTAGAGCCCGCGTAATTCAACATGAATATGACCATATTGAAGGCGTTCTGTTTACCGACCACCTGAGTGCTCTGAAGAAAAAACTGGTAAAAGGTAAGCTGACAAAAATCTCTCAAGGTGAAGTAAGCATCGGTTACAAAATGAGATTTCCAAAATAATTTAAACAAGGATTAAAAAATAATATAAAGCAAAAAGCTAGTGCTGATTGCAGAATTTACAAAAAATAAAATTATGCTGTTAGAAAAAATAATTTCAATTTCTGGAAAACCAGGACTTTTCAAATTAGTTTCTCAATTAAGAAACGGATTCATCATTGAAGATGTTACCAACAAGAAAAAAGTAAGCATTGGAAACTCAAGCCAGGTAAGTTTATTGGACAATATTGCCATGTTTACATTTGAGAAAGAAGTTCCTTTGTTTGAAGTATTTGAAAATATTGCTAAAAACAACGATTATAAGGAAACAATCTCTCACAAATCTTCTGATGCAGAGTTGAAAGACTTTATGTTGGTATCCCTTCCAAACTATGATACAGAAAGAGTATACTCTTCTGATATTAAGAAACTGGCTCAGTGGTACAATATCCTTCACAAAGCTGGATATATCACTCCTGATAGCTTTGTAAAAGCAGAACCTGAAACTTTGGATGGAGAACCTGCTGAAGAAGTAAGCATTGAAAAAGAAGCTAAGAAAGCTGCTCCAAAAGCAGACAAACCAGCTGCTCCGAAAGTAAAAGCTACTTCAGCTGCAAAATCAGCTCCTAAAAGTACACACAGAAAACAAGGATAATTCATTCAATTTGAATTAAAAATATAAAGCCTTGTCTGGAAGTTCCGGACAAGGCTTTTTGTTTTTCTATTAGGTAGAAGGTAGCAGAGATTAGATGGCAAATACTAGGTTGCAGGGATTAGGGAATTTTCTGCTAAGTTCAATTTTCGTTTGTATCATTAAATATTAAACCTCGCACTTCGTATCTCATCAACCCCGTATCCCGTATCTCGCATCCCACACTCCGAAACTCCCAACTTTCACTCTCAACCTCTACCACAGAGCCAAAATATCCCTTACATTTGTATAAGATTGAATTTTCCATTACTTATGAATACGAAACAAGAGAAACTAGAAGCTTTTAGCAGATTATTGGACATCATGGATGATTTGCGTGAAAAATGCCCATGGGATCAGAAACAGACGCTTCAGTCACTGCGCCATCTTACCCTTGAAGAAACCTATGAGCTTTCAGATGCTATTTTGCAGGATGATTTACATGAAATAAAGAAAGAGCTGGGTGATGTGCTGCTTCATTTGGTTTTTTATGCTAAAATCGGTTCAGAAAAAGAAAGTTTTGACATAGCAGATGTGATCAATTCTCTTAATGAAAAGTTGATCTTCCGCCACCCTCATATCTACGGAGATACTGTCGTGAAAGATGAAGAAGAGGTGAAACAGAACTGGGAGAAATTAAAATTAAAAGAAGGTAATAAATCTATCTTAGGAGGAGTTCCCAAAAGTTTACCGAGTCTGGTGAAAGCCTATAGAATTCAGGATAAAGTGAAAGGTATCGGTTTTGAATTTCACGATGCGGAGGATGCCTGGAAAAAAGTAGATGAAGAAATTCAGGAGTTTCATGCGGAGACCGATCTTGATAAGAAAGAGCAGGAATTGGGTGATGTGTTTTTCTCGCTGATCAATTATGCAAGAATTTCAGGAATCAATCCGGATTCTGCCTTGGAGAGAACCAATCTAAAGTTTATTTCAAGATTTCAAAAGATGGAAGGACTTGCTGAGGAGCAGGATTTAAAGCTTGCAGATATGTCTTTGGAAGAAATGGATGTCCTTTGGGAAAAGGCAAAGAAACTTTCGTAATTCCTGATTGGAACAATTAATGCTTCATATGTTCAGTTAAAAAAAATAAAAAATATGTTACGTTTGCTTATTCTACCTGCTTTGTTTTTATTGAGCTGCAATCCAAAAGCTCAGAATTCCCCTACTAATGGAGACGAACTAAAAATACAGTTTTCCTTACCCAAAAAGTTGAAGGAAGTTTCCGGAATTACTTTGTCAAAAGATAAGAAGACTATTTGGATGATAGAAGATAGGGGGAATAAAAATGCAATATACGGACTGAACGATAAAGGAGAGATGCTGGCAAAAATACCGGTAGAAAATGCTGAAAATACAGATTGGGAAGATATTATATCTGATTCTGAAGGAAATGTTTATATCGGAGATTTCGGGAATAATGATAACGACAGACAGGACCTTGCTATTTTAAAAACAGATTTGAAAGATAGTAAACAAACAGTTACAAAAGTTGTTCAGACTACAAAATTCCATTATCAGGGACAGACGGAGTTTCCACCTAAAAAATCAAACCTGTTGTATGACTGTGAAGCTTTTGTAGAAATGAATGGAAACTTTTACTTATTCACCAAAAACAGAAGCAAAGGTTTTGACGGTACTTTTCTGGTATTCCAGGTGCCCAATAAAGAAGGAAATTTTGAAGCAAAGTTAATAGGAACCTTAAAACTTGAAGGCGGCTATAATGATGCAGCGATTACATCAGCTACCATCAATAGTACGAAAGATAAAATTGTTTTACTGACGCACAAAAATGTACATGTTCTTACCGGATTTACTGCCGATAATTTCAGTGCTGCAAAAATTCAGAAAATTCCTTTACACCATAATTCTCAGAAGGAAGCCATTGTTTTTCTTGATGATAAAACATTAATGATCGCTGATGAGAAAGGGAAAGAAGAGGGTGGAAATGTGTATACATTTTCTTTTTAAAGTAAAAATTTATATTTTTATGGAAACTAATTAACCATGAAAAAAATATTTTACATTTCACTTGTGCTGAGTCTGTTCTCATGCACCAGTAATGATGATAGTACACAAGATGAAGATACTCCGTCTCCAATTGTGCAGACGGAAAAAGCTTATGCATATTGTACGGATGGAGTAGGAACAGGGCCTTCTTCTAAAGAGTATTATGAATTTACTTACGAAAACGGGAGCTTGACAAACGTTAAAGGAAGGTTTTATCCCGTATTTATGCAAATGTTTAACATGTTTTTTACTGATCGAATTACTAAATTAGCTTATAGTGGTAATACTGTAACAGTAAGTGAATTGGAACCAGGAGCTGCTTCAGGATACCATGAATATCGTTATACAATGGATAATAACAGGCCTGTAAAACAAGAGCATTATTATGTAAATAATGTAACTGGTCCTAATGCGGTAACTGAGACCAAAACGTATACCTATGAACAGAATAAATTAAAAAATTCTTATTGGAAATTTGACGGTCCTGGAATCTATGAATACTTTGCAACATATTATTATGATAACAATAATAACCTTACTAAGTGTGAAGTTTTAGAAAAAGTAAGTGGAGTAGATACTAAATTTAGTACTGTTACCTATTCTGATTTTGATAATGCTGCAAATCCATTTAAAAAACTTTATTTGATCAATGATACTTTTTTTGAGAAAAGCTTATCTGCTAATAATTTCAGGAAAAGAGAATCGAGTACTGTAACTATAAATTCTGGTCTTCCTCCAAAAACAGGGACAAAGAAATGGACTTATAAATATGATACAAACGGGCAGATAATATTATACTAAATACAAAATCCACAGAGTAAATCTGTGGATTTTTTAAATATATGAATGTAATTGAAGTGATTGAAATGTTGATTACGGCGTAAGATATGATATGTGAATATTGCCGCTGGATAATCGGAAATCCTGGGTATAACGGCAGCGTATTCTGAATGTCTCCCCTGTACTGAAGAAATTGATGGATGATAGATTATGATTCAATCCTGTAGTGCGTTCTCCATGTCCTGTAGAGATTCCGGCTAGCGTTGTGACGGTCGGAGAAACTTTCTGAATGTAAGAATTAGCTGTTCCTGCTGTTTGTCCTGAAGGATTCAGATTAAGGTCATAGGTCGCATAGGGAACAATATTATAAAACCCGGGTTTTACTACCGTAAAAAGACCTGTTGTTGAGTTATAAGTCAAATAAGCAGTGTCAATTTTATTGCTTACATTAAAGATATAGGTTTGTGAATAACTTTCATGAGTGTTGACGGGAGTAGAGTGAGTTCCTGTGTAACTGCCACTTGTTGGATTGATATCCGTTTTATTTCCAACATAAACGACCTTTAAGAAGTTTTCAGATTCAATAGTTTTCCAGACTGGGGTATTTCCTGTTCCGTTTGACATTAAAAACTCTCCTTTGTTTCCTGAATTCCCCCTTGTCCTATCATCTCCACCCACATTCAGGTCTTTTACTACCTGAAGGGAACCGTTGACATGTAAAGTATTCTGTGGTGTGGATGTCTTTATCCCTATCTGTGCATTCAGGCCTATGGACATGACTAATAACACCATATATAATAGCTTGTTTTTCATTCAATTGTTGGTTTTTTGTTTAGTTGGGACAAATATAAAATGTTTTTAAAATGTCTGTTTTTTAGGGAATTAACAAACATATTGTGCTATTTGTAGGTTTTGACTATATAGCTGAAAATATGGCCTTTAGATAAAGGCCATATTTGTTTTATTGATGAGAAATGTGAGCTGAAAATTGGAATTATTAAATTTAATTTAAATTGATATTTTTTTAGATATACAATTTTTGTTGATTTAATGTTGTGCTTATCAGTATTTTGTGATTGTTTTTAAATGGTATTTTGATCTGAGGAAATTAGACTTATTTTTTCTTTCCCGGTAGGATTTAAAATTTCATTCCTACCCCTGCAGACACCCTTCCGCCATCTGAACCATAGAAATAATTAAGCCTTGCAGACACCATTTCTACGATACTCAGCCAAACCCCAGCACCTGCAGATTGATGCCATTTTCTGGAATTTTCACCGTCATTCCATACACGGCCGACATCATACCCAATAAGGATTCCCATATTAGCCGGAGCAATATTATTTCTTACCCTTCCGAAATCCCAGCGAATTTCCGAGTTATTGATAAAGTATGATCTTCCGGAGAACCTTTCGTTTCTGAAAGCCCTCATACCATTATTGCCACCAATAGTTGCCGCCTGATAAAATTCAAAATTATTATTATTGATCCACATGACATTGCTGGAGTTTGCAAATACAAATTTTCCTTTTTTATCAATTCTATGATCAACAGCAAGTTTTCCTTTTACAGTCACGAAATTTTTATTAAAATCAGAAAGAGTAGCTTTCCAGTCGGCATTAACCATGAATTCCAGCCCAAGGGTAGGGAAGGCTACATTATCAGCATTTTTATAGCCAAAAGTATAATTAGCTCCTACAAACTGCTGGCTGTTAAATACCCCCGGTCTTACGTCCGGTGACTGGTTGATGAAACGGTCGGCTTTTCTCTGTACTTTATTATCCTCAAAAGTCAATTGAAACTGATGACTGAGATTCATCCAGCTCTTCTGAGAGATGGAAGGAGCAAAGTTGAACTTAGAAATTCTGGCTCTGTTGTATTCTCTTTCCGTATCTTCTTTGTCGTACTCACTTTCATTGGAAAGTCCAAAGAAGTTTTGAGAAAATCTTGGCGTCGTATAAAATGCATCCAGATTGATATCCCATCCTGAGATTGCTTTTTTGAATACTCCTTTATATGTAAGACTGAATCCTGCTGTAGCCGTATAAAAATTGGCTTTTAAGCTGTGTCTTTGAGTAAAAGGATCGCGGATAAAATTATTAACGGTATAATTAGCCAAAACTCCTACAATAACACCATCATCAGGGTTGTAGTCTAAATTTGGATAACCGGCAAATGAATTGTATTTCGGATGCTTATAATTATAGCTGTTGATGTCGTAGTCGTCAGTAATGTTTTTGGTTGCATTGCTGGCATTGTAAGTATTCTTCTGAGATTTAAAATCATAAATCTTTACTTTTCTTCCGTCACCAATAGTATACGTATCATGATTATATCCACCGATCAGTCTGATCGTCATTTTAGGACTTCCTGTTCCGTTTACTTCATAGATATCATCATCTTCCAGCCCGTAGATCCACAGTTCTTTTGTTTTTGAATCGTGATAGGTCTTTTCAAAAACAAGCTCATTCTTATCTTTATTCTTACCCAGTTTGTATTGCTGTACAAGAACAGAATGTCCGTTTTTGGTGATGACAAATTTATCCGGATTTACAGTGCCTGCCAGAGGAACTTTTTTCTGCAATACATCATAATACTGAGTGGCATAACTCTGGAGTTTTGTTTTTCTTATTTTCAGTTTTCGCTGGATTTCAGCGATGGTATCATCCTGTACTTCTTTCGGAAGATTATGGAAAGCATCATCAATATCCGCATCGGTAAGATGCTCCTGAATATATTTTGCCTGTGTTTCCCATTCTTGCTGGTCAGCTCCTTTTAAGAAAACCAAATCCATAGGATAGGGTTCCATAGCCAGCCATTTTACACTGCTGATGTCTTCTGTAAAGGTTTTCATATGGCGGATGGCCGGAACATTCATAATCACTTTAAATGCAGCCCCGTCATATCTACTGAAGGCCTGATCCCTGTCTTTAGGAATCGGTTTATAGACAACTTTGTCGCCCACTTCATATTCTGCCCATTTCCACTGATCTGAGTGTCTGTCCCAGTCACCGATAAGCATATCAAATAATCTTGCTCTGATATAAGATTCTCTGTCAACAGAATATTTATTGCTTTTGTTGAGGTTTTTCAATACATCATCTGTGGAAACGATGTCTTTTGCATTGTCGAGATAGGCCAATGTTTTCGGATCAGAAGAAAAACGTTCTTCAATCATGTACATTTCATCTCCATAGTTCTCATTATATCTCCCCAAAGCATGCTGTTTTGGGATATAATATAATTTGGGATTACTGTGCAGAATATTCAGTTTTTCTGACATATTCCCAATAGTAAACGGAGTAAAAGGATGGTTGGTCGTATAAAAATCAAGCAGGAATTTTTCAGGGAAAGTATCTGCAAGCTCTTCTCCTAATGTACTTTTTTGGAAAGCCATATTATTAAGGAAACGGATAGCACTTTTTTTCACGCCACGCATCACAAACTCCTGTCCGTCTGCTGACTTTAATCGTAAACTGTTGGACTGGTTTCCTCCTCCTTCTCTGAAAGGAATATATCCTCCGTTCAATTCTGAAAGATTGGCTGTTGGAGCTTCAATTGGAATTCCATAATACCTTCTGTAATGATCTCCCCAAAGCCAGCGGTAAAACTTCCTTTTTTCGGTAAGCTGTACCGGGTAAATGGTTGAAGAGAAGGTCGCCGGAAAAGAATTTGGAAAATTATTGACAAATGCATCCGGTTTGGAAATGACTGAAATATGAGTCAGTTTTTTAAGCTGTGCCTCTTTTGTTGAAAAATACTCAACATCTGTACTTTCGTCTTTTCTGAAATTTAGAACTGCAAAACCGCTTCCCCCGTAAGAGAAGTCAGTTTTTTCAACAATGGTAGAAGGATCTGTTTTAGAACCTGCACCACTGATGATTTGTCTGAAGTTTCCGTCTTCGTGATATTGAAGATTATGATCATGCCCGGAAACGAAAATAATATTTTCTTTATCCTGAACGATACTTTTCAGTCTGTTAGCCAGATCTGCATAATGTTGGTTATTAATATCTTCAGGACTCGCTCCCGAGGAACTCCTTACTATATTGATGACACTTGCAACTACTGGAACAGGAACCTTACTTTTTAAAGGGAAAAGATGAGATTTTGCAGAATTAAAGCCTGCATGCGTTCCACTGCTGATAATAGGATGGTGTAAAGCTACAATGATCTTTTTACCCTGATTTTTAATGATAAGATCTTTAAACTCGGTAAAGAAATCCTCGCGGGTTTTAATATTACAGTTTTTGTTGATTCCCGGATAATTGTCCCAGTTGGCAATCACCCATTCGGAATCAATGGCAATGAGTTTGATGTCTTTGGATAGGTTGATATCGTCAATTGGGCATCCGTTTTTAGGGAGGAATGCCTTTTTATCGTCCAGATATTTTTTTACCAGCCCTTCCTGGGTATTCAATCCTTCCAGTCCGTTGTACCAGTCGTGATTTCCGGGAATTACTAATGTTTTTCCTTTGAAGTTTTTAGTGATGGCAAGCTGATTTTCCAGTTTTTCTTTAGCTGAAGCATACTCTTTATCTGTTTCTTTGGGCATCCCGTTAGGATAGATATTATCTCCCAGAAAGATCAGCATAGAGTTGCTGTCGGCAGAGTCCAGCTTACTTTTTAGTAAATTCAGAGTCTTTTGTGCCTGAGGTTCATCTGCATTCCCAGCATCACCAATCAGAAAAACTTTAAAATCATTTTCAGATTTTATTTCAGAATCTTTTACTTCAAATAAGTTTTTGCCCTTTTGCACGTTATAGGTAGCACAGGAATAAAGGGCTCCTGCGGACATTACTGTTCGAAGAACAATAGAAGTATTTTTTAGATGAGTTTTAAAGGATAAATTCATAAATTTACATTAACAAAAATTCAGGAATGAGCATTCTACACAAAGCTAAAAATTATGTTGAAATCTTATTCAAAGATAAGTTATCTTCAGTATATTTTTATCATAATTTTATCCATACTGCCTATACAGTCAATAAGGCAGAGGAAATCATGAAAAATACTCCTGTCTCTGAAGAGGATCAGGAGAAGGTACTCGTTGCATTATGGTTTCATGATACCGGGTATATAGAATGTGCTCTGAACCACGAGGAAAGGAGCGTAGAGGTTATGAAAGCCTTTTTACAACAGGAAAATTATCCGGAAAACTATATTGCAGATGTTGAAAAACTGATTCTGGCTACGAAAATACAGTATGAACCTCAGAATTTACTGGAAAAAATTGTAAAAGATGCCGATTTCAGCCATTTTGCAGGTCATGATTACAGTGATATTTCCGATGCTTTGAGAAAAGAATGGGAATTGACCAATGTAAGATGTTTTTCCAATGAAGAATGGAATGCCGGCAATCTGGATATGCTGAAGAATAAGCATACTTTTTATACAGATTATGCCAAAGAAAACTGGGAACCCCTGAAAAAGAAGAACATTAAAAAGATCGAAAAGAAGCTGGAAAAAGAAGAAGATAAAAAAGAGAGTAAGAAGGAGGTTTCAGAGGGAAAAAAGGAAAAGGAAAAATCAGACAGAAGTGTAGATACTTTATTCAGAGTAACGCTTAACAATCATACGAGACTGAGTGATATTGCAGATAGTAAAGCCAATATCCTTTTATCAGTAAATGCGATTATTATTTCGGTTTGTCTTTCTGTATTGGTTCCAAAGTTGGATGCTCCTAAAAATTCACATTTGATTCTTCCAAGCTTCATATTGCTGTTATCAAGCGTACTGACGATTATATTTGCGATCTTGTCTACAAAACCCAATGTGACAAAAACTACGTTTACCAATGAGGATATTGCGAATAGAAAAGTGAATCTGCTGTTCTTCGGAAACTTTCAGCAGATGTTGTTTGATGATTATCATAATGCGATGAAAGACCTGATCAAAGACAGAGATTATATTTATGATTCTATGGTAAAAGATTTATACTATCTGGGAAAAGTTCTTGACAGGAAATACAAGCTTTTATCCATTACCTATAAGATCTTTATGGCTGGGATTATTATTTCCGTTCTGTCTTTTGGGATCGCATTCCTTAGTCTTTAATTTAAAATAAAATATACACA
Organism: Chryseobacterium sp. KBW03; assembly: GCF_003852415.1. Taxonomy (NCBI): domain Bacteria; kingdom Pseudomonadati; phylum Bacteroidota; class Flavobacteriia; order Flavobacteriales; family Weeksellaceae; genus Chryseobacterium; species Chryseobacterium sp. KBW03. Next base: position 341,563 of record NZ_QAJO01000002.1, on the reverse strand, counting down.
AATGATAGTCAGACAGAGGACGAATTGGCTGAAAATGCTATTTATATGGAGAGGATCTGTGTTGAAGAAAATTGTAGTTCAGCTCACTATGATCACGCTGTTTTCTTTGGCTATCTATTTTTTTAAAGGGAGAATCTTTGATTATAAAGTACATCTTAACCCTACCATTTTTACGTTGATAGGATTGGCACTTGCCATTTTTATGGGGTTCTGTAATTCTGCGAGTTATGACCGTTTCTGGGAAGGGCGAAAACTTTGGGGATTACTTGTGATTGAAACCCGGTCTTTGACAAGGCAGATTTTATCATTAGTAAACGACTCTTCTCCCGAAGCCAAAGAAGAAAAACAGAAAATCATTAAACTGATCTCCGCGTTTTCCTGGTCGCTGAATTTTCAATTGAGAGATAAAACCGGTACAGAGCATCTTGAGAGATTGCTTTCTCCGGAACAACTGGCGCAGGTCAAGGATAAAAAGTTTATTCCAAGTATTATTCTGGGGTTTATTGCCGACTGGCTCAACGAGCAGAATAAAAAAGGAAATATAGATACCATTGTGATGACTTCTATGGATCATCAGTTGAATCAGTTTTCTAATATTTCCGGGGGATGTGAGAGAATTTACAATACCCCGTTACCGTTTGCTTACAGTGTTTTGCTGCATCGTACCGTATATCTGTATTGTTTCTGGCTTCCTTTTGGATTGGTAGATTCTTTAGGATGGATGATGCCTTTGATCGTTCTGTTGATCAGCTATACCTTTATTGCTCTCGATGCCATTATCCAGGAGATTGGTGAACCTTTTGGTGAAGAGGAAAATGATCTTGCCCTGAACAGCATCTGCCGTACTATAGAATTTTCTATTTTTGAACAGGCAGCAATTCCTCAGGGAGAATTGAAGAAACCGGATACTTATTTTATAGATTAAGATTTTTCTAAATCTTTCAAAAAATCACTTATTGAAATTTCAAGAACATCAGTAATTCTCAGAAGACTAAGAATGGATGTGTTGATAACCCCTCTTTCTATCCTTGTAATCTGTGAAATTTCTACATCTACCATAAAGGCAAGTTCTTTTTGTGTAAGATTTTTTTGCACACGTGTCTGCTGGAGACGCTCACCAATTTTCTTCAGTATTATTTGATCCGAATCTTTCACATAGCAAAGGTTGTAGTTTACTATAAATTTTAAGTAGGCAAATTTGCCTACTTAAAATTTTATTCTTACGTTTGTGAAAAATTTATATATTTAACCGCACAAAAATTAAAAAACACATGAGAAAAAAAATGAGTTTCAGGTTGTCTTTATTGATAGCCTTATTTGCCACTTTATGGTCCTGCAGGAATGATTATTTCCCCGACCAGCAGGAAAATGACTACAATGCTTTCCGATATACTTACAAAAGGATTTCTTTAGAAGAAAGCAAGCACAAAATCAACCTTATTCCTGAGCTAAAAAAAGTCAATGAGAAACTGAAAACCCGCGAAGCTTATGCTTCAGGAAAAGCTGTGAAATACAGCAACGGAGTTTCTGTGAATACAGATGATGTGATCTATATAGAACGAGGCCCTAGTGTTCACAGTTATACTTTTCATATCACAAGGGACAATGAACCTGAAAATGCACCTTTGGAAAACCTTGTTCTGAGTATTCTTCCGGATGGTACTTACAAAGAGCTCTTAATTACTTATGATTTTACATCACAGGAAAAACAAATCCTGATGAATGATGGTTCTGTTGATACAAAAGGGAAACTCAATGTAGAAGAGTTAAACCCAGGGACCTATAATGGGGGAGGATTAGTAAACAAATCTGATATTTCGTGTCAATGGATAGAAGAATCTTATTTTACTTCCTGTAGTGAAGGTCAACACTTCAATGGAGAAGCTTCCCAATCACAAGGAGGTCCTTGTAAAGCAGACCAGCCTTCAAAAATGGTGACTGTAGTTATTCATAGATGTAAAGTGCTCCCAGCTTCTACAGCATTGGGAGATGATGGAACTGGTGGCGGTGGTGGACCTTTTGGAGGACCAGGTGGAAATAATAATGGTACGCCTACAATACCTAATTTGCCACCTCGTAGAACTCCTCCTTGTAAACAAACAAAAATGATGCTTACAAATCCTGCTGTAAAAGATAAAATAGAGCAATTGAAAGAAAAAGTAATAGTTGATGGCAATGAATTTGGCTTCAAAATAAGAGCTGATGGCACAACTTCTGATATGACAGAAGGAGGCAAACAGCATTGGGATGTGGGGGATATGCAGGAATTTGCTGGGTTTTATCATTCTCACCCTGGGGCGGGAATAAACATATTCTCACCACCCGATATACAATCTCTTTTTACAAATATTATTACGTCAGGAAGCAGCTCTACGGTAAGTGATGTTTTTATAGGGGTAATAGGTTCTGAGAACTGTACCTCATGTCCAAATGGAATAAAATACTTTCATTATATTTTACGTTATAATGGTCCTATACAAGATGCAGGAACAATTTCGAGTACAAACTATGATATGAGGGTATTAAAAGAATATTATCGAGAAAAAGAGAAAAAGCTTTGTGAAATATTACCAAGCTCTCCCTACTCAGATAATGATGGCGCATCTTTGAATCATACAGGAGTAGAAAAATTACTTTTTGAAACTTTAGATAAAATGAATATTAACAAAGATAATATCATATTGCAGAGGATAGATGATAATGGTACGATAAATATGATAACTTTAAATTCAGATGGAACTATAGCTTCAATCCCTTGTCCATAAACATATAAAATTACAATTATGAAAACATTATATTTTAAAATTATTTCTACTTTTTCATTTCTATTAATTGTGTCTTGCAAAGCACAGCAGATATATCCATTGAATACAGATTATGAGGATATTCCGAGTGATTCTTATATTAAAGATTTAACTAATGAATTAAATGAATATGAAGGTACCTATAAAGCAAATGATCAAGGAACAGAAATTTATTTATTTATTACTAAACAAGAAAATAAATTAGTTATTAGACCGGGTAAACAATTTTATAGAGATGCATTAATCATAAAATACATTGTTAAGAATACGGCAGGACAAATCTTGCAGGATACTAAAAATATAAATAATCCCAATATTTATATTAATAGTTATAGAACACGCCCAACAAAAAATACAGTTATTTTATATTATTCGGGCACGAATTGTGGGGTAGGCTGGGGAGATATTTACTTAAAAAAAATAAATAATACCCAAATTTCTTGGACATACCAAGCTGATAGTACTGTTATTACTGAGCAGAATTGTCCTGGAAATCCTGACCTTACTGTATACTTGCCTAAAACGGAGAATTTAATTTTTACTAAGCAATAAGAATAAAGCCATCAGCTTGATGGTTTTATTTCCAAACACCTATTATGAAATATTTATTTTTTCTTTTACTATTTTTTGCTGTCTTGTGTAGAGGTCAACAGCATCCTCTTTCGTTAAATACTTTGATGGAAAATATACCTCAAGGAGGTTATGTAAAAGATTTGGATAACGAATTATCTCCGTACGTAGGAATTTATAAAGCTAATTTTCAAGGGAATGAAATTACTTTATATATTACTAAAGAAGAAAATAGAGAAGAAAAAGATATTGGAAAAACTTATTATAAGGATGCCCTCATAATAAAGTTTAAAATTAAAAATTCATCAGGCAGCATTTTACAAAATACATCTACTATTAATTTTCCTACTGATGAATTATCTAATAATTTTATTTATAGCATTGGTACAAAACCTAACATAAATTCTGTAGTTTTCATTTATAGTGGTACTAACTGTGGAGTAGGTTGGGGGAAAATACTATTGAAAAAACTTAGTGCAACACAGATTTCTTGGGCCTACAAAGCGAATAGTACTGTTACCACTGAACAAAATTGTCCTGGTAGTCCTGATCTTACAGTATATTTACCTATAACTGAGAGTTTAATTTTTACTAAACAATAGATATAAAACAATCAATTTGTGGTTTTATTTTCCAAATATCTGTTATGAAATATTTATTTTTTCTTTTCACATTTTTTTTTGGTAAAGCACAGCAAAATCCTCTTCCATTAAATACTTGGATGGAAAATATTCCTTCGGGTGGGTATGTAAAAGATTTGGATAACGAATTATCTCCGTATGTAGGAAATTATAAAGCTGTTTATCAGGGAAATGAAATTATTTTATTTGTAACAAAAGAGGAAAATAGATCCACAAAAAGAGGAGGGAAAAAATTTTATCGTGATGCTTTAGTAATAAAATATATTGCTAAAAATCAAAATAATCAAGTCTTACAAGATACCCAAAATGTAAATAATCCCAATTTATATATATAGTTATAAGACTCAAGCTACAAAAAATAGAATAATTTTTGTTTACAGTGGAACTAATTGCGGTGTAGGCTGGGGAGATATTTACTTGAAAAAAATAAATAATACCCAAATTTCTTGGACATACCAAGCTGACAGTACTGTTACAACTGATCAAAATTGTCCGGGAAATCCTGATCTTACAGTATACTTGCCTGAAACAGAGAATTTAATTTTTACCAAGCAATAGAAAAAATGAACAGTCTTATAGAATTATTACAATGAATTTTATGGTGAAAAAGTTATTTTGTTTCTACTGTTATCATTCTTAATATAATCACCAATGAAAAAAATATTATTAATAATAACACTTTGTCTATTTGCTAAAAGTTTTGCTCAACTAGATACACTGAATTATTTAAAGCAATTTGAAATTAATAAAACTAGTTACATAGGAAAACCTTTTTCGAAGCTATTAAATGATATGAAACAAATTCAGACTAAGGCGGTATGGCCTGTCCCAAATTTTAGAACTAAATATTACAATTTTTCAACAGACTTTAATTTTTGTGATAAAGAAGCTTCTTTTCACAATGTGATTACTTTATCAATAGAATGGGAAGATCCTATTTTAAGATCTAATACCAGATATTTCCAAGAATTAAACAATGCGTTATTTACTAATGAAGAAAAGAATTTTTATGGAAGTAAAATAATTAAAGACATAAAAGTCTATCGCTAATGAAGAATAAATTATTTTTGCTTTGCTCAATTCTTTTTCTATGCAAAATATCTTCCCAAGATATTAATGGAGTTGTAAGTGCTAAAAGATCTATTAAAAATGATGATGTATTACATTCTGTAAAATCAGAATCATTAGTTCATTCTATTTCAACATTAGAGAATATAAAAATACTTCCACCTACACCAGAAGAAAGAAAAATAATTGATTCATTAAAATCTGAAGCTGTAGCATCCCTGGAAAAGTGCAAGAAAACAAGTGGGAATTGTATTGATGATATAGAACTATTTGGACCTAGTAATGCTGGTTTTAAGGGAGGAATAAATAATTTCCGCAAAATCTTATTTGAAAAATTTAAGATTCATGCAAATACCCAAAAAGGTGAAAACAAACTTCGCATAACAATAGGAAAGCAAAATAACATTGAAAAAATTGATTTTATAAGGTATACAGATGATGTGTCAAAGAAAGAAATTGTAAGTTTATTTCAATCAAAAGAACTCAATAACTGGCATTCTGCTAAAGTTTATAAATATCCCGTACAACAGGAGTTTGAGATCAGTATTTTTATTGAAGATAAACGATAAATAATCATCCGGGATGTATGTTCCGGATTTTTCTATTCCTGTGGAAGCGTAAAAGATACCCTCAGCGCCAGCAATCCCGTAATTCCCTGAAGATCTTCTACCTTCAGAAACTCCACATCATGCTGTAAGACGCCTTTTTTCTGGAGCTTAGAGATGTAGTCCAGGTATTCCTTCTGATTTTCCATTCCAAAATAGACGATGGTAATTTTTCCGGGAGCGGTGATGCGTTCCGAAGAATCTTTGACATGAGCTTTATCCAGTCGCTTTTTGATGATCTCGTAATAAGAATTGTAGGCTCCGTCTACATCGAAGCGTTTTTCATCCATTCTGAAACGGATGTCTATTTTTTCATTATATACAAAGATCAGTGAGGCAATATCCAGCTGTATAGGAAGATCTTTTTTGAAAGACTGGAAGTCAAGTTCCATTTTGCAGATGGTCTTCAGCTGCCAATATCTCAGTTTGTGAACAACTTTTGAGTTATAGTGAAGCTCGGGAGCAATCGTAGGACCAATATACAGGTTATGTTCCACACCATCAGACTTAAATCTTTCATAGTAATGCGGAAAAATTTCCTGCGCTTTTACCTGGCTTTCATCCAGCATATCGGCAAGCTTTCTATTAACCAAAGTGATAGAGTCGTCCAGTTTTTTTCTATGGTTGTAAAACAGGTCAGTCGGGGCAAAAATATGTGAAAAATAATCTTTAATCTTTGCCTTTATTTCTCTGGAAGTCCTTACTTCAAGCTTTCCCTGTAGAAAAGGATGAATCTCTTCCCTTAATAATCTCTGGAAGCGTTGTTCTGTATCAGCTTTGATCTCATTATTCAGCTCATTTTCAAAAATATCGAGTGCCAGCAGGAATTTTTCCGAATCGGAATTGATGAGTAGAAAAATCTCGTTAAGCCATTCAATCTGCTGATTGAGATCCTGCAGCATCAGGTTATACCGCTTTTCCGAAGAAGAACGAATATCTGAAACACCAAATAGCGGAGTAAGGGTTTTAAATGAAATCTGCTTTAAGGTATATATTTTTTTTCCGAGTGATGCCGTGAAGTATTTTTCAGCTTCATTTCTGAACTTCCAGACTACACTGTCGTGGATCGTCGTATATTCACGTTGGATAATGGCTTCTATCTGGTAATTTTTCTCAAAGTAGAACCTGTTCAGAGAGAAAAGAACCATATCCGTGAAAAATTCCAGTTTTTTAAGTTTTAAACCGTTGAAACTTCCGGCAATAGGAGAGGTAAATTCCATGATAGCAAGGAGCTCTCCATCTTTCATGATAGGAATTACCATGAAGCTGTTGACGTTATTGTCCTTTAAAATACTAAAGGAAGGAAGCTGTTTTACATTTTCATCGAGTTTGTTTACATTGGAAACAACTACCGGCTTTGAATTATGATTTAAATTATTAAACGTACTCTTACGGGTCTCTTCATCAAAAGTATTGATCCAGAAATCAAGAATATGATTGGTAAGAAGACTGTCGTAAATCGGAAGTTTATCAAGCTTCTGTTCTTTTTTGTTGAAGGTCATCAGCCCAAAGCTGAGTTCCGGGACATCAAAATAGGATTTGAAAATTTCAGTCAGGTTTTCATTAGGATTCAAATCTTCAGGATCAATCTCGATCATGCTTGACTTCAGGTCAGAAAGTGCGACTTCAGAGGTGCAGTCTACCAGTGAAATGATGGTGAATCCTTTCAATATCCATGATTGGGAAGGGAAATATTTTTTCCACAATTTAAAATCATCCAGGTTTTCCAGAAGCATCTCCAAAATATCATCAGATGGGATCTTGGCATCTTCTGTAGGAGTGATTTCCGTAAAGTCTGAGTTGACTGTAATCTTATAATGTTTCATGATTCCCTGTTTGTTGGGGATATCATAATAAAACGGAATCGTACTTTTAATATCTTTTTTGAAGTAGCTCTGAAGAATCAGACAACAGCAGAACACATAAAATTCATTATCTGAAATATTTCTGAGTTCTATTTCGAAGTCTTTTCCGGCATCTTTAAGAATATCTTTAAACCTTTCGGTATAATTGAATGTGATGTTAGAAAGAGGAATACTTGCCGCTTTGATCTCATTTTTGGTAAGACCGGTTGGGAAAAGATCGGCAAGCAGCAATCGGATGAGGTCTTCATGTTTTTCGAGAAGAGCCGTATCCTCGAATCCTTCTCTGAGCTCTTTAAAGTTTTTCGTACTCTCGATAAGGGATTCTGCATAATTGACTCTATATTCCAATCTATCGTTATATCGGATATGCTCCAGAACATCCAAATATTTTTTGAATGATATATAAACCTGAAAAGGAGAGTCTTTTTTGTAGAGATTAGCCAAGAGCTGAAATTTAGAGTAAAGTTATGAAAAAAGCAGAATATGGGTAGAGTGGAAATTTTATTTTATTGTACATAATTTACAGATACTTTGAAAAAAACAGCAATGTATTTTGTAATTCTTTGCTGTTTTTTGGAAAGACAGATTACTGGATTATTGATTAATAAATTCTACTGCTTTTTCAATTAGTGGATCCTCATTATTTCGGATGGATTTTAAGGTCTGTTTGACCTGAATATCAATAGAAATACCTGTTCTTTGGGTCCCTTTTCCATTGGGGTAATATACTCCCAGTCCACTTATTGAAGTGCTTACTCCGGCAGGAAGAAGTATTTTGGAAACATCTCCGTCTGCACCTGCTGTTTGAGAACCTATCACGACAGATTGGGGAGCTGTGCGTAAGGCCATCACAATGAATTCTGATGCGCTTTGTGTCGTTTCATCCACTAGAATAGCGACTTTACCTTTGTAATAATTACGGTTTGTTTTACCAATTTTTGCAGTTCCATTCACCTCAAATTTTCCGGGATGTTGTAATGATGTTGCTTTAAATTGAGCAAATTCTTTGGAGGTAGGAAAAAAATAATCGGAAAGGATAAGGGTTGAAAACTCTTTAGGATAACATCGGAGATCAATGATAATTCCTTTTTTATTCATGAATTGCTTCATCACCGTATGAATCTCCTCTTTTGTGATGACAGCAGGATAGATATACCCGATATTATGATCCAGTTCTTTGTGTGTCGGAATACTTTTTTCCAGGATTAGATCCTGACCGGGAATTGTTTGTAAACTGATATCTGAGAATTTTCCATTGTTTTGTTGTAGGGTTATGACAATATCATTTTCATTTGTTTTGAGAATGATACTGCTGATATCTCTGAGAAGTGCTGCTTTGTTGGAAGCAGGTATATATTTTGCTTTTTCAGCCAGAAGATCATTTACTTTTTTGTGGTTGATCTCTGTGATAATATCTCCAACGGCAAATCCCGATGCTGTATTTTGTTTACTGATGTCTGTGATGACCAGCTGATCACCAATAAATCGGGTTTTCAAAGGGGCTTCATTGATGCCGTAAAATTCATCAATAACACTTCCGAAATCGTAAATGCCGGCATGCGTGTCATTGATCTCTTTAGTAAGTTCCAGCAATGCCAGTTTGTAATTGAGTTCATCATCGGTATGAACTATTTTCGGAATGTAATCTTTCAAAACAAGATCCCAGTTTTTTCCTATGATGTCTTTATAAGGGAAGAAATAATTGATGCTATTCCAGTAACGGAATAATGCTAGAAGTTTCATCCCGTCATCGTCCCATTTCATACGCGGATAGGATTCTTCATTTTTAAATATCGGATTTCCTTCATTCGGAACCCAATCAATATAATAATTTTCTTTGATATCTGTTTTTATACCGGTACTGAAAGCTCTGCTCCAGCTGTATAATAAGGCGTCAAAGTTTTTAGAATTTATATTGGGTAGAAAACGGAATAGCTCATAATCCCAGTTGAGATTTCCTTTTGAATTTTCCGGGCTGTGATACTTCAAATATCCCCACGTTTTCCCCAACTGATATAGGTTATCGATTTGTTGTTTATTGAGACTATTAATTCTGAATTGAGAATCGAGAAAGAATTCATCGGGAGATTGGGATAAGTCTTGAGGTGAAAGTTCTTCAATATTCTTTCCGTCTATATAAAGTTTGAATTGAGCAAACAAGGCTTTACCTTTTCCTTTAAGAAATCCACCCATCATAATTTTATTGGAGGCTTCAGGTATAATAGCGGTGACCGTGTATTTTTTCCAATCTGCAGTTCCGTTGAGGTTTTCAGTTTTGATGTTTTTTGATTCAATTTGAATTTCCTGTTGATCTTCAAAAGTTATAAACAAGCCTGCGGAGTTTTCCACATTTTCTGTTTTGATATAGCCTTCGAGTGTTACTTCTTTTCCTCGGTAACTGTTGATCAGAATATAGGCCATTCCTCCTGTATGGTCAGTCGTATCAGATTGAAGACTTACCGATTTTTTCCCTGAGTGATATAGGGAAGTCTCTATTTTTACCTTGTTGTTTCCCCAGCTGAACCAGCCGTCAGATAATAGATGATTTCCTGTTCTTGATTCAAACCCGAAATTATAATCTTTACTATTTTGAGATTGGCAAGAGATTGATAACAGCGTAAAAAATATGAGGTAAAAAATGTTTTTCATATTCAATTAAAAGAGGGTGGTACACAAATTTAACAGAGACAAAAGTTAAATATATGCAGAGTTTCCTGGTTTTGTTTTTTCAAATATAAGCTTTTGTTTTTATCCATATATGCCCCCTGTTTTTAATAAAAAAGCACAACTGAAAAGTTGTGCTTTTTATTATCTTAAAATTCAGATCTTACAATCCGAACATTCTTGCAAAAAGGTCAGGGAAGATTCCCAGAATGATAATTGCTGCAATGATAACTACCGCAACAATGTTGTAAGTAAGCGTTACTTTTTCTGATGACTTGAATGTAGATTCTTTAAAGAAGAACATTGAAATGATCAGTCTTAAATAGTAAGCAATAGATAGGGCAGAACCTAATACGGCTACCAATACTAAGAAAGCAGCACCGTTCATCGCTTGGGAGAATAAAGCAAATTTCCCCATAAACCCAGCTGTTAACGGTACTCCCGCCATTGAAAGCATAGAGATCGCTGATGCTGTCGCTAATAAAGGTTCAGTTTTTGCCAATCCTTTGAAGGCTCCGAAAGAGGTTTCTCTTTTTAATTTCTCTACCCAGATCAGACACATGAAAACTCCTACTGTAGATAAAGAATATGCAAATAAGTAAAAGGCAAGGTTATACGTAGAAAGGCTTGTCATTCCGAAGAATACCAATCCGATATATCCTGCGTGAGAAACTGAAGAGTAAGCTAACATTCTTTTTGCATTCGTCTGAGCAAGACCCATAACGTTTGCCAATAATAAAGTAATGATTAAGAATACTCCTAAAACATTGATCCATTCATGAGTAACTCCGGCGAAACCAAGAGTCATCAATCTGAAGAGCGCAAAGAATCCAGAGATCTTTACCACACTTGCCATGAAAGCGGTGATCAATGATGGAGAACCTGCATATACATCAGGGCTCCACATGTGGAAAGGCGCTAAAGCTACTTTGAATGCCAATGCACAAAGGATCAGTAATACTCCTAAGATGAACATTACATTCCCTGAGTTGGCTACTCCGAAATCATGGATCTTATACAGATCAAAACTTCCAGCACTTCCGTAGATGAACGCAATACCGAACAGTAAGAAACCTGTTGCAAATGCACCCATTAGGAAATATTTGATAGAAGCTTCGTTTGATCTCAGATCAGTTTTGTTAGCTCCAGCCATTACATATAATGGAATAGAAAGGATTTCAATACCCAGGAACATCGTTACCAGATTCTGGTATCCGAAAAGGATAATCCCTCCACATAATGCAAATAGCATCAATGCATATAATTCTGACTGGTGGCTTCTGTGGTTGCTGAATGCAAAACCTCCCAGGAAGAATAATAATAATGTTGTTACGATTGAAATTTTAGTGAATAACGCCGTATTGTCACTGTACTCATACATATGCTTGTAATGGTCGAAGAACGCACATTCAGGCATAAAACTTACGTACAATGCGATGATTAATCCTAAAATCCCAATGTATCTTGCGAATTTTCCTTGTTCGAAAACTCCTGAAAATAACGCAATAACTGCCGTTAGGAAAACAATAATTAAAACACTCATAATATAGATTTGAGATGTGAGATCAGAAATTTAAAGTTGCAAGTTTCAGGTTCAATAGGCTCCTGTCTCTCCTCTTTTACGCTTCTTAATCTCTTAATTTTTTAATTTTTAAATCTTTAAATTCTTAATTAGCCATTGCTGTGTAGATAAACTTCACCGAACTACCCACCATGTCGATTACCGGTTGTGGGAAAATACCAAGTAAAATCACAAAAACCGCTAAACTTGCCAATACAGAAAATTCTACACCGGATAAATCTTTTGCTGTACTTAAAACGGCTGCATCTCCTTCTCCGAACATTGCTTTTCCGTAGAATCTCAATAAATACACTGCACAAAGAATTACCGTAAGACCAGCAATTACTGCTGCTGTTCCGTTAAAATCATATACTGACTTTAATAGAATAAATTCCCCGATGAATCCATTAGTTAATGGAACTCCCATTGAACCTAATATAATGATCAAGAACAATACAGCAAATTTAGGAGCTACTTTAGCTAAACCACCCATTTGTCTGATGTCTCTTGATTTAAATCTCTTGTATAAAATATCACAACAGTAGAATAATCCTACGACGTTGATCCCGTGAGCGAAAGTCTGTACCAAAGCTCCTTCTGCTCCTTCTACATTGAAAGTTCCTCTAAGAGTAACTACTGCAGAAGCAAAGATCCCGGCTACCATCAGTCCTACGTGAGAGAAAGATGAATAGGCAATGATTCTCTTCATATCCGTCTGGATAATAGCAATCAAAGCTCCGTGAACAATTCCTACGATAGCAAGGATGATCACGATCTGTCCTGAAATTCCTGCAATCGGAAGAGGAGTGATGGGCAGTAAATAACGCATTACACCATAGATTGCCATCTTAAGCATGATCCCGGATAACAACATCGATCCTTGAGTAGGAGAGTAGGTATAGGTATCAGGCTGCCAGGTATGGAAAGGGAATACCGGTAATTTCACTGCAAATGCAAAGAAGATAAACCAGAATACCACAGTCTGTTGTGTTTCGTTCAGTTGTGCATTGTATAGATCCGTTAAAGCGAATGATGCAGAGTGGTTGTACACATAGATCAATCCGATTAACATAAATAAAGATCCAACGAATGTATATACGAAGAATTTCGTAGTGAATTCAAACCTTTTATTTTCTTGTCCCCAAAGTCCGGCGATAAACCAAATTGGAATCAATGTTACTTCCCAGAAAATGTAGAACAACAATCCGTCTAAAGAAGTGAACACTCCTATAAGACCGAACTGCATCAACAGAATCAATCCGTAGAATGTATTTCTGTAGTTTACATTTTCATTGAAAGAAGATAAAATAATAATTGGAGCCAGAATATTGGTCAATAATAAAAGAAGCATACTCATTCCATCGATACCGAAGTGAAGAGAGCTCTTCATAAATTGTGACCATGGATAATTGATCTCGTGCTGCAATACACTGTCTACTGTCGGAGTAAAATCAAAATCCGAAAGTATATAGAATGTTACAAGCATTTGTATCAATGCAATTCCAAGCGCCAAATATTTGCTGGAATTACTCTTCCATGCAAAAACTAATCCCGAACCTACTAGGGGTAATAGTAATAATGTTAATAATAAACAAGACATTATTATTGTAATAAAAAGTTAACAATTAATATAATTCCCACCGCTAAAGACATGATAAGGATATATGTCTCTACATTTCCGTTCTGTACACGCTTCATAGCTTTACCGCTGTCTTCAGCACCATCACCTACAAAGTTCACAAAACGGTCTAAGATACCCTTATCAAACATTTTTCCTCCGCGTCCTAATCCTTCAACAGTTTTTACAATCAATGCGTTGTAAAGTTCGTCAATATATAATTTCTTAGCAGAAAGCTTTTCCCATCCGGTGTAGTTCTCTTCTGCAATAGCCATCTTTTTCTTACTTACATAAGTATTTCTAACGATGAACCATACGGTAAAGAACATAAGCACTGTAGCTGCTAATAAGATCATTTCAGTATTGAAAGGTACTCCGGAAAGAGTGGCTTCCATCTGGCTGTAGCTTTGTTCCGTAAGAACAGGCTTTAACCATTCCATCAGTTTGGCATAATGCCCGTGCCCGATGAAGTGTGGCAGGTTGATAAAACCTCCGATTACAGAAAGAATAGCCAATACGATCAATGGTAATGTCATATTTGACGGACTTTCGTGTAAGTGGTGCTTTTGTTCTTCAGTACCTCTGAATTCTCCATGGAATGTAAGGTAGTATAGTCTGAACATATATGTTGCCGTAATTGCTGCTAATACAAATAATATGACCCAATAGATTGGATTTTTTGCAAAAGCTGCTACTAAAATTTCGTCTTTAGAGATCATCCCTGATAATAAAGGGAAACCTGAGATGGCTAACGTTCCGATCAGGAATGTAGCGTGTGTAAGAGGAATATATTTCTTAAGACCTCCCATGAAACGCATATCCTGTTCGTTGCTCATTGCGTGGATTACTGAACCTGCACCCAAGAATAATAAAGCCTTGAAGAATGCGTGTGTCATTACGTGGAACATGGCTGTTGTATATGCTCCAAGACCTAAGGCAATGAACATAAATCCAAGTTGTGAAACTGTAGAGTATGCCAATACTTTTTTGATGTCGTTCTGACGAAGTGCATAGAATCCTGCTAAAGCAGCAGTCAAGAACCCGATCAGTAAAATTCCTCCCTGTACTGTAGGTGCTAAAGTAAATAAGAAGTTTGATCTTACTACCAAATAGATCCCTGCAGTAACCATCGTTGCCGCGTGGATCAACGCTGATACAGGAGTTGGTCCGGCCATCGCATCCGGTAACCATGTATATAAAGGAACCTGAGCAGATTTACCGGTAGCACCGATGAATAAACTCGCTGTGATAAAGATGATCACTGTTCCGTCTAATTCAAATTTTGAAGCATTTTCTGCTACAGAAAGATAATCTACAGCGTTTGTCTGAGAGGCAATCATAAAGATACCGATCAACAAAGCAAGGTCACCAATTCTGTTCATGATGAAAGCTTTTCTTGCTGCTTTACCGTATTCTTCGTTAGTATACCAGAATCCGATCAACAGGTAAGAACAAAGACCTACCCCTTCCCATCCGATGAATAAGATAAGGTAGTTGCTTCCCATCACTAAAAGTAACATAGAGAAGATGAAAAGATTCAAATAAGTAAAGAACTTGTAGAACCCTTTATCATGACTCATATATCCGATAGAGTATAAGTGGATCAGTGAACCGATACCCGTAATGATCATCACCATCATTAAAGAAAGCTGATCGATCTGGAATCCAAAATTGATTTGAATACCATTTACTCTAAACCATTCAAAAGCTTTTACGATTACAGGCTGGCTTTCAGAATTGAAATTCATAAAAAGACTTACAGCGATACAGAAAGATCCGAAAACCATTGCTGTAGCCAAAGATCCCACCAATATTTTTGGAAGATTTTTCCCGAATAAACCGTTAATAAGAAACCCTAAAAGTGGTAAGAGTACTATTGCATATACTAGATTCTCCATTCCTATCCTCTTAATTTATTAAATATACTTACATCTACAGAACGGGTGTTTCTATATAGCATTGCAATAATTGCCAGACCTACCGCTACTTCAGCAGCTGCTACCACCATAATGAAGAAAACTAAAAGTTGTCCGTCGCCGTTGCCTTTGTACGCTGAAAAAGCTGCCAATAAAAGGTTTACAGAATTCAGCATAAGCTCTACACAGCCCAGAATCACAATAGCATTTTTTCTAAGCAATACTCCCATTACTCCCAGACAGAACAATACTGATGAAAGAATGATGAAGTATTCCAAAGGGACGCTTTGTATAAAAGTATTTACTTCTCCCATAATTTTATAAATCTTTTTTACCGATTAATACCGCGCCTACAATACCTGCCAGAATTAGGATGGAAGCAAGCTCAAACGGTAAAACATATTCATTAAACAAAAGTCTACCCAGATTTTTCGTAAGACCAACACCTCTGTCTACATTTTCAACCACAATATGGTTGTCTTTTACTCCTCTGAAAACGCCTAATACTCCTACTAAAAGAATACCTGCAGTAAAAACTCCAACAAATTTTAAAGTATTGTTCTTCTTACTTTCGTCTCCTTTATTAAGGTTAAGCATCATTAAGATGTAAAGGAAAAGTACCATGATAGCACCTGCGTACACTATAATCTGGATAATTGCCAAGAACTGTGCATTCAAAAGAATGTACATTCCCGCAATTGAAAACATCGTAACAATCAATGACAGAATAGCATATAAAGGATTTCTTGCAAATACGAAGTAAACCGCACTTGCCACTGCTAAAAACGCCACCAAGAAAAATAAAATCTGATCCATTATTTTACCGCATTTTTTTGTTTCTCGGATTGTCTTGTCGTGATATCAATCCTTTCATTTATTTTTTCAACTAATTTATCTTTTCCATAAATGAAAGAACCTCTGTTGGTTTCTACATCTACCAATCTATCGGTAAGATAGATCGCAGATTTAGGACAAGCTTCTTCACACATTCCGCAGAAAATACATCTTAGCATATTGATTTCATATACTGAAGCGTACTTTTCTTCCCTGTAAAGACCTTTTTCCTCTTTAGTTCTTTCAGCAGCAGTCATCGTAATGGCTTCTGCAGGACAAGCTACCGCACAAAGTCCGCAAGCTGTACATCTTTCTCTGCCTTCTTCGTCTCTTTTCAGAACGTGCTGGCCTCTCCAGATGGTAGTTCTCGGTTTCTGTACTTCCGGATACGAATATACTGCGGGAGCACCCTTTATCACGGTTCTTACAGCATGCTTAAATGTAATCCCCATTCCTGTAAAGATTGCAGGCAAGTAGATTTTTTCAGCAAGGGTCATTTCTTTATTGGAAACAACTTTTGATCTGTTTGTAAGTTTCATTTATTTAATTTTTTTAGGCTGAACTTGTATCCAGCATTAAAAATATATTCTTATCTCTTAGTTTGCAAATGCTAAAATTACAGCTCCTGTAATTAGTAGGTTTACCAATGCCATTGGAATTAATGTTTTCCATCCCAAATGCATTAACTGATCGTATCTGAATCTTGGAAGCGTCCATCTGATCCACATGAAGATCAAAATTCCGATTACAGTCTTCGTTAAGAATGCTACAACACTCAAGATCCCTGCAGCGTTCTCGCCCCAGTTCTGAGTTACCCATTCAATACCAGGATAGTTGTATCCTCCGAAGAAAAGAACCACCATAAAAGCATTAGAGATAAACATGTTCACGTATTCCCCGAACATATATAAACCTAATTTCATGGAAGAGTATTCTGTAGAGTATCCTGTTACCAATTCAGATTCACACTCAGGTAAATCGAACGGGTGTCTGTTGGTTTCTGCTAAAGCAGCTACAAAGAAAACAAGGAAAGCGATCGGCTGGTAGAAAATATTCCAGTTCATACCGGAAACCCAAGGAATTACTCCCCATAATTTTCCAGTAGTCTGGCTTTCAGTGATTTCTTTTAAATCTAAACTTCCTGTCATCATAATGATAGAAAGAAGTGCTAATCCCATTGCCAATTCATAAGAAATCATCTGAGAAGAAGCACGGATAGCACCTAATAATGAATATTTGTTGTTCGAAGCCCAACCTCCGATCATAATTCCGTAAACCCCGATGGAAGCCATTCCGATGATGAAAAGTACACCAACGTCAATGTTAGCAACCTGAAGATCAAAAGAAGTACCTGCGATATTTAAACTTTTACCCCAAGGAATAACAGCTCCTGTAATCAATGAAATAAACATTACCAAAGCAGGTCCTAATACGAATAGGAATCTTTCTGCATTGGCCGGCGTAAAGTCTTCTTTAAAGAAAAACTTTCCACCATCAGCAAGAGGCTGCAGCAATCCGAAAGGTCCAGCTCTGTTAGGACCAATTCTATCCTGCATGATAGAGGCAACTTTTCTTTCTGCCCAGGTAGAGTAGGCTGCAATCGTTAACGATAGCAGGAAAAGTGCTAGTACAAGTATAAGTTTAAATGTAAGTAAATCCATTTTTATTTTTATAGATGTTAGAAGTTAAATGTTGGAAGATGGGAGCGGGAAGATAGAAGTTATTGTCTTCAATTTCTCAAAATCTCTCATTTTCAAATTAACTAATTATCAAGTTTTCAAATTTATTGTTCGTCTTTTTCACTGATTTCTTTAGCCATCGGATTGTCTAAAACTCTTAGCTCATCTTTAGGCTTTTCATAGTGGTTCAATGAAATTACAGAGTGTCTGTCGATATGTCTAGGACCTTCGATGTTCCAGTCTGATAATTCTTTTCTTTCGAAACGGCATGTATCACAGATGAATTCTTCTACTTCACCCCACTGGTCTTTTCTCGCAGTTACTCTTACCACTTCATCTCCTTTCATCCATACTACAGCTTTTCCAGAACACTTATCACATTTACATGTAGCATTCATTGGTTTTGTGAACCAAACTCTGCTTGTAAAACGTGCTGTTCTGTCTGTTAATGCTCCTACAGGACACACGTCAATAACGTTTCCGATGAAGTCATTATCTAAAGCTTTATTTAAATAAGTAGAAATTTCCGCGTGGTCTCCTCTGAAAAGAATACCGTGCTCTCTTGTTTCTGTAAGTTGATTAGCTGTCAATACACATCTTGCACAAAGAATACAACGGTTCATATTCAATTTGATGTTCGGTCCAAGATCATCAGCTTCGTAAGTATTTCTTTCAAATTCAGTTCTTGTCTGAAGATTTCCGTGCTCATAACCTAAATCCTGAAGATGACATTCTCCAGCCTGATCACAAACAGGGCAGTCCAATGGGTGATTTACCAATAAGAACTCGGTAACGGCTTTTCTTCCTTCCTGAGCTTTCTCAGAACTAAGGTTTTTTACCTCCATACCGTCCATTACATTAGTTCTGCAGCTGGCAACTAATTTTGGCATAGGACGCGGATCAGCTTCAGATCCTTTAGAAACTTCTACAAGACAAGTTCTACATCTTCCTCCACTGGTCTCCAATTTGCTGTAGTAGCACATAGCTGGAGGTACAGATTTACCACCGATTTGTCTTGCAGCTTCCAAAATAGAAGTACCAGGCAAAACTTCAGTAGTCTGTCCGTCTATCGTTATTTTGAATTTTTTAACTTCTTCGCTCATATCGTATGCTTTAAGCTTTATGCGCTAAGCAATAGGCTTTGTTATTTATATTTCTTAGTATTAAATGTATATCCAATTCCTCCTAGAACTTGTCCGAAAACAAAATCCTGGCGGGCTTTATCAGGTTTGTTATTTAATGTAGTTTTAATATCCCACATATTAATATAACCAGCTTTTCCTTCTACTCTAAGCATCCAGTTTTTCCAGAAAACTAAGTTAAGACTGGATCTGATATCGGTTCCCATCCCTGCAACATGAAAACGGTCACTTCTTTCATTTCCAAAAAGTTTTACATTACTTTTCGGAAACATGAACCCGATCCCGGCTCCGTAAGACCATACCAAATCTATATTTTTCTTATGAATAAGATTTTTGTATTTCTCAAGACCTAAATTTTCATAATTTAATCCGTCTGTATGTTCAAAAGTAAGGAACTTCTCATCTGCCAGGTTTACCTGTCCGTTTTGTACCATTCCTGCATATTCAGGATCTGAAATATGTCCTTTAAAGTTAACAGTTTGATTTTGATCCATCACATATTTCATGTGGTCAATCCCTAAAACAAGTGCTAAATTATCTTTAATAAAATATCCTATTCTGAAATTATACTGCGTTACAGTAAACCAACTTGGATCAAAATAAACGATTCCAAATTTTGTAGGCCTGTCCTGTGCTGTTACATTATTCAATTGAAAATCGTATCCGTTTCCAGTAAAGTGGATGTCAGAATTACTATAAGCCGCTCTGTTCCAGCCATAAAAAACGAAAACCTGACCTTTCTTACTTAATGGATTAGGCTTTTCCTTTTTTTCAGCTTTAATCTGCTGTTTCTCACTCGCTACATATGATAAATCCTCTTCAACGGATCTATTATAGTTTGCAGTATCTGTTTTCTTATTTTGTGCAAATACAAAATTCGACATCATTAAACCAACAACTAATAACTTCTTCATTTTAACTAAGCATTTTTTTCAACAGCTGGGATAGGATCTGCATAATGTGCCAATCCATAATTTTGAGTCTGAGACAACTCCGGGTTTTTCACATGCCACTCAAATTCATCTCTGAAGTGGCGAATTGCTGCTGCAACTGGCCAAGCCGCTGCATCACCCAATGGACAAATGGTGTTTCCTTCGATTTTTCTCTGGATATCCCAAAGTAGATCGATATCTTCCATTTTTCCTTCTCCTTTCTCGATTTTTTTCAAAATCTTGTGCATCCATCCCGTTCCTTCACGGCAAGGTGTACACTGTCCACAACTTTCATGGTGATAAAATCTCGCCAATGTCATGGTGTGCTCTACGATACACTGATCTTCATCCAAAACGATGAAACCTCCTGAACCCATCATCGTTCCGGTAGCAAAACCACCATCTGCCAATGATTCATAGTTCATATATCTTGGCTCTCCGTTCACAGTTCTCAACAATAAATTAGCTGGAACAATCGGAACAGAACTTCCTCCAGGAATACAAGCCTTTAATTTTTTTCCGTCTTTAATACCGCCACAATATTCATCAGAATAGATAAATTCTTCTACAGTAATGGTCATATCGATTTCATATACACCCGGTTTGTTGATGTTTCCACAAGCAGAAATCAATTTCGTACCTGTAGATCTTCCTACCCCGATTTTTGCATATTCAGCACCTGTAATATCAATGATTGGAACGATTGCCGCAATAGACTCAACGTTGTTTACCACTGTTGGTCTTTCCCAAAGTCCTTTTACAGCCGGGAATGGCGGTTTCAATCTTGGGTTTCCTCTTTTTCCTTCAAGGGATTCAAGCAATGCGGTTTCTTCACCACAGATATAAGCTCCACCACCTCTCTGAACATAGATTTCCAAATCGTAACCTGTTCCTAAGATATTTTTACCTAAAAATCCTGCTGCTTTAGCTTCTTCAATCGCTTCTTCTAAGATATCCGGAATCCATGAATATTCTCCACGGATATAGATATAAGAAACGTTTGAACCTAAAGTAAAAGATGAGATAAGCATTCCTTCAATTAATAAATGAGGAAGAAATTCCATCAAATATCTGTCTTTGAAGGTTCCCGGTTCAGATTCGTCTGCATTTACGACCAAGTGTCTTGGTACACCTTCTGGTTTTGCCAAAAAGCTCCATTTCATCCCTGTTGGGAATCCTGCTCCACCACGACCTCTTAGTCCTGAAGCTTTTACTTCTTCAAGAATTTCGTCAGGAGTCATCTTCAAGGCTTTTTCAGCTGCAGTGTAACCTCCCTGTTTACGGTATGTTTCAAAGTAGCGAATACCTTCTATATGTGCGTCTTTAAGTAAAAGTTTTTTACTCATTGTTTATTATGCTTTTAGCTATGGGCTTTTGGCTTCTAGCTTTTTTGTAATTATTTAAAAAATTAACTAAGCTTAAATCCGAAATTCAAAATTTGGGATTTAAAATTATTTTAGTCTAAAGCAACTTGTCCCTGTCTGCAAAGATCAAGGATTTCATCTACTTTTTCTATCGTTAAATTTTCATGAAAGAATTTTCCTAGCTGCAGCATTGGTGCATATCCGCATGCTCCAAGACATTCAGCAGGCTTTAATGTGAACATACCGTCTTCAGTAGTTTCTCCATCTTTAATATTCAGTTTGGTTCTGATATGGTCCAGAATTTTTTCGCTTCCACAAACCATACAAGGTCCTGTTCTGCAAACTTCCAAAACATATTTACCCACCGGCTTCATATTAAACATCGTATAGAAAGTAGCCACTTCATATACTTCGATTGGCTGGATACTTAATAGTCCAGCAACATAATCCATCACAGGAACATCTAACCAACCTCCGAATTCTTTCTGTGCTAAGTGAAGTACAGGAAGAAGAGCAGATTTTTGTCTTCCTTCAGGATATCTTGCGATAATTTTATGTACCTGTGCTAAACTTTCCGGTTTAAAAGCTATTGTTTCGCTCATTTTTGAAATTTTAGATTTTAGATTTTAAATTCTAAAAGAATAACGGTCTAAAATCAATTTATAATTTATAATTCAAAATTTATAATTCCATTTATGCGTCTAATTCTCCCGCAATAATATTCATACTACACATCGTTACAATGGCATCTGAAATTACAGAACCTGTAATCATTTCAGGGTATGCCTGATAGTAGATGAAGCATGGTCTTCTGAAGTGAAGTCTGTAAGGGCTTCTTCCTCCATCACTCACAAGATAGAATCCTAATTCTCCGTTTCCACCTTCTACAGCATGGTAAACTTCTCCTTTTGGTACATCTGTTTCTCCCATTACAATTTTGAAGTGGTAGATCAATGCTTCCATTTTACTGTAAACATCTGCCTTTTCAGGTAAATAGAAATCAGGAACATCCGCGTGGAATGGTCCTTCCGGAAGGTTGTCGTATGCTTGGTTGATGATTTTAAGGGATTCCCAGATTTCCTGTTGACGAACCATGAAACGGTCGTAAGTGTCTCCTGAAGTTCCTACAGGAATAATAAAGTCGAAATCTTCGTATGATGAATAAGGCTGTGCAACTCTTACATCGTAATCTACTCCTGCTGCACGTAGGTTTGGACCTGTGAAACCGTAGCTTAAAGCTCTTTCCGCAGAGATGGCTCCAGTACCGATGGTTCTGTCCATGAAAATTCTGTTTCTTTCTAATAAGGTACCGAATTCTTTAAATCTTGCAGGGAAGGTTTTTAAGAAATCTTTCAGTAACTCATGGAATTTAGGAGTGAAATCTCTTTCAAATCCTCCGATTCTTCCCATATTGGTTGTCATCCTTGCTCCACAAATCTGCTCATACATATCATAAATACGTTCTCTTTCGATGAACATATAAGTAAGACCTGTAATGGCTCCTGAGTCCATTCCGGTTACCCCGTTACAAATCAGGTGATCACCAATTCTGGCAAGTTCCATAAGGATAACGCGCATATAGTCTACACGTTTTGGAACTTTAACTCCGATCAGCTTTTCCACTGTCATGTGCCAACCCAGGTTATTAATCGGTGCAGAACAGTAATTCATACGGTCAGTAAGGGTAGTGATCTGAGAATAGTTTCTTCTTTCAGAAATTTTCTCAAATGCTCTGTGGATATATCCTACCGTCTGTTCAGCATGCAGGATTCTCTCTCCATCCATCGTTAAGATGTTTTGGAAAATCCCGTGAGTAGCAGGGTGGGTAGGACCTAAATTGAGGGTATACAATTGTCCGTCAATCTGTTCCTTACTTTCGTACTGGTTTAGTATATTAGATAATGAGTTATCTTTCATAATTTAAATGCTTTAGGCTATAGGCTATAGGCTTTAAGCTTAATGCTTACTACTTATGGCTTATTGCATTATTTTTTATCTTCCGAACATATTATCGTCCTTGTCGGTTCTGGTACCGTCTTCAAGGCGATATTCTTTCAACATTGGGTGGTATCCAAGATCTTCCATATTCAAAATTGGTCTAAGATCCGGGTGTCCTTTAAATTTAATCCCATAGAAATCATACGTTTCTCTTTCCATCCAGTTAGCTCCCGCATATAATTCTGTAAGAGAATCTACCTCTATATTTTCTCTGGACATGAAGATTTTCAGACGTAATCTGAAATTGGCCATCATATTATGCAAATGGTATACAACACCAATTTCCTTATCCGGGAATTCAGGGTAATGAATACCACAAATATCCGTAAGGAAATTAAATTCCAAAGATGAATCTTTAAGATAATGAATGATTTTCTTAATATCTTCTTTCTTCACTTCAACCGTTAGCATACCATAAGGTTCTGAGCTTGAAATGACAGATTCCGGAAATTCTCTTGTGATTGCTTCTAATACAAATTCGTTTGTCATCTCCGTTTAGTTGCTTATGTTGTAAGAATCTAATAATTTCTGATATTCAGGCATGTCTCTTCTTCTGATACTTTCACTCTCTGCAAGAGCCTGTACCTGCATTACTCCTTCAATAATCTGCTCAGGCCTTGGAGGACATCCAGGAACATACACGTCTACCGGAATAATTTTATCAATTCCCTGAAGTACAGAATATGTATCAAAAATACCACCGCTGGAAGCACAAGCTCCAACTGCGACTACCCATTTTGGCTCAGCCATCTGAGTGTAAACTTCTTTCAGGACTGGTCCCAATTTCTTTGATATAGTTCCACAAACCATCAGCATATCTGCTTGTCTTGGAGAGAAAGAGTTTCTTTCCATACCAAATCTTGAAGCATCATAAGTGGGGTTCAGGGTAGCCATAAACTCGATACCACAACAAGAGGTTGCAAATGGCAATGGCCAAAGTGAAAACTTTCTAGCCATCCCGATTACACTGCTCAGTTTTGTTGCGAAAAACCCTTCTCCTTCATAGCCTTCGGGAGCAGGTGCATCTGTTCTTATTACTGGTTTTTTATCTGACATCTCTTAGATTTTAGATTTTAAATTTCAGATTGTAGATTAAAACATCATTTTCTATGTTTAAAATCCGATCTAAAATTTATAATTTTTGATTTTTAATTATCCTACTTATCCCAATCCAGCGCACCGCGTTTCCAAACATAGAAAAACGCTACGAAGAAGATCGCAACGAATGTAAGTACGGCAAGGAAGCCTTCCATGCCGAATTCTCTGAAGTTTACCGCATAAGGATAAAAAAATACGATTTCAATATCGAATAGTACGAACAATACCGCTGTCAGGAAGTATTTGATAGAAAACGGTGTTCTAGCATTTCCTTCTACAGGAATCCCGCATTCCCAGCTTTGGTTTTTTACAGAGTCTCCTTTTTTCTGTTGTGGCCCCAAGAAATGTGCCCCAAGCAAAGAAACCGCTACAAATCCTACTGCTACACCAGCCTGGATAAGGATTGGAATATAACTTTCAGGTAAATTCATTTTTGCATTATTATCTCAATTTGCAAATTTAGCGAATAAACAAGAAAGCATGAAATTTATCAGCTTAAAAGTCGGGTGAAAATGAGTTAAATCGGTAATTTAGAATCAATAAAAATTAGCTTTTTATGATTGTTTTTATGATGTGTTTTTCCCCCTTTTTTTGTAGTCACTCCTAAAAGATAAACCCCGTCATGTACTTTTAAAATAGTACTAGTTTCCCTTTCACAGAAGTATTGAAGAGTATTGAAAGGTTGATTATTGTAGACTTTGAGTCTATTTTTTCATCTTTTTCAAAAGGGTATAGGCTATAAATGAGATGTATCCAAAAAGAATACTGGCAAAAGCAATATTGATGATGGTATTCATTCTGTCATCTTTTAACTGAAAAAAGATGTTATAACAAATAAATCCGGCGATCAAAACAGCGAAAATAATGAGTTGTGGTTTCATACTGTGAATTTACGAAAATCAGAGGAAAATGGTTGACTGTAAATAACGAGCGATGTATTGAGGTTTAGATTCCTTAAGACATCAGCTCGTATGAAGCAGGTATGGAGGGCTTATTTTGGGTTGCCTACCATTAAAGAGTATGTTCTTCTTCGTTTATGATTTACAGGGTTGTAATCCTGCCAAAGTACCTGTACGCTTTTGTTTTCTTCCAATTCAGGATTGGTTTCAGCAAAATCAATTCCCATACTGGTAAACCGTACGAAAATTTCCTTGAAAATAATAGCCGTTACGCCACGTCTCTGGTATTCCGGATGAATTCCGATAAGATAGAAATTGGCACGGTCATTCTTTTTTCCGGCTTGTAAAAAGTGCCACCATCCCAATGGAAATAATTTTCCTTTTGATTTCTGAAGAGCCTTGGAATATGAAGGCATCGTAATGGCAAATGAAACCAGCTGCTGATTTTCATCTACCACACAGATTACATAATTTTTATTGATAAAAGGGAAATATTTTTCCCTGTATGTTTTGATCTGTTCTTCTGAAATGGGAGTATACGTGGAAAGATGTTTATAAGTTTCATCTAAAAGCTTAAACATAGGTTCTACATAAGGAAGAATTTCTTCTTTTGACTTGAATTTAAGAACTTTAAGTTTGTATTTCTGAGCAATCAGGCCACTGAATTTCTCCACTTTTTCTGGAAGTACTTTTGGGAAATTCATTTCATATTCTACCCATTCTTTTTCTTTGGTTAAGCCAAGGTTTTCAAGGTGTTTAGGATAATAGGCGTGATTGTAGATTCCAATCATCGTTGCCAGTTTATCAAATCCCATTGTCAGCATGCCTGCTTTGTCAAGATTGGTGAAGCCCATAGGTCCTTCAATCATTTCAATATGGTGCTCGTTGGCATAATCTATAGCGGTTTGAATTAAAGCTTTGGAAACTTCAGCGTCATCAATGAAATCTATCCAGCCAAAACGTACTTTTTTGTTCCCTAATTCTTTCTCTTCTTTATGATTAATGATTACAGCAATTCTACCCACTACTTTACCGTCTTTTGTCGCCAGAAACTGCTTAGATTCTGAATACTGTAAGGCAGGGTTTTC
Source organism: Chryseobacterium sp. KBW03 (assembly GCF_003852415.1). Lineage (NCBI taxonomy): Bacteria > Pseudomonadati > Bacteroidota > Flavobacteriia > Flavobacteriales > Weeksellaceae > Chryseobacterium > Chryseobacterium sp. KBW03. The sequence goes on along the minus strand of NZ_QAJO01000002.1, from coordinate 315,217 downwards.
TTTTGCATCCCAGATTTTCATTTCGTCTTTTATAAAAGATGGGACATAGTACGGGTTGTTTTTGTACAAATCCATCGGAAATTTTACGAATTGCTTGAGTTGATCAGCTGTTTTTACTTCAATAATTGAAACCTTAGACATAACTTTTGATGGTAATTTAGTCACAAATATAAATAATAAAATCTTATACTTTGGCACAGTTTTTATTTGATTATGGATAAAAATTAAACACAAAATCTAAATAAAATGGTGGGTTATTATATCATTATTGGTATTTCAATGTTGGTGAGCTGGTGGGTTTCATCCCGGTTGAAATCGAAATTTGAATATTATTCCAATGTACACCTTCGAAATGGACTTTCGGGGAAAGAAGTAGCGGAAAAAATGTTGAGAGATAGCGGGATTAATGATGTTCAGGTAATATCTGTTCCCGGGCAGTTGACGGACCACTATAATCCGGCAGATAAAACAGTAAACCTCTCTGAAGGGGTTTATATGCAGAGAAATGCCGCCGCAGCTGCCGTAGCAGCTCATGAATGCGGACATGCTGTACAGCACTCCGTAGGATATTCTATGTTGAATTTACGTTCAAAACTGGTTCCTATCGTTAATATAAGTTCCAATCTCATGCAGTTTGTCCTTATAGCGGGTATCGCGGTAATGGCAGCGTCAAGAACTATTGAAAATCCAAACGGAAATACTACTGTTCTGGCAATTGGAGTAGCGATGTTTGCGATGACAACACTTTTTGCTTTTGTAACGTTACCAGTGGAATATGATGCTAGTAACAGAGCGATGAAATGGCTTAAAGATACAGGAACTGTAACTGCAGAAGAGTTTGTTGGGGTACAGGACAGTTTGAAATGGGCCGCAAGAACTTATGTTGTAGCAGCCTTAGGTTCTCTGGCACAGCTTCTTTACTGGGGATCTTTACTTCTTGGTGGAAGAAGGGATTAATCATTAAATTCAAATGAAACATATTGCATCTCGGATAGTTTTTCCGAGATGTTTTCTTTTTGGGCCAGTTTCAGCGAAGCCGTGAGGATACAGTTCTCGTTGGCATCAAAATTCAAAACTTTAGCGTCAAATTTTGAAAGCAGGGTGAAGATCGTATTCTGTTGATTGAAATTAAACTGAATCTCCACTTCTGTTTCCAGTTCCCGGGTCATAATATTAGCTTCTTCCAATGTAATCTTTGCAGACTCTTTATAGGCTTTTACCAACCCGGAAACACCAAGTTTAGTTCCTCCATAATAGCGGACCACAATTACAAGAACGTTTGTAATTTCATTCGCCAATAACTGATTGTAAATAGGCAGACCTGCACTTCCGGAAGGTTCTCCGTCATCATTAGCACGATAGTTTTCACCATTTAATCCCATTCTGAAAGCGTAGCAGTGATGGGTGGCTTTCGGATGTTCTTCCCTGACCTTTTCTAAAGCTGCCTTTAGCTCTTTTTCATTATTCACAGGATAAGCAAATCCGATGAACTTGCTTCCTTTTTCTTTTAAAAGAATATCTTCTATGGGTTTTTCTATGGTTTTGTATTCAAACGTCATTGGAGTTCCTGCTTTGTTTATGCAAAAATATTAAATGCTTTAGTATTCTGCACCATGATCATAAATTAAGCCGTCAAATCTTGACGGCTTATGTATTTTGAATGTCAAATTGCACTCTTACATTTGATCTCCACACAGATCCATTGGAATCAGGCACATATAGCTTGTAGGACCGCAAAAATCTGCAGGGCAGTAATCTCTGCATCTTGTAGGCTGCCCATTAGGTAATGTACATGTTACAAAAACACCTCCCTGAATGGTTTTCATATGAGCTCTGGATACTTTTTTTACATTTTTCATGATCATATTTTTATTTGGTTAATTTGTTCCATTTTATAATACTAACATGGGAATGTTCCGTCTACCCAGGCTGGTGGACAGCTCATACTGGAAGGAGTTGCACAGCAATGCTGTAATGAAGGAGGATAATAAGAACAGCATTGAGGAGCATTTCCTCCAGATACTTTTTTCAACTCCTGTCTTGAAACTTTCTTTAGATTTTTCATAGTAATTTTTTTGTAAAACTAATGTAAATAAATTATTTCATTTGAGGGTGATAAAAAGGTTTTATTTTTGTCTAAAGAAAGAAATCGTATTATCCCTGAAATCTTCGGTTTTGGATGCTGTATGATTGAATTCCGGGGCTTTTGTTCCGTTTTCCAGTATCAGACTTTTATTTTTAATGACAATAGCTTCGTCCCAAAGGTTAGTATTGATAAACTGCTGTAGGGTAAAACGGCCGCCTTCAATAATGACAGACTGTATTTGTTCTTTGTACAAAGCTTCCATGAGATCCGGAAGAAAATGATCCTTGCTGATTTTTATGAATTGAATATGTCCTTCAGTATTCTCTTTTACAGAATTTAAAACCAGCGTTCGTGCTTCGTTATTGTAAATTTTGAAGGTTTCCGGAACTTTTAAATCAAAGTCAATCAGAATTCTGACAGGATTTACGCCTTCGGCATTTCTTACTGTGAGGCTCGGATTGTCATGTAAAGCAGTTTGGGTTCCTACTAAAATTGCATGTTCATCGGCTCTTAATTGATGAACGAACTGATTGACCAGTGTATTGGAAATGGCAGTAGGTTTAAAATCTTTATCCAAAAAGCCATCACCTGATTCTGCCCATTTTAAAATGATATAAGGTCTTTTCTTTTCATGATACGTGAAAAATCTCTTATTAAGTTCAATACATTCTTTTTCCAGAATTCCTGAAGCAGCTTCAATTCCTGCGTCCTGAATGATTTTCTTTCCCTTGCCATTGACCTTATCATGGGAATCCATCGCTCCGATAACAACTTTTTTAAATCCTAATTCTTTGATTCTTAAAGCGCAGGGTGGCGTTTTTCCATAATGAGCACAAGGCTCCAGAGATACATAGATCGTTGATTCCGGGATCAGTTCTTTATTTTTAACCGAATTGATCGCATTTATTTCAGCATGATTTTCTCCTGCTTTATGATGGTATCCTTCACCTATGATTTCCCCGTTGTGTACAATCACACTTCCTACAAGAGGGTTAGGGTAGGTCTTACCAAGGGCTTTCTGTGCCAGTTCTATGCATCTTTTGATATAAAGTTCGTCGTTGTTCATATTCTATAAAAAGAAAAAGCGAAGACAAATTGCTTTGCTCCGCCTTTATTTATTTTGTTATCTATTAATCTCCGCTGATAATGCTGTGGAGATTCTGTTTTAATGTTTCCAGATGAGCTTTCTTCTCATCAATAGTATTGTAAGTATCTCTTAAAAGAGGGTTTTCTCTTGATGGCTTGTTGAAGAAAGAAAGGTTGTTTTCCAGTTTTACAATTTCTCCTTCAAGATCTGAGATTTGATTTTTGATCTTTCTTGCTTTGTCAGTAAGCTGGTTTTCAGATAAACCTTCTTCTTTCAGTTCAAGTTCATTGATTTTGTTTATTTTCAATTTCTCTCTTAAAGTCTTATTGAATTCAGAGTTGATTGAAATTTTATCTCTCGGAACTTTACCGATATTATTCCACGAAGTTTTGATCTGCTCGATTTTTTCGATGCTGCCTTCTTCATTGGAAACCATTTTCAATTCATCAAGAAGATTTTTTTTGTTTTTATAATTCTCTTTCCAGTTGTCGGTAGAAGTATTACTTTTCTCTCTGTAATTGTTGAAAAATGCGTTACATGCATCACGGAATTCATCCCAGATTTTATTGGTCATGCTCTTTGGAACGTGCCCGATCTTTTTCCAGTCTTCCTGTAGTTTTTTGAATAACGGAACTGAGATATCCCATTCCTCGTTATTCATATTATCCTGTGCAGTCTGGATCAATTTTAACTTCTCTTCAAGATTAGCCTGCTGAGATCCTTTCAACGATTTGTAATAGTTGTTTTTCGTTGTATTGAAACCTCTTAGTGTTGTTTTAAAATCATTCCAGTTTTGGTTGGAAAGCTTTCTTGGAACACTTCCAGTTTTTAAGAATTCTGAACGAAGATCCTCAACTCTTTTAATGGCATTCTGCCAATAATTGTGATTGGGAGTCTCTGATGGTTCTGAAAGTTTCTTTATTTCAGCAATGATCTCATTTTTCTTTTCAAGATTCACAGTCTGCTCTTTTTCAATCGAAGCGGAAAGTTCAGACTTTCTTTCGTGAATTTTATTGGAAATTTCTTTGAATTCTTCCCATGTTTTCTCACGGAATTCTTCTGAAACTGGTTCAGCCTCTTCTTTCCAAAGTTTATGAAGGTATTGAAGCTCATTTAAAGCCTTCTGAATCACGGGTTCATTCTCCAGTTCTTTGGCGCGGGCAATGATATGCTCTCTTTTTTCAAGGTTATGGCTGTATTCCTGCTCCAAAAACTCTTTATTCAGATCCAGCATCTGATAAAATTGATTCAGGTGGTGGAAATAATTGTTGTTAAGGATTTTAAATTCAGACTTTGCAACCTGTCCGGCTCTTGACCAGTCTTCTTTGATCTCACGAATGGATTTAAAAAGATTAATTCCTGGTTCAGAACTGGTATATAAATTTTTAAGTCTCTCGATAATACTTTGACGGTGCTCAAGGTTTTTCTTTTGCTCTTCTTCCTGTCCTTTCTGGAAGTCGTCATGCTTTTCTCTGAAAATATTAACCAATGCGGAATATTTAGTCTGAGAAGGGTGCTCATAACTGAAGTTTTCAAGAGCATTTCCGGCCTCTGCGTATTCATGCTTTTTATCCTCCACTTCATCATGGATGTAATGACTTGCTCTTTCCTTCAGCTGGTTGAATCTCTTAAAATTCTCACCGGCATTAGGCGTGTTGATGATTTTTTCCATTTCCTTTAAAGCATCAGTAAGGGAAATTTCTACCTCTTCATGTTCTTCCAGGTGCTCTGCTTCATCTTCATGTGGGATTGCATCATGAGAAACTGTGTTTTCTGATGTGTCCTGAGATACTTCGTTAGGATTTTTCTTTTCTTCGTTTTCAGAAAGATTGTTTTCTGTAGTCATAGCAAATCTTTTATGTGAGTGGCGTTAATATCCTTTAAATATAGCTTTAAGGCCAATTAAAGCACTAATTTATGTTATTTTTTTTGAAAATTCCAAATTTCCCAAGCTTTTTCTGCTTGCTGTTCAAGCATATAATACCCGTTGACTGTTTTTGCTCCTTTTTCAGAGGCATTGATGATGAATTGGGTGTAATTGGGATTGTAGATCAGATCGATCACCAGGTGTTCCGGAGAAAGACCATCAAAAGGGAAAGACAGACAGTCTTTAACATTTGGAAAAGTACCTACAGGTGTACATTGAATGATTATTTTGTATTCAGCAACAGTTTCTTTATCAAGATTTTCAAAATTGATTTCTGTACTTCTGGAAACCGTTACAGAAGGAATGTTATGCTTGTCTAGCGCATATTTTACAGCCTTTGCTGCGCCTCCGTTTCCTAGGATCAGTGCTTTGTCCTGTGAAGGCTTTTTGTGTAAGAGAAGCGTTTTTTCAAAGCCGAAAGCGTCCGTATTATAGCCTGTTTTTTTGCCATTCTGAATAAGAACGCAGTTGACAGCGCCTATTTTCTCTGCTTCATCACTTAATTCATCAAGATAATCAATTATTTTTTCTTTATAAGGAATAGTGACATTGAATCCTAAGAGCTCCGGAGAAGAAAAAAGGTTTTCCACTTCATTGATTTCATTCAGATCAAAAATATCGTAGGAGAAGTTCTTCAGCATGAGCTTTTGAAACTTATTTTCGAAGAATTTTTTAGAAAAAGAATAGGAAATATTTCTTCCTATCAATCCTAATTTTTTATTGGAATCCATAGATCAAAAATAAAAAAAAGACCGGATAAATCCGGCCTTTGGTTTGAAATATTTTTTAATAATTAATCTACGATAAATTTAGTAGAGAAGTTATCTGTTTTCAGGATATAAGTTCCTTTCGTTAACCCTTTAAGGTTGATTTTGTTTGTGTTTTTGAAAGGATTAATGATTGTTTCAATTAATTTTCCGGAAAGATCGTAAATGTCCGCTTTTGAAACTTTGTTAAGGTTTTCTCCTTTTACAAATAATTCATTATTTCTTACCGGGTTAGGGTAGATCATGAACTGAGATTTGTCTTTTTTAGTTTCATCAGTTGCTAAAGTACTAAAACATGTCCAGTTAAGGTCATCTATGGCAACTCTTTGCGCATTTTGACTTGTAATTGGATTTGTAATTTTGATCACTACATTTCCGCTTACATTGATATTAGGAATGGTTGTTGTCGTTGTTGCATTAGCTGTTCCACTATAAGGAATGGTACCTACTAGATTTCCGTTTATTTCTACATTTAGAACACCGGATCCGCTTCCATACTTTAATGCAGTTGTTACTGTTAAATTCTGGATTCCTCCTGTAAGAACAGAACTGGATAAGTTTCCAATTCTTAATGTAATTGCTTTACCATTGATCGTCTCGTCAACTCTTGAGTCAACTGCGGTCCATGTTATGCTATTATTGGTCCAAACTCTTGTGGCATAAGCAGGGTTTGTAGAAGTTGGTATATTTGAGAAGTCTTCAGTTCCACAGCTTCCTCCTCCGGCAGGTCCGTCAAGAGTAGTCTCTACAGCGTTATTACTTTGTGGTGAAGAGTTTCCTGCTGCATCTTTAGCAATGATATAGAATGTATACTGAGTTAGTGGAGATAATCCTGTTACAACAGTAGAAGTTGTTGTTCCTGAAACAGTGGCTTTTAGAACGCTATTTGCATAAACTTCATAAGAAGCTACTCCCACGTTATCAGTTGAAGCTGTCCAGCTTACCGCAATTGAATTTGATGTAGGATTGTTTGCAATTAAATTGGTAGGAACCGTTGGAGCTTGTGTATCAAGAACTGGAGTTCCCCAAACCATATTTACATATTCAGGATGGTCAATATATGGATTTCTGTTTCCCTGAAATGCATAGGTAGCATTATTTCTTCTAATTTCTGATGCAGATACAGGATCTTGCGCATGCCATAGTAAAAGTTGGCTTAATTCCCAATCCTGAAGACTTGGGTAAGTGTTTTTGGCGATCATATCACCAGTAGAGAATCCTGCAAGCTGACTTTCATATCTTGTTACAAAATAAAAAATCATTCTCGCTATATCTCCTTTAAACTCGTCAATTGGTTCAAATACGACACCTGAATATCCTGGTGATACAGAGTTTCCTCTTTTGGATCCGTTTTTTGACAGAAAATTATATGTACCTACTTTTCCATAAGGTAAATTACCTCTTTCATTGTTTACCTTTCCATCAGTAGCTCTTATAAAGTGAACATCTGATCTCATCGGTAATGCCTCATTGAATAAACTTTGAGGAACAACATGTTCTCTGTTGTAGCAGTCTCCTTCATTAGAGTAACCGTTTGACCCACATTGAGTTGTACCATATGCGAAATTATATTGATCTGGTCCTACTGGTGTTTCTGAATAAATATCCAGAATTGTACCATCGTTATCATAGTCATAATCACGGTCGGTTGTCTGATATGCACCCCATACATCACTATACGTGATACCTGTAGCATGTCCTGTAGTAATGATTTGCTTAAGGGCTGTCTTAAGAGGAGCGGCGCTTAGGCCTGCAGCTGCATTATAATATCCGGCCGGGATCTGGGCCAGACCATTTATAAATACAAAGCTTAATAGAAAAAAAGATAGAATTCGTTTCATTTTTTTAAATTGGGGCGTAAAGGTACAAAAAAATGAAAACGAGATATATTAATTTAATGTAATATATAATTCTACGATATTAGCTTTTAGTAAGATATTCTCTACTTATTTTTGAAAAGAACCATGAAATAGTGATTCCGAAGATGGAAGCTGTAAGTGCTACGATAAGATAATTTTTTCCTACAATTTTTACCGGGAATGGAAGAACTTCATTGGCTCTGAAGAACTCTGTATAAAGCTGAAAATAGCAAAGTGCTGTTCCCAGGATTACTCCGGTAATTACTCCGGAAACCACAATAAGGATTCCGGTATAGAAATAGGTCATTCTTAAATGGCTTAAAGGGAAGCCAAGTGATATCAATGATTTTGCCTGTTCTTTTTTATCAAGCTGGAGGATGATGATCGCTCCTGCAAGATTGAAGGTGGTAATGAAAATAACCAGTGCAAAGATCAGGTAGATAAAAAGCTTTTCAGTGTTGATCATTTTCCAGAAAGCAGCATTTTCTTCTTCCTTGGTTTTGATCTCAATATTTTTTCCCAGAGAAGAAAGCAGGTTTTGTTTTACAGCATCTGCATTCTCCGGATTTTTTAATTTAATAACGATTTGGTAAGCCGATTTTTTTGGAAGGCTTAACAATTCTTCAGTAAGTTCAATAGGAGAGATGATGTAATTATCCAGTTGATCTTTTCCGGGGAAAACACCTGTTACCGAAATATCTCTTTTATTATAGATGTCTTCTTCCTTATTGATGATCCCTGTTCCCGGTTTGGGCATAAAGACCGTTGCATAATGATTGGAGGAATCTACAGGAATAGAAAGTCTGTTGTCCAGGCTGTTTTCCATCAACACTTCATTAGAATATTTGAAGCTGGGATATGTTCCGTAGAAAACATCTTTATTGATTGGATTTACTTTCACATAAGCAGAATCTACCCCTCTTAAATAGGCAATATCTCCTTTCCCATTGAAGCTGATGTATACTTTTTCTTCAATAACACGGGAGAAGCTGCTTACTTCTTTATTGCTTTTTAAAACAGAATTAACCTGTTCCAGATTTTTAATAGTTTTCCCTGCAGAACTTTTTAAAGTCAGATCCGCATGGAGATTGGAAATAAGGTCTTTATTCAGTTCTTCCAATCCGGAAAAGACGGAAATAATGACGAACATTGCAGCCACAGCAACCGTCATGGCACCTACGGCCAGCCACGTAATGAACGTAACGGCAGTACTGCCTTTTTTAGCCAAAAGGTATCTGGATGCTATGTAAAATGCAATATTCTTCAAGATCTATAAAACAGGATTGTCGCCTTCGCCTCTTAATTCTCTTTCCAGTTTTTCAACATCATCAAGAGCGGTATCGAGATAAAAGTTAAGCTGTGGAATAATACGTACCTGTTTTGCCATTTTCTGGCCAATGAAGTTTCTGTATTGAGGTTTGTTTTCTTCAATCTCCTTCATCACAGCGCTACGGAACTCCTGAGGGAAAATGCTTAAATAAATTTTAGCGATTCCTAAGTCAGCAGTTACTTTTACATCTGAAACAGATACCAATATGCTCTGTTTGCTGTCTGAAGCCTGTTTGCGGAAAAGTTCTGCGAAGTCTTCCTGAATGATCTGTGCTACTTTTCTTTGTCTGTTACTTTCCATAATTTCTGCAAATTTAGTACTTTTGTTTGAATTGATACTTTGAAATTCAACTGCAGTATCAAATTTACGATTTAATTATATTTATTAGAATTTATGAAGCTAGAACATATTGGTATTGCTGTAAAGTCTTTAGATGGTTCTGATGAACTTTTTGCCAAGTTATTAGGAAAAGAATCCTATAAAAAAGAAACTGTACAAAGAGAAGGCGTGGTAACGTCTTTTTATGAAACCGGAGAAAGTAAAATTGAGTTGTTGGAAGCCAGTAATCCTGAAAGCCCGATCTCAAAATTTATCGATAAAAAGGGCGAAGGCATCCATCATCTGGCATTTGGGGTTGAAAATATCCTGGAAGAAGTGAAAAGATTGAAAAAAGAAGGATTTCAGTTTATCTCCGAAGAACCGAAAGAAGGTGCTGATAACAAATTAGTTGTCTTCCTACACCCAAAATCTACAAACGGTGTGCTGGTAGAACTTTGCCAAGAAAAGCAATAAAAAATTTTGTAGTAAAAGAAATTTTGCTATTTTTGCAAACACAAAATTTAACCAAGTTTTGAGGTCCTATAGCTCAGTTGGTTAGAGCACCTGACTCATAATCAGGTGGTCCCTGGTTCGAGCCCAGGTGGGACCACAGAAAATCAACCGCTTACATCATGTGAGCGGTTTTTATTTTATTGCTTATTCTATTGAACATTACTAATTATTAATAATTAAAACCGGCAGGTTATATCTATCAAACCGATTTATAATATGTAGAAATTGTTTTTGATCAACTGGAGTTGCCCAGCCAGTTGCTCTATTTTGAAGTCCTAAATTATTGGTATCCAGAGAAATTTCGCTCTCAAAAACTAATGAATTATTTGAGTAGACATAGATCATACTTTGCACTGTCGAAACATCCGATCCGGTGTATTTAAACTCACAATTAATCAAATCATTTACTAAAGAGAGATTACTGGATTTTAAAACTTTCCATTTTGAGATGGTAGCACTCGTGTTTTTTCTGTCCTCATGGTCTAAAACAATATATACAACCATATTTTGAGAGCTTTCCAATCCTGGAATATCTTTTAATTTAAATGTCTGAGCAAATTTAAAATTAATTGCTTCAGGATTTTTTATCGTTGATAAGGATATTACCATCGGTTTATAGAAAAAGTATCCGGTTATCAGAATGAATAACGAAAAAATGATCTTTCTAGTCATATTATTTTATCATAATTATTAGTGTCGTGAATGTAATAAAAAGCAGAATATCTTTTTATAATATCTGAACAAACTTCCATTCTATTTTCTTAAAAGGAGATATTTTATCACTTCAAATTTCCTATGCACAACATTAAACATTTGTTTAAAAAACCATAAAGGATATTTAAAACACAGTTAACACCCTTCTTCCTCATATCCCGTTGCTTTGCAAAAAAAGTAATGATGAAAAACAATAACCAATTCAACAGAAGAAGATTTCTTAAAAATTCACTATTGGCAGCCGGAGGAATTTTCATTGCACCTTTAATTGAAAGCTGCAGCGATGATTTTACAGAAAATGGAAATGCTCCCGATGATCTTAAAAATGGAGGTTTTGAATCCGGAGTGGCAAGTTTTGATCCAAGTGCAACGGGAATCATTATCTGGACAAGATATTCTAAAGGAATGGATGCTGAAATTACCTGGGAAATAAGCAAGAACAGCAACTTTTCAGAAGTCGTAAGAAGAGGCCAGGCGAATGCCACAGCAGTGAATGATTTTACGGTAGCTGTAGATGTACAGAATATCTCTTCCAATACAAAATATTACTACAGATTCTATAATAACAAAACCAAAGAAGCGAGTGTAACAGGGGAAACCCTTACTTTACCTTCAAAATCAGATGCAGTAAACGAGGTGAAAATGGCGGTCGTATCTTGCTCCAACTTCCCCGCAGGACTTTTTAATGTATATGGAGCGATTGCAAAATCTGAAGCAGATGTTGTTGTACATCTTGGAGACTATATCTATGAATATGCACCCGGGCAATACGGAACAAATCCTTATACCAACCAATTAGGAAGAGCACATCAGCCGGCAAAGGAAATTCTTAATCTCAGCGATTACAGAGAACGATACAGACAATACCGGGGAGATAAAAATCTTCAGCTTCTGCATCAGAAAAAACCGTTCATTTGTGTTTGGGACGATCATGAATTTGCCAATGACACCTATAAATCCGGAGCAGAAAACCATCAGCCCAATGAAGGAGATTTTCAAGCCAGAAAGATGGCTGCTTTCCAGGCATACAGTGAATATATTCCCCTTAAAACAGGGAAGGATATGAGAATTTACAGAAGTTTCAACTTCGGAAATATCGTATCCCTTTATATGATGGATACAAGGGTGATTGCAAGAGATAAGCAGATGGAATATTCCGATTATGTGGATAATGCAGGAAACTTTAATCAGGTACAGTTTAAAACAGATTTCTTAAGCACCAGCAGAAAACTGATAGGAAGCGAACAGATGTCATGGTTGAGCTCTCAGATCAATGGCGATACAGCAAAATGGAAAGTGCTGGGACAACAGATTTTAATGACTAAAATGATGGTTCCTGCCGAACTTCTGATGCTTTTGAACCAGATTTTGGCAGAAATAAAACAACACGGAAGCGCACAGCCGGCTACCATGCAGGCCCTTCAAAATACAATCACACAACTGATTATTATCAAAACAAGATACAAGCAGCAGGATCCTACATTGACTCCACAGGAAATTGCCAGAATAACAACTACTTTACCCTATAATTTGGATGCGTGGGATGGATATTTCATGGAAAGAGAACAGCTTTATTCCGTTCTTTCTGGAAAAAATGTAGTGGTATTGGCTGGAGATACCCACAATGCATGGTTAGGAAAACTTACCGATGCACAGGGGAAATTCATCGGAACCGAATTGGCTTGCAGTTCCGTTTCTTCTCCGGGGTTGGAAGGCTATCTGGGAATAACTTCAGACCCTGCAAAAGCAATAGAACTGGCTCAGGCATTCTCATTGCTGATTGATGACCTTGATTATGCGAATCTCTATAAAAGAGGATACCTGCATGTAAAATTTACTTCCGGCAGTTCTGTGGCAGAATGGAGGTTTGTAGACAATATCATCTCTGATACCTACAATACCACTACAGAAAAAACATATACGATCTCATAGTTTCAATTCAATCATATCTTATTTTCAATTTAGTAAAAAGAGTCATGGTGTGTCACTGTGGCTCTTTTATATTATTGACTTTTTTTGTATCTTGAACAGATGCGAGAGGATGTAAGAAAAGATTTTTTACCGTTAGTTTCTAAAACATGGTGGTTCATTACCTGGCTGACCAGAATTTCAGGGATACTTTTATTGGTGGCAGCGTTTCTTTTGATAGTAGGATTGCCCATTGTATTCAGTAATAAAATTGTATTATTTACTATAGTTTCAATACTGTATTATCCGGCTCTTGCTTTTGGCTTATACCGTTTTATTCTATATCAGAAGAAAATCAGAAAAAGAGTAGTCCGAAAGGTAGTCGTTGATGATCAGGGAATTCATTACGAAAGGGCCAATGGAATAATAGATAAAATTCTTTACAGTAACCTGAAAAAATATTCCTTTTCTGATGAATATGATGTGAGTGTAAGTCCAAGACACAAAACCTATATATTGAAAGTGAATGACAATGGTTTGGTAAGAGAAGTAGATTTTAACGGAATGGATGCAGGTTACAGTTCCTTTATTGGAAATTTAAAAGCCTTAAGGCGAAGGTATATTCAGGGAATTGTATATTTCAGACCAGATTTGCGGATAGATCCTTTGGTTTATGATGTCTACTATATCAATCCTGTTGATTTTACATTCGATCATAAGAAATATTGGAAATTACTAGCACAGACTTTTGCTATAATGATACTATGTTGTTTAGTATTAGGAATCATTATGCTTTGGCTGGTTGCATGATCTCTAAGGATCATATTTATTTTTATAAAATTTGAAATAGACCGGATTTAAAATTTTATTCCAAATCAATTGGATTTTCACATCTCAAAATCTTATTTTTCTTTTAAACTTTTGTTATCAAAAAATAAAGACTTGGTTTAAAAAATTAATAAAAAAACAATGGTGGAAAATTTTATTTATTACTTAGGTTTAGTCCTGGTAATTATTGGTGCTATTATGCTGGCCAACCGTTTAAAAGTAGCATACCCAATCATACTGGTTATTGCCGGACTTCTTATCAGTTTTATCCCCGGACTGCCGGTGTTGAAAATTGATCCGGAACTTATTTTTATCATCTTCCTTCCTCCGCTTTTATATGAAGCTGCATTTGCTGTCTCCTGGAAAGAAATTTGGAAACTGAGGCGGATTATTACCAGTTTTGCCTTTATTGTTGTTTTCCTTACGGCAATATCTGTGGCTTTTGTAGCCAATTCATATATTCCCGGATTTTCACTGGCACTAGGTTTTGTGCTGGGGGGAATTGTATCTCCACCGGATGCTGTAAGTGCCGGAGCGATTTTGAAATTTGTGAAAGTTCCCAAAAATGTATCTACGGTTTTGGAAGGAGAAAGTTTATTCAATGATGCTTCCTCACTGATTATTTTCAGGTTTGCAATGGTTGCCGTTGCTACCGGACAGTTTATATGGCAGGATGCGGCGGTAAGTTTTGGATGGATGGTATTCGGCGGATTGGGAATAGGAGTTGTACTTGCTTTTATCTTCCTTGAAATTGGGAAAATATTCCCTACCGATGTCAATATGGATGCAATACTCAGTCTTGTTGCTCCCTATGTGATGTATATTGCTGCTGAGGAAGTCCACTCTTCGGGGGTATTGGCCGTGGTAAGCGGCGGATTGTTTCTTTCCGTTAGAAGACATCAGATTTTCAAAACTTCACAATCCAGATTAAGAGGCTCCAATGTATGGGAAAGCTTTGTATTTCTGATCAATGGAATTGTGTTCTTACTGATCGGGCTGGATCTGCCGGAAATTATGGTGGGATTGAAAAAAGAAGGGATAAGTTTATCCGATGCCGTTGGCTACGGATTATTGATAACAGCCGTACTGGTTATTGTCCGGTTTTTGTCTGGTTTTGGGGCGGTTTTCGTTACACTCATCATGCGAAATTTCATCAATGTTGCAGATAGAGATCCGGGAATGAAAGCTCCATTACTGATGGGCTGGACAGGAATGCGGGGGGTGGTTTCACTAGCAGCAGCGTTGTCCATTCCCATAGTAATGGAAAATGGGCAGCCTTTTCCACACCGTGATCTTATTCTTTTTATTACCTTCATTGTGATTCTTACCACTTTGATTATTCAGGGATTGACACTGCCTGCATTGATCAAAAAGCTCAATTTATCCGATTCCGGAGCAGGAATGTCCGAAGAAGAATCTGAATATTTCCTGAGAAGAGAAATGCGCAGGGTATCCTTCAGGTATCTGGATGAAAATTATAAAGAAAGAAGAAGCGAAAATGAATATTTTAGCAAACTGATGGACCGCTGGGAGCAGGAAGATAAAGAAGACTCTACTCATGAGATGTCTGAAGAAGCTAAACAAATCTATTTTGAAACCATCGAACAGCAAAGAATTTGGCTTCGTGAAGAAAACAGACGCAATCCGAATATTGACGAAGAATATATAAGACATTATTTAACAAGGCTGGACCTGGAAGAAGAAAGGCTCAGAATGTAAAAATTAAGGGAATGAAAAATTTAAAAAAGCAGCTCGGGCAGTTTCCCGATGAAAAAAGAAAAGAATATTTCAGTACGCTTCCCAACTATCTCAATGGGAAATTTCAGAATATATTGAATACACCGTCTTTATTAGAAGGAGAAAGTATGACCAAAGTACTTCTCCAAACCCTGTGTAAAGTAGAAAATACATCACCCCGCACGGCTCTCCCGTTTATGGTGACCGACCTTAAGAACCTTCCGCCTGAAGAAAATGTTTTGGTATGGTTTGGGCACAGTTCCTATTTCATACAGGTGGATGGCAAGAGATTTCTGATAGACCCTGTTTTCAGTGGAAATGCTTCCCCTATGCCAGGTTCTATAAAAGCTTTCCAGGGAGCCGATTATTACAAGCCGGAGCACATGCCGGATATAGACTTCCTGCTTATTTCACATGATCATTGGGATCATCTGGATTATAAAACTGTTCAGGATTTAAAAGATAAAGCAGGAAAAGTTATTTGTGGGTTAGGAACTGGTCAGCATTTTGAATACTGGGGCTGGGATCTTGACAAAATCATTGAAAAAAACTGGTGGGAAAGCATAGATATCGCAGAAGGTTTCAGAATTACACTTACTCCTGCACGGCACTTTTCCGGAAGATTACTGAACCGTAATATCTCACTCTGGACTTCCTTTGTGCTGAAAACACCTGCAAAAAATCTGTTTCTGGGCGGAGACAGTGGATATGGAAATCATTTTACAGAAATTGGAGAAAAATACGGACCGTTTGATTTAGCTGTAATGGAAACCGGACAATATAACGAAATGTGGCCTTACATTCACACCCTGCCGGATCAGCTGATCTCAGAAATAAAAGAACTGAAAGCCAAAAATTTCATTCCTGTTCACAACTCGAAATTCAAACTGGCACAGCATATCTGGTATGAACCTTTAGAGCTTGCCTCAAAAAATGCAGAAGAAAACAATATACCCATTACCCTTCCTATGATTGGCGAAAAGGTAGATTTGGACCAGCTGGGGACGGTAACCTGGAAAAGATGGTGGGAGGAATATATTTAATGAATTGTAATTAGCACATTCTTCATTCGTTTAATTTAAAAAAATAAAAACTTGCCCATCACTGGGCAGGTTTTTCCTTCATATCAAAAAAATAATCACTACTAAGGTTCCTTATGGTTGACCTTTGTATGAATGATATCGTAAAATACAGCCGTATTGGTAGCATCAGGAGTAATTCTGTAAGTAAATGTAGTTTCGTTCAGGGTAAGAATATCTACAACACGTGTAAAAGTAGGCGTGGTAAGCGTTCTCTTTTTCCCGTCAGGAGAAATAGACCATGTCCCTTCAGATCTCAAAATATCATTTAAACCGAAAATTTTAAAAGTTCCGTTAGCTTTAAAGTAAGAATAGCCTACATATCCGGCTACGCTACTATCACTTAAAGCTACATTATTTCCGCTTTTATCCTTAGCACCCGTGGTTTCCCATGGAGTAGAAGCTAATGTAAGCTGTCCATTTGTCGGCTCTGCATGAGACGTTCTGGTATGGATGATGTCATAGTAAATAGACGGGTCGCCGGAGTTAGGACGTATTCTGTAAGTGAATTCATTTCTGTTTAAAACAAGAATTTCAACATCACGGGTGAAAATAGTGGTCCCATCTGGGTTCAATGCGGCAATCGTTCTGGTTTTTCCCTGTGCATCCACAGACCAGGTTCCCATTGACCTCAATACGTCAGTAAGGTTGTAAATGGCAAACTTTCCGTCTGCCTTAAAATAAGCAAACCCCACATATCCGGCTACGCTGGCATCAGTAAGAGCAATATTATTTCCATTTTTATCCTTAGCTCCGGTAGTTTCCCATGGAGTAGAAGACAGTACCTGTGAGGGAGTCTGCTGTTCAATAATGATTTCATTGTCATCACTTGAACATGAAACAAAAGATGCTGATAACAGCACGGCTGCAGACAGATAACATAATTTTTTCAGTGTATTCATAAGGGTATTTTTTAAGTCTTTGCAAACTTATTCCGAATAAATATCAAAACGTTGTATAGAATATCTCTTTTGTTGTAGAAAACATAACAGATCCCAAATTAGAATGAAAGAAATGATATTTCCTATAAGAATATCAATAGTATTAACAAATATTACTGTTGAATGTGCTCAATTCCCCTCGTTTGGAGGGGGGCAAATCGAAGATTTGACGGGGTGGTTTCTAAACATTCCATGATAAAAACTTTTTTCTTGCCATAAAAATTCCCCAAAAATTCTATTTTTGAGTATGAATAACAGAAACCGTGGAAAGAACACTGGCGATGATACCCTGTTTGGTTCAGAGAAGCAGATCGGCAAACTGAAGCTGGCTGTTGAAGATATGCAGTATTTGCTGACTAGAGAATACCCGGAAAAAGCGGCTTCAGAACTTGTAGGAAACAGATACAGACTAAAAACCCGTCAGATACAGGCTTTACGGGGAGCATCCGCATCTGATATTCAGATTCAAAACAGGCAATTGAAACATTTGAAAGCCTCTGATTTAAAGGAAAAGACAGTTTATCTCGATGGTTTTAATGTTTTAATCCTGCTGGAAAGTCTGCTTTCCAAAGCTTATGTTTTTGAGGGATTGGACGGTTGTATCCGTGATCTTTCCGGAGTTCATGGAACGTATAAAAGAGTGAATCAAACCTTAAGAGCTATGGAATTGGTCGCTTCTTTTCATCAGAAAAACCAAATTGAGAAACTTGTATGGATCTTTGACAAACCGGTTTCCAACAGCGGAAGAATCAAGCAGATTATCCTTGAATTTGCCGAACAACATCAGCTCAACTGGGAAGCAGACCTGCAATACAATCCCGATAAATTCCTGGCAGAAAGTTCGGAACTCATTGTTTCCTCAGATGCCTGGATTCTGGATCACTGTAAAGAATGGTTTAATCTGATCGGCTATTTGATCAGAGAAGAAGACCTTGCTGTTAATCTGATTAAAATGATGTAAAATATGAACCTGTTTGAACCCTATATTCCTCTGTTTTCTCAAACATGGAAAGACCAGTACAAAGCTGTTTTAGCAGAAGAGCATCTGATAAATCTGGAAAAAAATATAGATAGATTTAAAACCCATTCCTTAGAACTGGATTTACCTTATTTTAATGAAGAAATACAAGTTGACAGGAAGGAAAGCTTTGAAAAATTTATTCTGATCCTTGAGAGCCACGATTCGGCTGAGGTTAAAACAAAATTGCTGGAAACAATTCCGTTTGAACACTGGCTGAACATCTTAGGACAAAGATTGACCTCTGCAAGCATCCGTGATGAAAATGCCATCCCACCTTTGAAAACCATGCTGATTGATGCCTGCCAGAAACCCTTCAATAGCGAAATTACCATTGCACAAAGAGCCTGGGAAAAGCATATTGGAAGAATGGATGATGATTTCTGGGGAGAAATCAAAGGAAACAATCAGCAGAAACAAGAAAAAGTAATGGCAAAAATCCATGATATCATTGACAATAAAACCTGGTGGAATGTTTTCTTTCATTACAAACACGAACTGGTTTTTGAAGTCCGGGAAAAAGAAGGCCACGGCATCCGCTGGAGCCACGGAGGAACAAAACTGATCGGCTTTCTGGAAAAATTTATTAACGAATAAATAAAATACAAACATCTGTGCCATCTGTGAAATCTGCGGGAATTTATATTTTCTCATAAATCATGCAGAAATAGCCCGATTTATTGTTAACAAATTCACTCTTTTCTAATTTTTTTCACTACGTAAAAAGATTGCGTACTATGCTTCTAGTTTTGCAGACATAAAACAGAAGCTATGAATACATCACACCAAAAGTTTTCAACCGAAGAATGGGAAATATGTCTCAAGGTTCTTGATGCCTTGAAGGAAGAGCCGTTCCTGAATCCTGATAACAAAACATTTTCAGGACTGATTACGAAAATTCATAAAAGCGCCAAAAGACAAAGCCGTCATGAAAATTATTCAGAAATGAAGTCTCACGACCTGGCTGTAAATTCCAATTCTGTATTGATGCAGAAAGCATTGGCGGGAGTTTCTGTTTATTATGATAATGAAAAAGAAGAAGTACAACTTACAAAACTTCAGATTCCCAAAAACTGCTATTGCTGTAACCAGAGTTATCAGTATGCACACTCTTTCTATTCCAGATTATGCCCGGTCTGCGCTGCAGAAAACTATGAGAAACGTTTTGAAACGGCAGATCTTACAGGAAGAAATGTAATCCTGACAGGAGGAAGAGTGAAGGTAGGTTTTGCCGCAGCATTGAAGATGTTGAGAAACGGGGCTAATTTGGTTTTGACAACCCGGTTCCCGGCACTGGCGATGGAATTGATGCAGCAGGAGGAAGATTATGAAAACTGGAAAGACAGACTCTGGATATATGGTTTGGATCTGAGAAATCTGAAGGCGATTCAGGATTTTATCAACTTTTATAGATTCAATTTTGATACGCTGGATATTCTGATCAATAATGCAGCTCAGACAATAAAATATCCTGATGAATACTATTTACCGATAATAAAACGCGAAAAGGAAAAACTAATAGAATTTAAAAATATACCGACCCTGATCCCGAACCAGACAGAAATTTCCAACGAAACCGCGAAATTGGAATATGCACACAATGAAGAAACCCAGGTGGCACTTACCCGTTTTGGACAACCTGTGGATAACAGAGAAAAAACAAGCTGGAATTCTACTTTGGAAGAGGTTTCCATGTATGAACTGGTAGAGGTAAACCTCATCAATCATATAGCGCCTTATTTCCTGATCAAAGAACTGAAGCCATTGATGAAAAACTCAGCGTTTAAAGAAAAATTTATCATCAATGTAACCTCATCAGAAGGAATTTTCAGTTATGAAAATAAAACGGCTTTTCACCCGCATACCAACATGACAAAGGCCGCTCTGAATATGATGACACTCACTTCTGCAAAAGAATTTGAAAATGATCAGATCTATATGAGTGCGGTAGATGTGGGATGGATTTCTACCGGAGCTAAAGAAAGTTTGAGAAAAAAACAGTTTGAGATGGGATACATTCCGCCACTGGATTCAGTGGATGGAGCAGCCAGAATTCTGCATCCTGTGATAGAAGGAATAAAAGGAAATTACTTCAGTGGAGTTTTATTGAAAAATTATAAAGTTCACACCTGGTAATATCCAGACGGAGATAATAGTAATAAATGGAAAAATACATTTTGCTAAAATGAGTTGCAGGTTCGATTCCTGCTTATCTCCCAATCATTGAAACGGTAGCTCAACAGGAAGAGCGCTGACCTTCCAAGTCAGAGGCTGCGGGTTCAATTCCCGCCCGTTTCACAGGAGTACATTGTTCAAAAGGAGAAGAATACGTCCTCAACACGGACGAGCTGCAGGTTCAAATCCTGCTGTACTCCCAAAGTAAATAATGGAGATAATAGTTTAACGGAAAAACGATTCCCTGCCCGGAATCGATGCACGTTCGAATCGTGCTTATCTCCCTAATCAGAAAGTCAGAGCAGTAGCTTAATCTGGAAAAGCATATCCACGGAGGATAGGTTGCCGGTTCGATCCCGGTCTCTTTGGCTTTCATTTAAAATTATAATACCATGCTTAAAGATTTATTGATTTTTTTAAACATCATTGATGAAATAAAAGTTCCCGTACCCATGCAGTGGCAGGAAAGAAAACCTATGGAAAGAACGCCGAGACCAAGAATTTCCAAAACAGAATTGGTCAAAGAACCGGAAATGATTTCGACGGAATGGAAACAGGAATCTTTTGAAAATGTAATGGTGACGAAAGAACAGGATATCCCGAAATACTTTTCAACAGTAAGAGAAAGAAAAACAAACAGAACCTACCTGAACAGAATTGAAAATCTGGCAGAACATACAAAGGATTATAAAGAATACTGTCTTGAAAAAACAAGCAACCAGCACATGTTGAAAGCGGAAGACTATTACATCTATTCTAAAAACGGAACTACAGAAACATTTCTGATTGCAAAAGATGCTTTTATCACCCATAATGAACATAAAATGCTCCGTATAGAAAGCGGTTGCTTTGTAAAGTATATCCAGCAGGAATATAACCCGATAACACAAATAATAGAAAATGCATACGACTGATACTACAAAACGATATAAAATATTCTCCGAAGAAGACTGGACGGAGGCTGTTTTTGACGACCATACCCAGATAGAAGTGTATGCCAAAAACATGACGTTTCACGGTACCGAAATAAAAGGAAACTTGCTTTTGCGTGGTGAAGGCTGCCGCTTTCCGGAACTGAAACATATCAATGGAAATCTTTCTATTGATGCAGATAATTGTGAAATTCCACAACTTGAAACGGTGGAAGGTCATTTTAAAATGCATTGCTATACCCGGCTGGATCAGCTTAAAAAAGTAAGCGGTCATTTCAAGTGCATCGTTGATGCTGCTTTTAAAAACCTGGAAATAATCGGGGGCTATATTTCTGTGAAAAATGCTACAGTCAATGCTAAGAATGGTAAATTGCTGAAAACGAGAGACGCTATTCCTATCAATTACCAGTTTCAGGCAGATGTGCTTCTGAAAGACGGTATTTTTGATATTAAGATCCTTGGAAATAATATTGTAATTCCTCACCGGGAAATCCGCGGTAAAATAAGTGTGGTAGGTGAAAATATATCATTCCCGAATCTGGAATTTATTCATGGTTCTCTTAAATTCAGATGTGAATACCAGATCGGGCACAAATTTACCCATTATTTTCCGGCGTTGAAAAAGCTGATCGGTAACCTGAAATTTGAAAATACAAGTATTTTATTTCCAGAACTTCAGGAAACCAGCGGAAGTATTCATCTGGAAAATGGTTCTTATGTCAATTTCCTGGCACTTGAGAAATCTGGAAATATTATGCTCAATGGCGGGAGTGGAGCCGTATTTCCGGTTTTGACTGATATCAATGGAAATTTCCAATACAATGGTTCTGAAAAGTGCTACCTGAATGCTCTTCAATATGTGAAAGGTGTTTTCAATACTTATAATGCGTTTGCTCCTAACATTGCTGAGGTGGGTGATCTGATTGTCCATGAAACCGATAGTTTTGAACATCTTCAAAAAATTAACGGAAAAGTTCAGCTTATGTATCAGGAGAGCCGGAATGTGAATTTTAAATCATTGGAGTATCTCGGACAATGGGGAGATTCAAGGTTGCAGGGGTTTCAGTTTCCGGTTATGAAATGTATTAATAATTATTTGTATGGTACAAATCATGGTTTTGAACAGCTGGCAAAGAATATTTATTTTAAAATAAATAATAACATCTATCTTACGAAAGATCATTTCATTGTTTCCCGGATGTTTTTCCCTTATGTTCTTCAGGAAAAGAGCTATCCTTTGAGAAAACTGGTTGCGATCCTAAAATTAAGACATAGTAGTTTTCAGAATTTTGAGACCCGTGAATATGAAAGACAGTGGGAACATTTCGATACTCCGTTTTTTACGCAGATCTTAGATAAAATTGAAAGTCTTTGGGATGAAGTGAAGCCGATGAAATATGAAGAATTCTTTAATACCACAGATAGAAATTTCAAACTTTTCTGCTTCAGCTATTATGGAGTAGGAAATCTGATGGAAAAATTGGAAGCTAAAAAGATCAATGAAAGGGAAATAGAAGTTTCTTACGTGGAATATGATGAAAACGGAAACGAAAACTTAGTAAAGAAAGTCAACCGTTATGAAGTTCACGAAGTTGAAAACAATAAGCTCGGAATTTTTGTATGGGGAGATAGAATGCAACATTCTTATGCGGTGAAATGCTGTTGCCCTTCCACAAAAAAGGAACATTGGCTGTGGATAGAGCAGGAATATAAAGATGATGCTTTGACAGCTATTGCATCTACTTTCAGAATACATAGTAATCTTATTCCGCATATCAAAAATCTAAAAAGACAGGGAGATCTATTAATCTGTGAATTGAAGGAAAAAATGACTCCAGCCGGAGAAATCCGACCTTTAACCGCTTCAGAATACTTTAATCTCCTGAGAGCAGAAACATAAATTGGAAACAGTAGTTTAATTGGAAAAACATTCCACTCAGAGGAAAGTCGCTGGTTCAAACCCGGCCTGTTTCTATTTTTAAAACTAAAAACAATAATTAAATTATAATAAAAAAACAAAATGAATACATACATTGATATTGGCATTAATCTGACCAATAAACAGTTCTATAATGAACACGACGAAATTATCAACCGCGCTTTGGACCAGGGGGTAGAACATATGATTCTCACAGGAACCAGTGTAAAGGGAAGTAAAGAATCTGCTAAGATTGCAGAAGAATATCCGGAAATTTTATTTTCAACAGCGGGAATTCACCCTCATGATGCCAAATCTTTTAACGGGGAAAGTATCGGTGAACTCAGGAAATTGCTGAAACAGGATCATGTGATTTCAGTAGGCGAGTGCGGACTGGACTTCGACCGGGATTTTTCTCCAAGACCCATACAGGAAAAATGTTATAAAGCTCAGCTGGAACTGGCTATAGAAGTCAATAAGCCGCTTTTTCTTCATGAAAGATCAGCATTTAAAAGGTTTAATGAAATCACAGATGAATACCTTTCCCAATTATCCGAAGCTGTTGTACACTGCTTTACCGGAACATTGGATGAAGCAAAGACATATCTGGATAAAGGATTGTATTTGGGATTTACCGGAGCAATCAGCGATGAGAAAAGATTTAAGCATCTCGAAGACGTTATAAAATATGTCCCTCTTGACCGAATGATGATTGAAACAGACGCCCCTTTTATGCTTCCGAAAAATATGTCCAGGATGCAGAACAGGCGAAATGAACCTTCCTTTTTACCGTATGTAGCACAAACAGTTGCCCATGTGAAGAAGATCAGCATTTCCGAAGTCGCGGACGAGACCACAGAAACGGCCAGAAATTTTTTCAGACTATAAAAAAGAGCTCTACTGATGAAGTAAAGCTCTTTTTTTATAAACAAAATTGTGTCTTGCCTCTTACAAACTCTTTATTGCCGATTCCAAAGCCAGTTCCATCATTGGATTCAAAGCTTTTTCTCTTTCGTCAGCAGAGATTTTTTCGTGTGTTGGGATAATATCCGTTACCGTAAGGATAGTAGCCGCATTTTTTCCTAAATGCTGAGCATTCGCAAATAAACCGAATGCTTCCATTTCTACTGCAGGACAGTTGTATTTTGTAGCAATTTCAGGAGTAGCAGGATCTTTTCTGTAGAAAATATCACTACTGTGGATGTTGATTGCCTTAGCGTTTAATGATAAATCTTTAGCCGTTTCATTGATGGTAGTAAAGATATTCCCCTGATGAGGAAGAATTTCCTCTTCAATTCCCCATGCATATTTGGCGTAAGTACTTTCGCTGGCAGCTTTTTCAATATTTAAAATATCAAAAAGTTTAAGATCAGTATTGTAAGCACCACAAGTCCCGATTCTGATGATCGTATCTACTTCATACTCTGTAAACAACTCAAAAGAATAGATCCCAATGCTTGGGAAGCCCATTCCACTAGCACCTACTGTGATCTCTTTTCCTTTATAAAGACCTGTATAATAAAGAATACCTCTGGTTTTGCTTACCAGTTTAGCATTTTCTAAATAATTCTCAGCAATATACTGTGCACGAAGCGGATCCCCCGGCTGCAATACTACTTTAGCAATTTCTCCTTTTTTTGCACTGATGTGAATACTCATAATGTTTTTTTGAATGGCACAAAGATAATAACTTTTAGTTTGTTTCTGTCATTACGAAAATGGAAACAATGAAGCCATCTCTGATCAACAGAATATATAAGATATTACTAATAAATGTTTTAAATAAAATTTCAGGTACTGTCTTTTGTATAAATCAAAAATTAAATCTGGTAAATACAGAACAATAAAAGAATAGTGTGGAGCAGGTATCATGAAGACAGTCAGGCTACTTTTGCAGAAGTGAAATATTAAAAATATTAAAAATGAAAATTGAGCATATTGCCATTTGGGTTAAAGACCTTGAAAAATCCAGAGCATTTTATCAGAAATATTTCGGAGCTATTTCCAATGAAAAATACCACAATCCTGTCAAAAACTTTCAGTCTTACTTTCTAAGTTTTGATAATGGGTGCCGTCTTGAAATAATGACCAGATCAAACATCAAAGAAACCGAAAATTCTTACGAATCCCAGCACTATGGAATTATTCATCTTGCATTTTCAGTAGACAGTAAAAAGAAAGTAAATGAACTTACAGAGATATTGAGGAAAGACGGATATACCATTGCCGGAGAACCTCGTACAACAGGAGACGGCTATTACGAAAGCGTAATTCTTGATCCGGAAAATAATATCATTGAAATCGTATCACAGTAAGCCATGGCGACGAAGCAATCTTTATAGTAATGAATACGCAATCTCAAACCTTATAGGTTTTTAAAACCTATAAGGTTTAAATTTTAAATGGTAACCTTGCTGAAAATCTTAGATTTTCTTGCACTTTAAAGCATCATAATGCTTATAACTTTTGCGTCTTTGCGTTTTCCAACACTTTAATTCCATATTTAACATGAATCTTCTCCACAAAAATTTTATTCTCAACGAAATAATTTTATTTTTGTTAGATCATGGAAACCAAGTCACCGTTTTTAGACACGATCTTTTTACTTCGTAAAGAAGAATGTATTACTCTTTTTTCAAGCTTACAGAAAATTTCCCCTCAGGAAGAGTTGGAAGCAGGAGATTATTTTGAAACAGAATTTGAAAAAGAAAGACTGGAGTTTCTATCCGATCAACTGACTTGTAACAAAGAAACAGCCGTATGGGCTGCAAAAATTCTCTATCATAGTGCACAGCTTTATCTGATCAGAGAAAATACTGAAAAAAATATTGAAAATCTTATTCCCGGATTTAAAGGAGTCCGGGATATTTCTTCTATTTTATCCGCAGATTTATCACTCAGGTTTTTACCGCAGGTCATTGTGGCTTTAAACGCTGTCGATTCTGAAGATCCTTTGATTGCCATGCTGGAAGATATTCTGATGCAGTTTCACTATTCGGGAATTGGGTATGATCTTGATCTGAAAAATGTGAACTGGAAGGAAGAATTAAAAGACAAAACTTACCGGAAACTATACCTGGAAAGAATTGTTGAAAAAAGAGATTATAAACTGGCGGAAATTCCGTTTATCAATAAACTAATAATAGCCGAATTCGGAATACACAAAGATGCATTCTGGCGGGAACTAAAAACGATAACCGAAAACAACAATGAAAATGGATGAGAAAGTATTTGAATTTTTATCTGACCCAACAAAAGAAACATTCCTGAAATGCCGTGATGTGGTAATCAAATATCCTTATCAGAGACTGGCATTTTCATTCAGCAAAAGAAATGAAAGGGAAGTACGTATAGAAGAGGAGAAGCCTCAAAATAAAGTGGTGGAAATTTTAATTTTTTAAATCAATGAATCAGAATATAAATCAACTCAATACAGTTCTTAACTACGTAAAGGATACTTTTGTAGGTAAAAATGATGTTGTAGATCTGTTGGGGATCTGCCTTTTGGCAAGAGAAAATGCCTTTTTGTACGGACCTCCGGGGACTGCAAAATCCGCAATTGTAAGAACGCTGGCAAAAACAGTAAAAGACGGCAAAAATTTCGAATATTTATTAACCCGTTTTACAGAACCGAACGAGATATTCGGACCTTTTGATATCAGAAAACTGAAAGAAGGAGAGCTTCTCACCAATACAGAAGGAATGATGCCCGAAGCTTCCATGGTTTTCCTGGATGAGATCTTCAATGCCAATTCTGCCATCTTGAATTCACTTCTGATGGCGCTCAATGAGAAAATTTTTAAAAGAGGAAAAGAAACAAAGCACTTGCCGGCACTGATGTTTGTAGGAGCAAGTAACGTTCTTCCGGAAGACGAAGCATTGAACGCATTATTTGACCGTTTTCTGGTAAGAATCAATGTAGATTACGTAAATCCTGAATTATTACAGCAGGTCCTTTTAGCAGGAAGAAAACTGGAGAACGAAGAAGAAACGGAAATTCCGGAAATTCATGCCGATGAGATCAGACAGCTTCAGAATCTGTGTAGAACAATAGACCTTAAACCCATTTATGAAGTCTACCTGAATACGATCATCAATCTTCGAAATACAGGTATTGCCATTTCAGACCGTAGAGCGGTGAAACTTCAAAACCTGATCGCTGCCAGTGCCCTGATCTGTGGAAGAAAAGAAGCCGTACTTTCCGATCTTTGGGTCTTGAAGCATATCTGGGATACAGAAGAACAGATTGAAATTCTGGAAGGAATTATCAACAGGACCATCGAGAAAGATGACCATCCGGATTCCCATCCACAGGCTATGCACAACAAAACACCCAATCCTGAAGAAGTCATGAAAGATGTGACAATTCTTGTGGAAAAATGGAATGGTGGAATGCTGAGTTTTGAAGAACAGAATGTAATAAAAGATAAACTGAGATACCTGCAGACCCGTTGTGACTGGATCAGAAATCCGGAACAGAAGCAATATATCCAGCAAGAAATTGAAAGCTTATGGCAGAAGATCCTTCAAAGCGTTTAAAAGAATTCTGGGCAGAACTTCCCCGTCCCGATGAAGATTTTCTGGGCTCCATCAGAGACTGGAAAAATATTCAGATTGCCGTGGAAGAAGAAACAATCTGGCTGAGAGGCTTTACCGATGAGCAGGCAGCAGCTCCTGAAATACAGCAATTACCGGATTTTATTCTGTATGAGCTTCGGGATGGCCTTTTGTTTAGGAAAGAAGCTTGGGTTCCGAGTAAAAAAATGAGAACAGCATTGCTTTGGATACCTATAGACAAGGCCTTGCAGCTTACTTTTCCGCCTTCGAATCAAAACTATTTTGGAATTCAGGAACAGGTTCAGGTAAGGGTAAAAGAAAGCAACGAAGAACAGCCTGTAGTTGCTTTATTGAGCAATATTGTTGATATTAAGGAAAGTATTACAGCATTACCCAGGTTTAAACTTGAAAAAATAAAATGGACTGTTCTGGGAGATAAAGCCCTGTTTATGGGTATTCCATTATTGAGCTTTCCCGGAAAGACCTATTGGACAAAAGACAGACATTTACTGCCGGCAGGCCTGGATTTTGAATTTAAAAATGTAAGTACGCTGCTACAGCAAAAATATAATAAAGAGTCGGAAGGATGGTTGCTTTGGGATGAAAATGGAAGCTACCTTTTAATAAAAGAAACAGATTTCCGCCCGTTGTCAGTAAGCTCATTTCGTCTTACAGAAAAATCAAGAGAATGGAATTAAAGGCCTATTTCCAGTCCTATGAAAACTACTTCTGGGAATGGAAAACTGATGAAGATGTTCCCGGTGATT
This sequence comes from Chryseobacterium sp. KBW03, assembly GCF_003852415.1. Classification (NCBI taxonomy): domain Bacteria; kingdom Pseudomonadati; phylum Bacteroidota; class Flavobacteriia; order Flavobacteriales; family Weeksellaceae; genus Chryseobacterium; species Chryseobacterium sp. KBW03. Next base: position 286,756 of record NZ_QAJO01000002.1, on the reverse strand, counting down.
CCGGTTATCACGAAAACAATCTCCTCTCGGTTCCGGGAGTGGGAGCGATAGCTTACAGGCCTTATGTGATGGAGATCCTTAAAGAACTTCAGCCGCAGGGATGGCCTCCGTTCGGGGCATTGCTTATAGTGGTGTATGCGATGCAGGACGGATATGTAGATTTTGCCGGCCCGTTAAGACGTACAGCTGAGTTTTACAGTGGAGAGGATTTCGAATTCAATGTGGAAAGACAAATTGAATTTCTTGAAAAAATACGATCGCTTCCCAAAGTTTACAAGCAGAAACAAAACAGAATTGTACTTCTGCAGACCTTATTCAAAAATGGGCACAACAGAATATCTTCAGTGAATGCTGAAGCTCATATAAGAATCTATTATAAAAGACCGCACGAACTGGCTTCTTGTGCAGAACAGCAAGATACTGGTTCATTAGCCTTAAACAAAGATTTAAGTGCTTTGGATCTGAACGAAAAGTTTCCTACCGCGCAATCTATCATTGATGCTATGAAAGGCTTGGTTGATGAGCCGGAGTTGGATGATGAAGTGGTAGAAGAAGAAACAACAGCGGATACCGATAAAGATTTTATCAAAGAATTGATTGAAGAGCCCAAAACATTTCAGGTAGGAAGTCTGATCAAAAGAATATGGAGCGGGCTGAAAATTCCGATGCGTCATCTTTCTCCCGGAGAACAGCCTATCGGAGGGATATCTGATATGACCAACAAAGGTGACTTTCACAGAATGCTTCTATCCGAATTTGCCAATGAAGATGATGTTTTTATGAATCGTGTGGCCAATAATGAAGCCCTTTACATTCAAAGAGAAATTCCGCCCGAAGAAAATGTTTTCGAAAGAATTATCCTGATTGATACTTCCCTTAGAAACTGGGGGACGCCAAAAGTATTGGCTTTTGCCTCTGCCATTGCGGTCATCAAACATCCGAAAGCCCATTCTGAATGTAAAGTTTTTGCTTTAGGACAGGCAGGTGTTCCTATTACCCTCAACAAGGTGGAAGAAGTCGTTGAAAACCTTAATCAGGTGAGCCCGGTTCTCGAAGTTTCGGAAGCGTTGGAACATTTTTTTAGTCAGGAACACACCGAAAAAGATATTGAAGTTTTCTTTATTACTCATCAGGACAATATGGAGGATGAAAAAGTTCAGCGGGTAGTTCATCAGAACAGAGACCGGCTTAAGTTTTTGGTCACTACCACTTCAGATGGTGAGATTAATTTTTATAAACATCACAAAGGAGCCAGAAAACATATTCAGAAAATAAAACTTCCATTGCAGGAGCTGTGGGCCAATCCCCCACAACAAAGGCAGTCTGTTCATAACTTCAATGGAAAGAAAACGGATCTTCCGCAAAACTATCCGGTCTTATTTCCAACCCCTGTTAATAAGATTGCTGAGTTCTTATATGAAGGAGAATTTTTCATTCTGAGTTCAAAAAAACAATTGTTGAAGACTTATCTTTCTGATAACTATTACGACAAACATTCCTATGATTACTATAAAACACATCATGGCTGTGAAGTATTATTCGATAACATTTCTATAAAACCAAAAGGACAGTTTGCTCTTGCCAAAAACAGACAGCAGCACTTTATTCTGTGCCAGTATCAGGTTGAGCAAAAATTAATATCAAAGCTTAATCTTAATACAGGAGAATATTCTGAGCAGAATCTCACAGGGATGAATGTTCCGGAGTCCTACAAACTGGCTTATTTTGGGCGAAGTTTTTACCTGCATCATCCGGATAATCCTACCCATTATAAAATAAATATGGATGGAAATATCTCTGTAGAACCTATTACCGGAAAGGATAAAGAATTTGAGAAAAATAACATAAAAGCCGAAGCTGAAGTCGCCAAACTCAAGGGAAGCGGATTGAGGATTATCAACAATTTCCAGAAAATAGGAATCAATCAATATGAAAATCTGGTCATTTCCGGAAATGAATTGTACAGTGCCTCAGAAAATACCCTGAATTTTTCCAGAAGCAAATATGATATTAAAATTTTTGCCGAGCAGCATAAAAATAAATTTACATTTCCCGATGGAAGCGAGATTATTACAGACTCACGGGGAATGCTGACTTTCCGAAGCAGTAGCAAGAGTATTGAAGAGTTTTTCATCCCTTCCACTGCTAATGGATTTCTCTCTTTGGCAACCTATACCGAATTTGGAGGCTCAGAATATTATCTCCCGGAGCATGCTCTGCTGAAAGTAAGAACAATGGATGATATGTGTGACAGGTTTTTGAAACCGTTTATAGAACAGATTTTGGATTATGGAACTTAGAATAAAACCTTTCCCGAAAAATAACTATCCCAAAAAGGGGCTTTTGATCAGAGGCTCTTCACCTGTGGTTTGGCTTCAGGAAATGGAAATGCTTGGGATTGATTTAAACCAGGTAAGATCCTATGCCATTCCGGCCAACATTCCCAATGTACTGTACGGTTGTTTCCTTGTTTTTAATGACAATGCCCCGCAGGAAATAGGCAGGAATGCTTACTTCCAGTGTGTAGATAACAGGCTTTTTATCCCTGAAAACACTACTTTTTATCCTAAAATAAATCCGGAAGACTGGGCACAGCTTGATTCCCATTTTCTGATTATGCATCCCGAATTCGGACTGGTAAAACTATCTGAAGAAATCGACTGGATCTCATTGATTCAGCAACCCGGCATTATCGATGAAAGTATCAGAAAACCTCTGAACGGAGTTTCAATTCCTCAAAAAATTGAAAGCTATACCGTTGAAATGGATGACGAAAAAGTGATGGAAACATTACAGCCAAAACAAACCGAAGAAGAATGGATGAACAACCTGCCGTTTGACCTTAAAAAAGTAATGGCCGGGAATAAAAAAGAAATAGAAAAGTATTTAAAATACATTGAAAAATATCCTGAAAGAGCAGTAGAACTGGGCGTTTCTCTTGATGTTATGGGAACTTCAAGAGGGGATGGCTTTGGAAAATTCACCTGGCTGGAAGGATTATTTGGCGGAGGTTCCAAAGGTAAAATAGAGAGTACAGGAACAAAAAATTTCCGCAGAATATTCTGGGCAGTTATTATTGCAGCTATAGTCTTAAAGATTGCATTGCCTTCAGATAAAAAGAACCCCGAACAGGACGAAAATGCTACTTCTTCAGGGAAAATTGTAAACAATGCTGTAAAAGCACCTTCTGATATGATTGCTTTCCAGTCCGGAACCTCGGAAATTGATCTTAAGATCGATTCCATATACCATCAGACGAGAAAAGGATTATCCAAAGAACTTCTTAATGCCGGAATCATTGAAACAAAAACAAAAGAAGCCAAAGAAAATTATAAAAAAGCCGGTGGCAGAGAAGTAGGAGAAATAGGAAAAGACATCGAAAAGCTTGTGAATAAAGAAAAGCAAAGCCGGGATTCTCTTAAAACCATTTATACCAAAAAAATTACAAAACATATAGAAGAAAAAACAGAGAAGCTGAAGCATACAATTTCAGATTCCCTGAAGCAGTATACCAGAGGTAAACCTGTAAATGGGGACGTCGTAAAATTTCTTCTGAAGAAAAGAAAGGCTTTGATGGCTGACTCACTGGGGAAACTTTACGGTACACTGGATATTGTAGATCCTTCTTCCGCATCCATTGATCAATCAAAGGTTAAAGGAATGGGCTCCGAAGGAACTCCGTTGGAGAAAAAAGCCCCGGTTTCAGACATCATGTATATGGTAATCCTGATGATTGCCGGCGTAGGATTGTATTTGTTCCTATTTAAAAATAAATCATTAAACCTTGGTGGCGATAATGTACCTGCCTGGGTGAAATTTATTTTAATCGCAATCCTTGTAGCTATGCTGATTTATCTGTTCTATCCGTTGGTAGAAATGTTTGGATACAACTGGTTTGTCTGTGTTCTTGTGATTTGTGTGATGCTACTTTTGTATCGTCTTTTCAGAGATGATAAAACCATTTTAAACTCCGATGATGATGAATAAACAGAAATTTATAGACAAATTTATAGCTGCATTCATGGTGTTGGCCCTATTTAAGGTCATCGGAATCGTTGCCCAGCTTTTCCATGAGAGTTTCTGGAGTGTCATAGGGACATTGGTTATTTTCTTAATAGCCGCCTTTATTATCCTTATTGTGATCACTTCTTTAAAAGATAAAGAACAAAACAACAGGAACTCAGCAGGAAGAAAAGGGAGTGGAAGCAGCAATTTCTACCTGGAAAATTCCCTTTTTGACAGGATCCGCAGCAAATACGAAGAACTTGCCGAAAAATATATTGCTGAAAATGATTATAAAAAAGCAGCAAGAGTTTACATGAATCTGCTGCAGGATAACTACAGAGGCGCAAAAACGCTGGAAAATGGTGGGTTCTACAATGAAGCAGCCGTAGTCTATCTTAAAAAACTGAACAATAAATCCGATGCTGCAATTTGTTATGAAAAAGCAAAGCAATACAAAAAAGCAATTGACCTTTACAAAGAAATGGAGCAGAAAGAAAAAGTAGGAGATCTCTATAAAGAAATCAACGATCTTAAAAATGCCCATACCTATTATCAGATCGTTGCAGATGATTATGTTACCAATAATCAGATGGTAAAAGCTTCTTTAGTATTTCGTAAAAAAATGGAAAAAACAGAAGATGCACAAAAAGTATTGCTGAAAGGATGGGAAGAAGACAAAGATGCATTCAACTGCTTGAATAACTACTTCGCCAATATCTTTGATATTAAAAAACTGGAATCTGAAATACAGTATTTATATCAAAAAACTCCGGCTCACAAAAAGATCACTTACCTTGAAGCGATGAAGCATGAGTTCAAAAAAGACCCGAAATTACATGCAGCAACCCGAAATATAGCCTATGAGATCATTGCAGAGAAAGTAGCTACCCGTTCCGAAATTGTGAATGAACTGAAATTTTTTAATCCCAATGATGAGGTGATTCTGAAAGACATTTCCAGATTCAAAACAGGAAGAAATAAAATGTTCAGAAATTAAAGGATAAAAAATAAAATGGACAATACTGCTAAATATCTTCATTTTAAATATGATAACAAAAATCCTTTTGAAATTGTACAGGAAATAATATCAAAAGGCAAATCACCATTGTATGCAATAAAGGAAATTAAGGGGAAATTTCCTGCATTTTCATTAATGGAAGCTAAAGAAGTCATTGTTATAGCAACTTCAGACCATAAAAGTCTTTATGATTACCAAGGAGAGTTACTCATACAACTTGAAAAACTTGATGAAGAAATAAACAAAAATAATTAATAGATTGGAAAACTTTGTATGATGAACTTTTAATAGACTGCTTCATCAAATCAATGGTAATTGATTCCCCTTAGCTCCCTTAAAATAAAAACCTCTTGAAATAAAACTTTGCGTTTAAGATAGCACAGCAATTCTATTTTGTTGGAAAATCGCAAAGTCGCAAAGGTTTTCTAAGTTTTATGTATAATTTTTAAGACGCAAGAAAATCGAAGATTTTCGGCAAGTAAACATTAAAAACTTCTTATAGATTAAACATATTTTCGCAGATAAAATCCTTGAGCTTTATAAGAGCTTTTTTGATGTCATTTAGTGCCTTTACATATCCAAAACCTTCCCAAGCTTCTGAAAATTATAAAATAATATCAAAAAATATTTATCTTTGCCCCAGAAAATTATGACAATACAAAGAGCACATATCAATGCAGAACTATTCGAAAGTCCTTCTAATAAAGGGTTATTCGGGTATGATGAGGTGATATGGAATGAGGCGAAATGTGCTGACTTTGGAAATTATTTACTATAAACTTGTAAAAAATTAATCAAAATACAACAGAAACGTCTCGAAAAATCGAGGCGTTTTTTGTTTTTTAGGTCAGAAATTATTTAGAATGAAAAAAAATAACTATAAACATGAAAATTTTTTAATTAACAATGAAACTTTAATACGATAAAATAGAGTGATAAGCAACCCAATGAGAGACAGTCATTTAGGTAATTAAGATATCTGCAGAATATTGCGGGCAGAAATTCCCTATTCTAAAAATAAAGCGTAATCAATTGATTATCAATAATTTAATTTTAAAATTTATTTGCGGATTCCAAAAATTCATATTTACTTTGCAACCGAAAATTGAAAGCAACAGGTTTTCAGGATTCAATTAAAAATAATTTAGAAACAAACAAAAATAAAATGAAACAGTTACACAACATATTCAATCAATATTCAAGACTATTCGGACAGGAGCCGACAGGAGTTCTGTGTATTCTTGATAGTGAAATTGTGGATGAAAGGTGCTTATATACGTGGGTCAGCTAATGATCTTTTACGTTAAAATATATGAAGCGCCTCCCGAAAAGAGGCGCTTTTTTTATGGTTTCTTTAGCTTATTTGGTAAAGCGCCGGTCTGTGGAACCGGAGAACAGGGTTCGATCCCCGGAGATACCCAAAATATAAAATCTCATAGCTCAAGTGGTTAGAGCACCGGTCTTTTAAACCGGGAGTTGAAAGTTCAAATCTTTCTGGGATTACCAAGCGGTTCCGTAGCTCAACTGGATAGAGCATGGGTTTTCTAAACCCAGGGTTAGAGGTTCAAGTCCTCTCGGAATCACAAAAAGGTTCATGGAAAATTTCCAATCCGGCTGTCTCCCGGAAAAGAAACAGAAGTGAGCCCCAAAGCTGGAAAGATAACGGTGGTTGTTTACCCGTCTTGGACGCGGGAGGTCGCAAGTTCGAATCTTGCTTTCCAGACAATTTGTTCCATTAGCATAGAGGTAAGTGCATTCGGCTTTCTACCGAACGACAAGGGTTCGATCCCCTTATGGAATACAAATGATTTCGTAGCTCAAGTGGTTAGAGTGTCGGTCTGATACGCCGAAGGTTGAAGGTTCGAGTCCTTCCGGAATTACAATGATTTTGTAGCTCAATTGGTTAGAGCACCGGTCTGTTAAACCGGAAGTTGAAAGTTCAAGTCTTTCCAAAATCGCAGGTAACTAATTGTTAATTGTTTCAGGAGAAAAAGTAAAAGTTTGTCAAGAGCAGAAGATCTTTACACCAAACACAAAAGTACAGACAAGCTTTTTCTGATCTCTCCAAAGAACAGTTAGAATGAAGAATATCATTTATAAAATTTTAGGTAAAAATAAAGTTTGCCAAGCGCAGAAGTTCTTACATCAAATAAAATCAGAGCAAACTTTATTTTTTATAAATCTGATGGTTCGCCGAAGTGGAAGAGTCGGGACGGTCTGCAAAACCGTTGTGTAAACTGAGTGGGTTTGAATCCCATAACCATCTCAATGAAAGAGCGATGAGATAGGATCACTCTTATGAAATATCCTTTATTAATAAAAGAAAAAGGCTGTCGAGCGCAGAAGATCTTTAGTCAAACATTCAATATAGACAGGCTTTTTCTTTTTAAAATGAAAATGAGAAATTACTGATTAACCATTGTTAATTACTCATGAAATCCGGAAGTACGCCGAAGTTGGAGAGTCGGGGCAGACTGTAAATCTGTTGCTTCATAGCTGAGTAGGTTCGAATCCTACTACTTCCACCCAACCACTGATAATGTAATGGCAGCATGCAGGAAATGTACTCTTGTTGTTCAGGTTCGATTCCTGGTCAGTGGATTAAAGCTCTATTCGTCTAACGGTGAGGACGCCTGCCTTTCGAGCAGAAAATAAGGGTTCGATTCCCTTATAGAGTACTGGATGTGAATAGCTGGTCAATATTGAATTGATATTAATACCATGAAAGTTCAGATTTTTTTTAAAAATTGGCCAGTTACCATTCACAAAAAAAAGAAGAAAAGAAAAAAAGGACTGTCAAGAGCAGAAGATCTTTAATCAATAAAAATAAAGACAGCCTTTTACTTTTTTTAAAATAAAATATAATTAGGAAATGAGAAAGGTTTGTCAAGCGCAGAAGATCTTTACAAACACTAGCAAGCATAGTTTATAAACAGACAGAGCTTTCTCAAACCTAGATATAATATGAGTAATAAGTAAGGAATAATGAGTAATAACCATAGATTTTCATATTACTAATTACTAATAAATTACGCCTCTCTATTCCAATTGGCAGAGAAAACGGCTTTAAACCCCGTAAAGTCCCAGTTCGAATCTGGGGAGAGGTACAGAATATGATTAATAAGCAATGGATGATGAGTAATTAAACAGCACAAAAAATTACTAATTACCGATTACTCATTACTAATAAAAAAACCTGCGGGAATGGTGGAATGGTAGACACTCTTGATTTAGGATCAAGCTTTTGGGGGTTCGAATCCCTCTTCCCGTACCAAAATATAAGCAATAAATAATGAGCAATGAGTAATGATGCAAGCAGCAGATTTTTATATTACTCATTACCAATTACTCATTGCTTATTAAAATCCGGAAGAGTGGTGTAGAAGGTCTGCACGTTAGTCTGAAAAACTAAAGGTACAGGTTCAATTCCTGTCTGTTCCGCAAAAATATGAATGATAAGTAATGAGCAATGAGTAATCATTGATACCTGACTAGTTTCTGGCATTACTCATGATCAATTACTTATTACTCATAAATTTAAACTCTGATTCATAGTGTAATAGGCAGCACACAAGATTTTGATTCTTGTAGTTTAGGTTCGAGTCCTAATGAATTAACAGCATTTACTCTGATAGTGTAATGGCAGCATCTCAGTCTCCAAAACTGAGGGTATTGGTTCGAGTCCGGTTCGGAGTGCAAAAAATAAAAAGTAACGACTCGTTATCGTTTATTAATTATCAATAATCATTTATAAATTTAAAACATGTAGAAAAAATGGAAACGCAACAACAAACATGGCAGAATATGAACGGAAAAATTTTCCAACACTCTATCATACAGCTGGTAGAAGAAGCCATCATTCGCGAACAGGCAGACGGACACCGTCTGAAAGTATGTGTGGGATCAGACTCTCATGTATATGGAGATGCCATCAATTATGCTACGGCAGTGGTATTTATTCGTGAAGGAAAAGGAGCGTTTACCTTTATCAGAAAAGAAAGAGCAATACAGAGTATCAGTATCAAAGAGCGAATGCTGAATGAGGTCAACAAATCCGTAGAAATTGCATACGCTATCTGCTCTGTGTTGGATACTTATGGGGTGGAAATGGAGGTACACGCAGACATTAATACCGACCCGGATTTTAAATCCAATGTAGCATTAAAAGATGCAATGGGATACATTCTGGGAATGGGATATGTGTTTAAAGCAAAACCTTTTGCCTTCGCAAGTTCCAATTGTGCTGATATGATGGTATAAACTTAAATATAATAATAGTGGACATTTTTAGATATATTCAAGATATAAAAGCACATCTGAAATTCACCTTTGATGAGGTGGACGGATGGTTCAAAAAAGATAAAGAAACGTTGAATGATCAGCCTTCAAACGGAGGCTGGACAGTTCAACAGATTTTAGAGCATATTTATCTTACGAATTTTTATCTGCTGATCCTTATTGAAAAAGGCTCCAAGAAAGCTATGAAGAACTCTTTGAATCTTGATCTGGAATTTGAAATGAGAAACTACAGCTTTAATAAAGAAAACTTTGACAAAGTAGGTGAGTATGCTGCTTTTGAATGGATAAGACCAGAACATATGGAGCCAAAAGGAGAATTAAGTTTGAATGAAATCAGAAGCTTGATTACTCAGCAATATCTTCAGTGTTTAGAATACTTAGAGGTGATGAAAAATGGAGAAGGTCTATTGTATAAAACGACAATGACGGTGAATGAACTGGGAAAAATCAATGTATATGAATATATTTATTTTCTTTCCCTTCATGCCCAAAGGCACATTACCCAGATGAAGAAAAATGAATCAGAAACAATTAAAAACTAAAACAAAAATGATTTTTAAAACATATAACGCTATAGAAAATGCTTACCAGGCCCGCGTGATCGAACAGATCAGGATGCAGGGTTTTGGGGATGAGGTTTTCATTGTACAGGAAAAAGTTCACGGGGCTAATTTCTCTTTCTTTACCGATGGAAAGGAAATTAAAATCGCGAAGAGAACTGCTTTCATCGAAAAAGATGAGAAATTTTTCAATGCACATCAGATGTTGGAACGCTACAGAAAAAATGTAATAGAAGTGTTTCAAAAAGTGAAAACCATCTATCCGGATGTTGAAACTGTGGTAATCTACGGTGAATTGTTCGGGGGCGGTTACAAACATAAAGAAGTGGAACCGGTAAAAGATGCTGTGAAGGTACAGAAAGGTATTGAATATACGCCTCACAACGAATTTTACGCTTTCGATATTAAACTGAATGGGATTACCTATTTGGATACAGAAGTGGCCAATCAGATTTTTGAGGAGACAGGATTTTTCTATGCTAAAATCTTGTTCCAGGGAACTTTGGAAGAAGCTTTGAGATTCCCCAATGTTTTCAATTCAAAAATTCCGGCTTGGCTGGGACTTCCTGAATTGGAAGATAACATGTGTGAAGGTACCATTGTGAAAACCTTGAAAACCCAATACTTTGGAAACGGTGCAAGAATCATTCTGAAAAATAAGAATGAAAAATGGGTCGAAAAATCCAAAATGGTTAGAAAAGAAGGTAAAACTGTTCAGAAACAGGTCCATTTCGGTGAAAAAGCTCAGGAAATCTGGGAAGAAATACAAAAATATGCTACTGCCAACAGATTGAATAATGTGGTAAGCAAAATTGGCGAATTCGAACCTAAAATCATAGGTAAGGTTATTGGTCTTTTTTCACAGGATATTTTAGAGGATTTCCAAAAAGACTTCCCGGCAGCTTTCACTACGATTGAAAAAGAAGAGCAGAAAAGGATCAACAAAAAGTTGAATTCTTTAGTCATTGATTTTATAAAAGAAGAGTTGATGACTCTTAAAGTGTAGTTTCGGTAATTTTTTACCGAAACTTTTTTATGTATAAAAACGCAGCCATTACTGTCAGAAAAACACTTCGAGATATTACTAATGAAAGTGTGAGAATGCCTCTCCTTTAGATGGGTGGCGGAAATTCAAAAACTTTTGACGGGGTGGTTTAAAAAAAGAAAAAACAATGTTACAAGCAGAAATAAAAAGTCTTTTAAAAGAAGACATCAGTATATTGATCAAAGTTCCCAACTCAGGAAAGCATTATTTGTGTGATTGTGGTGAAGCAAGCTTATTGACGGTGAAAGAAGTACAGTCTATATCAGCAGTATTCATCAGTCATACCCATATTGATCACTTTTCAAATTTTGATGGAATTTTCAGACATCAGATCGGAAGTGGAGAAAAAGTGGTGATCTGCGGACCAAAAAATATTCATCAACAGGTTGAAGCAAGGTTAAAATCTTACACCTGGAATCTGATTGCTGAAAACGCGATTGAGTATGAAATCCGGGAGATTGTTTCAAAAGAAGAAATTAATGTTTACTCCCTTCGTCCACCACACTGGAACCTTGAATTGATCAGCACGCAGGATTTCCTGTTTGAAGATGAATACATCAATGTTGATTTTGCCATTCTTGATCACAAAACAGATTCTATTGCTTATCTGTTTAAAGAAAAAGATTCGGTCACCTTTAATGAAGAGGCTTCCGGCTTTAGAAAAGGAAAATGGATCAGTGAGATGAAGACCGCTTTTGAAAATAATGATGTTGATAAAGAAATCGAAATTGAACAAACAATGTACAAAGCAGCGGATTTGTTTCATCTGTTGACCCGTAATGCAGGGTATAAGCTTGGTGTTATCATGGATCATGCAGTAGACGAAAACAATTACAAACAAATAAAAAACGTGTTTGGAGAAGCTGACCTGGTATATATCGAAACATTTTATAAAGATACAGACCAGGAATTTGCAAAGATCAATTATCACAGTTTCGCTTCTGCATCAGGAAAAATCATGAATGAATGCGGGGTGAAAGAAGCAATACCGATTCACTTTTCAAGAAGATATACGGAGAGCGATCAGGAAGAAATTGAAACAGCTTTTTATCAAGCATTTCGCAAGAATTAATTAAAAATATTTAAACCTAAAACTATAAAAATTACAGATTGAATTTGTCATTGACTACGTCGAATCTTGAAGGAAAAATCTGTTTAAGGAACTTAAAGATTCTTCACTCCACTTCTGAACTACGTTCGCAGACCGTTAGTCTGTATTCAGAATGACATTGAGAGTGTTATAGTTTAAAAAAAAATAAAAAAATGAAACCCAATATATTTTTTACAGCAGACCATCATTTTGGTCACGAAAATATTATAAAATTTTCCGAAAGACCCTTTGAATCTATCGACCATATGAATGAAGAACTCATTAAAAGATGGAACAAGAAAATTCAACCCGGTGATACAGTCTATCATTTAGGAGACATGAGTCTGGGAAAGCCGGATTTTACCAAAGAAATTTTAGACAGGTTAAATGGTGACATTCACCTTATCAAAGGCAATCATGAAGGAGCGGCTTTAACTTATCCCAAGCGGTTTGCTTCCATCAGAGATTACCACGAACTGAGAATTGATGAGCCTGACCAAAGTAACGGAAAACAAAAAATCATTCTTTTCCATTACGCCATGCGTACCTGGAATGGCTCGCACCGCGGTGTATGGCAGTTATACGGACACTCACACGGAACATTGCCGGATGATGAGATGGCTCTGAGTTTTGACGTTGGGGTAGACTGCCACAATTTTTATCCGGTTTCCTATGAGGAAGTCAAAGAATTGATGAAGAGGAAAAAATGGACGCCTCCATTTGCCCCTAGAAATTAACAATTAACAACGGAAAGGAAGCTGAAGGGTAGGAGAAGTAGAAACCTAACTAACTTCTAACCTCTAGCTTCTAATTTCTAAAAAAATCATGAAAACAACCAATGAGATCATAATCATCGATCTGGAAGCTACATGCTGGGAAAACGACAGAATTCCCATCGGGCAGAAAGTCGATATTATAGAAATAGGGATTTGCAAATTAAATGTAACATCAAAAGCAATTTCCCAAAAACAAAGCATTTACGTCATTCCTGAACGTTCAGATATCAACAGATTCTGCACACAACTGACAGGAATTACTCCACAGCTGATAGCAGAAAAAGGAATCTACTTCGAAGAAGCCTGTGAAATAATCAAAAATGAATACCATTCCAAACCCCTTACGTGGGCTGGATACGGAAACTTCGATGGAGAGCAGATCATAGAGCAGTGTGATTGGCTTGGTATAACCAATCCTTTTTCAGAAAACTATATGAATGTGATGCATGAATTCAAAAGACATTTCAAATTGCACAAACAAATAGGGCTTAAAAGAGCCCTGAGTCATCTGAATATGGATTTTGAAGGCACTCACCACAGCGGAGCAGACGATGCTTACAATACAGCCAGAATTTTAACTAAGATTCTGTAAATAGTAATTAGGCTGGAAGACAGAAGCTGGAGGCTGGAAGTAAATTAGACACTGTGAAAACTTCCCGCATCCCTCTTCCTCCCTTTAACAATTAAGTTTTAAACAAGTGAAAACAACAGAAAATATATTAATAGTAGACCTGGAAGCGACATGTTGGGATACCCGACCGCCAAGAGGCCAGGAAAGCGAGATCATCGAGATCGGTGTATGCATCATGAATGTAAAAACCGGTAAGATCTCTAAAAATGAAGGGATTTTAGTAAAGCCCCAATATTCAAAAGTAAGCCCGTTTTGTACAGAGCTTACTACGCTTACCCAAAATATGCTGGATAACGAAGGAATCATGCTGGATGATGCATTTGATATCCTGAGAGCAGAATACGATTCAGAAGAACTGACGTGGGCGAGCTATGGAAACTACGACCTGAATATGCTTCAGGATCAGGCAAGAAGATTCTACACAGATTATCCTATGAGTGATGATCATATCAATGTAAAGACATTATTTGGCGAAATTCATCCTACGATCAGGAAAAGTGTTGGGATGAACAGGGCTTTGGGTGAATTAGGCTTTACCCTGGAAGGAACCCATCACAGAGGAGTGGATGATGCAAAAAACATTGCGAAAATCCTGCACTGGTGCCTGAAAAATTATTAAATAATCTGAAATAACAACAGGTCATTTTAAAAATGGAGACTGTCTCAAAGTAATGAGGCAGTCTTTTTATTATTAGGAGTGATAACTGCAAGAAATAATAATTCTGTTCTTATCATTGAAAAGAGTTGAGTTATCAAGTGCTTTTATTTTGCAAATATTTAGATTGTAATGTATTACAATTTTGATTTTAATATTTTAATTAAAATTAACGTATCTGTATGGTAAAAAGATGATATTTTAAAGCAGCTGAAATCCGAAAACTGACAAGGTAGAAAAAGACTAAAAAGTAAAATACCGAGCCTGAATCCACTTTTTTGCTAATATATCTTTAAACAGGGAATTGTTTTTGTGGTACTAAAGGTGGTGGTAGCGGTTGTTTTATTAACTTAATATTTTGTTAAAAAATTCACTTTAAAGGGATAATTTACTGTCTGTCAGTCATTTTTTTTTATTTTAGCTGATAAGAATGAATTTATGCTTATTGATGAAGGTTTTAAGACAAAATATTTAAACTATAAAACAAAGGAGACTGCTCCTTTTCTTAAAAAGCTTACACCAAAAGATAAAAAAGAAGTTGTTGCTCTTTTAAAAAAACATGCTAATAAAAAAGGGGGCCGCAATACGATCTCTGTGTGGGCTGCTTTGGTTGGCTGCAAAGCGGGAAATGAGTACAAAAGACTACGATCCGGATATTATTCAATACCGGCTGATGTTGTCGACCAAATACTTGAAACCTACATTCCGTTATGGATAGTGAAGTTTGGAAACCATAAAGACGTTCCTGAAAATACTTATTTTTTACACTATTTATTCAATTCTTATCAAGGTGTTTATCATAATAACCTGATCAGAATTTTATATAGAGCACCGTATTTTTCAGACCTTGTTTTTGTAAAAAAACATGAAAATATAGTGTTTGATGTTGATTATCAATATGATATAAAAGATGTGGATGTCTGGATGAAAACGAATATACCTTTTCAACCTGTACATTATTTATTTCTGTTTTCAAGACTGTTTAATAAATACAAAACCCTCTGTGGTACGGCTTTTGAAGTCATAATAAGCAAGGTAGTTTCCTATGATTTAAAGATACAGAACCTGGAAACAAGAGTCGATAAAAAGATCAGTTTTCAATGGTCACCTGTAAAGAGATGGACAGATGGTATTGGGAATCTTATCAATTTGATTGTCAATAATAACCCTGGTTTCAAAAAGCGGCTGATGCCCATTCTATCAGTTGTTGAGAAGTCGGTTTTTAATCTTAAAAAGCTCCTGGAGCCCGATCATGAACTGTTTATAGAATGGAAAAACGAAAATAACCTGAAAACTATATTGTCAAATTAAAAGCACATGAAAGAAAGACTTTATGAGATCCTTAATGAGGAAAAAATACATGAGATTATCCCCTTCCTAAAAGAGCTTAGCACTGAAGAAAGGAAAATACTGGTACCGTCTATAAAGAAAATGGACCGTGAGATCAGTAAGATTGTAATGACTAAAAATTCCTACCATACGGCAGGATCTGTGAATCAGCATTCGATAATAGATATCGCTTCATTTGTTTGTATGGATAAAAAGAATTTCGGTAAAAACTACTGGAGTCTTTTCCGTAATGCAGAACAAACCGAACAGATACTGGAGTGGGGATGCCCGGAATGGTTTTCAGAATTTATCAATGAATCTGTAGAAGCAGAATTTACCGCATTTAATTATAAGGATATTCTGGGGTGGACGGAAAAAGGATATGTAGAACCTAAACCGGAATTGCTGGGGCACCACCTAAGTAATTATCCGGCTGACCTTGACGATCATCCTGAAACACTTAATACCCACTTTTGGTATTTATGTGAATACCCTTCCAAATCTTTACCCTTCCGTAAAGAATGGTTTCCTATTGTTCAAAAGCTGATTGCAGATAAAAAAATTGAAAGAAAAAGATTTTTAAAAGAATGCCTGCTGGCTTCCAACAGAAACTTTAATAAAAATGTTACGGGATGGTTTATGGATGCATTCACAGCATTAAAACCAAGTGACGAAGAGCTTTCTGAATTACAGGATGAATTGCTTGCAGGATTATCTTCTTCACAATCAAAAGCAGTAAATACCATATTATCACATCTGAAGAAAATAGTGGGCAGTCCTGATTTTAAGAATGATGAATTTTCCCATTATCTTCCGAATCTGCTGAGCTCAGAAGTGAAAACAGTGGTTGTTTCCAGTCTGGTTCTTACAGAAAGAATATTTCAGCGAAAGAAAATGGATCCTGAAATGTTGGGGATGGCTTTAAGTACAGCATTTGTAAGTAAAGATGACGGTATACAATCAAAAACAGCAAAGATTATCCTGAAATATATTCCGGCTTCTGAAAATATGATGGAGGCGCTTTCCCATTATTCAGATAATATACTGACTAATGTGCGTCCCCTTTTGGCAAAATATATAGAAGAGAGACACCAAGAGCTGGAAGCAATAGACTCTGAGAAATTGTCTCTGACAGCAGAAGAAAATGCAGTACAGGTACTTCAAAATTTTGAAGACCTGATGTTTTATCTTCCTTTGGCAATGGATGATCCCTATAGCTATCATTGCGATATTGCTTTGACAGGATTTATCCAATTTGCCGGTGATGTAGATGCCGAATCTGTGAAATTGATAGAACCTGTATTTTTAAAAGCTTGTAAAACGATTGCGAAATGGGAAGTTCCCTATCTGAATGTTTTATTATGCAACGCTATTATCAATTATGGTTTGAGCTTACTGGAAAAATATCCGATTCAGCTTAAGAATCTGGAGAAAATATATCAGAAAACAGAAGAAGAGGAAGCGGGAAGAGAGTCCTATTCAAATTATCAGAAAAAATTAGGTCCGATAGAAGAAGTTGGAGCAGACTGCCCTGCCAGACAAGCGTTTAAAGAGCTTGCTGTCTATGCCTTCCAAAAAATAGCATCAGGAGATAAGACTCCTTTGTTGTTTCCAATCACGCATGCTCCGTGCTGGGTTTCTCCTGTCACTCTGGTAGAAAGATTGGAGAATTATCAGAATAATAATATTGAACCCCATTACCTGGATATTCAGCTGGCATTGCAGCGTTGTGCTTTAGACGATACCTCAAAAGCTATAGCGGAAGTTGAAAAAAGATTAAAAGGTGAATACAGGGAATTACTACTTTTCTTCTTTGGTAAAAATGCTAAACCGGAAGGGAAATTTGAACATCCTTCATGGTGGATGACCGCTGGAATTACCCGTTCACCGGAAACTGTTTTTGAAGAATTCAGAGGTTTTGGATATGATGATATTCCTGTGGAATTCTTTTCAGGTGATTACAAGTGGAAAACCATTGATAGTAAGAAAAACTCATACTACCCTGTAGAACTGAATATTACTATTCCAAAATATCATCTTGAAAAAAGAAAAGAACCTTTGTTCATGGAATATTTTGTTGCGGAGCAGAAAGAGCTTTCAGAAATTCCCGCACTGATGCTTTGCTTTCCAAATACACCTGCAAATGCGCTGGCGAAAGTCATTAAATACTGCCTTTTCTATTCCGGAATTGCTGAGGTCTATGAAAGAAGTCTGGTTTTGAATACCGCGAATGCACTTTATAAGATCAAAAAGCCTTTGGATGAAATAGGATATCTCTTCTTAGGAACTATTTTCCTGGACAGTGATAAAACCATCCGTGGTATGGCGGCGGAAATGTGGCTGGAACATGTTTCTTATCACATGATGGACAATGCCTGGTTAGGAAGAGTGATCGGCCTGCACGAAAAGTTAGAATGGGCACCTGTAAAAAGATTTACAGACCTTATACAACATCATATGCTGAATGTCAGCAAAAATCATAATATTGCCCTTGAGGAATTGATTTCCAATATATTGCTTCAAATGGATACCCCCGTTACCAACCTGAAGAAAATTCTGGAAATTTATCATGAAGTATTGGCTTTGAACCAATCAGAAGCCCATAAAGAGGTCAAAGAAAAATTAAACACCTGGAAAGAAAACTCGAGTCTGAAAAAAATCTGCAATCTTCTTCTCAAAAAATAAATTATGGAAGATACGCTTATTTATAACTATTCAGGGAAATCCTCCCTGGCTAGGAGAGATGCCATGGAAGAACTGTTTCTTGCTAAATATAGTGAGATACAGAAAGACACTGGTGTTTCGTGCTTTTTTTGGGGAAATGTAGGACAGCCCTTTATTTTGGCGAGATGTCTGATCACGCTTTCCAATATTGTGAAATCCAGCTTTAACCTGTCTCCTTTTCAGATGGCACTTCTTAAAGATCCGATTGTGACTGCCGGAAATGGAAGATTACGCTTTGAAGGTTTTTCCCATTGCGCAGGAGTTTACGCAAGGCTGGACGTCCTGCCTGATGGTCTTGATGGTGAATTCCTGGAAAACGGAACAACGAATGTGGATTTTAATCAACCGATGATAACCGCATTGGGAAGTATCCGACCGAATGAAAAGATTATGCTTTCCGTAGGTGAAAAAGAAGTTGGGCTTTATCAGGAAGAAAAAAAAATAATAGAAAGAAAAGTTCCCCTGCCTGTAAAATGGATCAAAGGTCTCGGAACGGTTCAGGTGTATTTGTCAGAATCTGAAAAACGACATACTTTTAATAGAATTCAGACACAACAACTATTTCGTGGAATGCCGAAAGGAGTCGTAAAGTCTGATTATTACCTTATTGTGAGAGGAAATAAGCCAATCTTCTCTCCGGTAACATCTGCTGATGCCGTTTGTATAGGAGGACTTCACAGGCTTCGTCTGTTGGAACCTTTGCTTCCGTATATTGATTCTATGCAGGTTTTTCCACATGCTAATATGCAGTCTACCACCTGGCAGCTTTATATGGGGAATATCCGATTCAGCTTTTCTTTGTCAAGAGAATGCTGGAGAGGTTTCTCGGGAGAAGGCGCTCTGCTGGACAGTTTGGTTTCTGAAGTTTCAGATGAGTGGATTGACGCTTTGGACAAATATGCTTATGCCAACCAATCTTTTAACCCAGCCATGCTTGCTCTGGAAGAAAACATCAGTTTTAATAAGGCTGAAAATATCACAGGAAGACTTGCCGCAATGGGATTGTTAGGCTACGACCTTGATGATAATGAATTTTTCTACCGAAGACTTCCTTTTAAGTTAAGCCGTATTATCGGATTAAATCCCCGTATAAAAAATGCTGAAAAGCTTATAGAAGCGGGAAAAGTAGAAATTTTGAACAACAATAAGGAAAGAACAGAAGCCAGAGTAGAAGGAACCGGTGTACATCATACGGTAATCATTGAAGAAGAAAAAGAACGCTGTACCTGTGAATGGTTTAGTAAATATCAGGGTGAAAGAGGTCCCTGTAAACACGTGCTGGCAGTGAAAAAACTGGTAAACAATTAGAATCTGTTGATGCTTATTATATTATTTTGTTAACAATCGCAAAGGTGCAAAAATTAGTTTTTATAAGAAGACTCATCCTTAATCTCCTTACAATTCTGATTTTTCTGCACCTTTGCATTGTATAACATTAAATAAACTTTTGTTTATTAATTTTTTGCCTGCTTCAGCCATTCTTTATAGCTAAGCACCCCCAATTCCGGTTTGCTTTCACCCTCCAGAATAGAAATAAACTCAAGCTGATTTCCATCCGGATCATTAAAATAAATAGCTAGTGCCGGCATCCATGCAAATACCATAGGCTCAACACTGCCGTTTTTTAGGAAATTATAAGGTTTTAAATCTTTATTTTCTAAATATTCTACTGAGTAATTCAAAATATCTTCCTTACTGCTTGAAAAGGCAAAATGTCTGATCTGAAGATTCTCCTTCTGCTCCCATAACCCCAGCATAAATTCTTTACCCTCTCCAACCCATAAAAAAGCAATAGGTCTGGTTTCATCTCTATGAGCCAGTTTCAATCCTAATACTTCCGTATAAAACTGAATTCCATTTTCCAAATCACTTACCTGTACATGAGTTTCATATAATCCTTTAATCATAGCTTTAATTTTAATGACACAAAGCTAGAAAACCTTTACTGAAATACCTGTCGGAGACGATTCCTTTAATGAAAATGAATGATAGAAGGATTTTATAATTAGATATTAGAAATTAGAAATTAGATTGTTGTTAAATATCAATAATTGTTTTCAATGTTAATTCAGTAGGGGTGGGCTTTAGCCCGCCTAATAAATTATGACTTTATTCCGCCGGCTTCAGCCAAAACTTAAAATCTGCAAGAGTTATTCAATATAAATATTCTTTTAATCATATTTCAAAAATAAAAATTGAAAAAAAAATCAAAGAAAATAATATTACGCAAAAAGACTGCGTAATACTGTTTTTACTTTGCATCAGAAATCAGAGAGGAAATATCAATCCTTCACCATGTTTAACAAAAAAAAACAGTAACCATGAAATTTAATTTTTTAAAAAAAGAAAATAAAGTAGTACAGAACTACGAAGGTGCAAAAGCATATGCGATGACACCTGCAGAAGAATTGTATAGTGCTGTTGTTACAACAGGACTGTCAGATGCCAACTATGAAAAAGGAAATGACAGGTTGGAAAGAATTCAGTCTCTGATTAAAAAAAATGATCCTGAATTTGCGGCAAAACTGGCCGTGTATGCAAGAAAAGATATGTACTTGCGTTCCATTCCATTGGTTTTGACAACCGAATTGGCAAAACAGGCTTCCGGTACAGATCTGGTGAGCAAAACAGTAGATGGAATCATTCAAAGAGCAGACGAAATCACAGAATTGCTTGCCTATTACCAGCTTGCGAATAAAAGAACAGATACTAAAAAGCTTAATAAGCTGTCAAAGCAGATTCAGAAAGGTTTGGTGAAGTCATTCAACAAATTTGACGAATATCAGTTTGCGAAATACAACAGGAAAGCAGACGTAACCTTAAAAGATGCATTATTTCTTGTTCATCCAAAAGCTAAAGACGAAAACCAGCAAGCAGTTTTCAACAAAATTGCTAACAATACACTGGAAGCACCTTATACCTGGGAAGTTGAGCTTTCTGTTCTAGGTCAAACGAAATTTGCAGATGATACAGAAAGAAAACTGGCCTTCAAAAACAAATGGGAAGAACTGATCTTCAGCAACAAATTAGGTTATATGGCAACCATGAGAAACTTGAGGAATATTCTTGAAGCCGGAGTATCATCTGACGCAATGAACAAAGTTTGCCGATACCTTTCTGATGAAAGAGCGGTATCCAACTCAAAACAACTTCCATTCCGATTTCTGGCGGCTTACAGAGAATTGAAAACCATAGATTCTCCTTATTTGTCATCAGTATTGGAAGCATTGGAAGATGCCGTAGTGGTGAGTGCCAGAAACATCAAAGGCTTTGGTTTTGATACTTCAGTAGTGATCGCTGCAGATGTCTCGGGTTCTATGCAGAAAGCGGTTTCCAGCAAAAGTAAAATATTGCTGTATGATATTGGTTTGCTGATGTCGATGATTCTGCAGTCACAGTGTAAAAATGTGGTGACAGGCATCTTCGGTGACCGTTGGCTAAGGGTTCCGATGCCTAAAAACGGTATTCTTAGAAATGTGGATGCATTCTACAAACGTGAAGGTGAAGCAGGGTATTCCACCAATGGTTATCTGGTCATCGAAGATCTGATCAAAAGAAGAGAAAAAGTAGATAAAGTAATGCTGTTTACCGATACTCAGATGTGGGATAGCACAGGAAACAGAAACTCCTTTGAAGACGTATGGAAAAGATACAAAGCTATCGCTCCTTATGCAAAACTGTATATTTTTGACCTGGCGGGTTATGGTACACAGCCGCTTGACGTCAGAAAAAATGATGTATACCTTATTGCAGGTTGGTCAGACAAAATTTTCAATGTATTGAATGCATTGGAAGATAAAAAATCAGCTGTAGAAATGATACATAAAGTAGTGCTGTAACAGGCACTGCTTTTAAAAATAAAAGCTAGTCATCATAAAAACAATCAATATATTTAGAAGCTTAATCCCGCTTTTCACTCTATCTTTTTCGCCAAAGCTTTTTCAAACCATTCAGAAAAAGGATACCGTTGCAATCGGGGCTAGTGAATTAAACTATATACTATGAAACTTATTAATACAATTGAAATTAACCCATTACGATATTTCAAAGAAGAAGTCGGATTACCGGAAATTGCCGATTATCCCGATTATAAAGAATGGTTTGCAAAATGGAAAGAAGCTGTTTTTCGGCTGAATTTTAATTTTGAGACTATTGAGAAAGGATCGTATTTAGTAGATATGGAAACTATTGATGATGAAACTCTGAAGATGATTATTGAAGCTAAAATTGAAGGCATAGAATCAGAGGAATCTGAAGAAGATCTTTTCGTCATGGCTTTTGACGGTGGAATTGTATTAAAGATAGAAAATGAAATACTGATACAACCTAATTGTTGTGGGGATATAAGTAATATTGAAGATTGGAAAAATATTTTTAAAAATCCATCTTCAGAATGGAGAGATATCTGGATAGGACATCCGTGGATCTTGTACAAAAGAGAAAACGGAAAAATCTGTTTCTCAGAATATACAGAATCAAATATAGAAGATATTGAAAATATAAAAATTGTTACGAAAGTAGATGAATCTGAACTCAAAGCTGAGTTTGAAAAAGTAATTCGACATCAAATCAATTTTAAGAACAGAATATTATCCATTTTAAAAACGATGAATTATAATTATCCGGAGAAAGTTTCTAAGCAATTAGCCGGAATTTGAAAGTGACCTAGGAAATGGAGGCGTTAAGAAAATAAGCTATGCGAACGTTAAGAAAATTCTATTGTTTGAAGCGCGATACAGAAAGTGAAACGAAGAAGTACTATTACATCCGCGCAAGTTTTAGAATTTTTAGAGAGTGTAGATTGTTTTTAGCCGTAGTTTCCAAGTCTTGAACTTTTGGTTCTTTTGCTTCAAGGCAAAACGAACAAAATTTAAATAAAAAAATAAACTGCGTAAAAAGATTGCGTAAATACAATATAATTTTGCACTGTAAATAAAAATCAGTGCCATAAGAAAGGGTTTCTTCGATTCCAAAATGAACAAACCAATGTCGTTACATAAGAGTTCCATCATCAAACTTTTAATTTGACCAGAATCAAAAACTCTTATACATTGTTACTTGGTTTTAAAATAGAAATAAAAAAATGGGAGACTTATTGTACAGAATTGAAGAAGATATTAAAGAAGGCAGAAAGAAAAAAGCATGCGACAGGTTAAGAAACATGATCAATCAGTTTCCCAATGATATTTCCCTGAGAAAAAAGTTAGGACAAGTTTATTTTGACGCAGGATTCCTTGATGAAGCAGGTAAATTCTGGATTCTATCCACACCAGAAAATCATGAAATGGAAAATGCCGTGGAGATTTACAGAAAGTCTTTAAGTAATTCGGGAAATGCAATTTTAAAAGATATTATTTTCAGAGGAGATAAAGGCTTGCTTAACGAGTACGCCATTAAAATAATCACTGAACTTGAGCAACATAGTCTCAAAACCACAAAACATATTCCTGTTTTTAAAGCTAAAACGAGAGAAAAAGGAAACTATTCAGAAAACCACACAGGTTTTATAAGCAAAATTGGATTTTTTTTATTAGTCGGATTCATTATTTTAATTCCGGTTTTAGGAATTTTTAAACTGTTTGAATTGATCTCATCATTATTTTTAAAATAAATCAAACTGCGTAAAAATATTGCGTACATGCAATATAATTTTGCAGTGTTAATATTACTGGTGCCGTTAGAAAGACCTCCTTCGATTCCAAACTGACAGAGTCTTTCACCAGATAGCCCGGTAACGAACCAATGCCGTTAATAAGAGTTTCATCGTCAACTTCCAATTGAATATCATTTACTCTTATCATTCATTGCTTGGTTTTTAATAAAAAAATAACTGCGTAAAAAGAATGCGCAGTAGTTATATAAATTTGCAAAAGATAAAACTAATAGTCATGAATAACTATAAAAAGCAAGTGTCGTAAAACAGAGTTACTTCTTAAGGGACGGTAATACAGGTTCGAATCCTGTTCTGCAGCAGCAGATAGTAGAAATGGTAACACGCCGTATTGGTCTCTGTTTGATTTAATTACCTTGTTTAAATTATATCAGGTGTCGTTTTGGAATCATACTTCGAATTAGCCATCAAGTCACAGGTTCGATTCCTGTCTTTCTTGTTGTAAACGGAATGTAGCTCAGCAGGTGGAGCAGATGAGACAGAAAGATTCCGCCATTTTTACCCTGATCATATAAAAGAGTGACGTAGAGAAGGTTTACTTCGGAATTATTTGGTTCAACTCCAAAACAGATTACGAAAGTAATCTTGTAAAAACCTTTTTGAATCTAGGCTCTTTTATTTAAATCACATCAATGAAAAAATAGAACTCGAAATTTCCAGCGACGAGAACTATGGAAATGTGACATAGGAAATGGAGGCGTTAAGAAAATAAGCTATGCGAACGTTAAGAAAATTCTATTGTTTGAAGCGCGACACAGAAATTAAAACGAAGAACGAATATAACATTCGCGCAAGTTTTAGAATTTTTAGAGAGTGTAGGTTATTTTTAGCCGGAGTTTCCAGGTCTTGAATTTTTGGTTCTTTTGCTTCAAGGCAAAACGAACAAATATTTAAATAAAAATTATATTACGTAAATAGATTACGCAGTAGCTATATAATTTTGTAAAAAGAAAACTAATAACTATGAATAATTAGAATCAAGTGTCGTTTTAGAATCATACTTCGAAATTGAATAAACATTGGGTCGCAGGTTCGAATCCTGCCTTTTCCCTCGAAAAGGAAAAGTAGCTCAGCAGGTAGAGCAAATGCACGGAAGATTCTGAGAATTTTACCTTGATTGTATAAAAGAGTGCCGTAGAAAAGGCCTACTTCGGTTTAATTTGGTTCGACTCCAGAAGGTCACGGAAGTGATCTTGTATAAGTCTTTTCGAATCTTGCCTCTTTTTATTTAAAAATGTATAACCATGCATATACCAAGTAATCTGACTGAATTTTTATACTGGGTCAAAGAACGCACAGAAAAACTGTGGTCTGTAGATGCTGAAAATTGTCCTAAAGGATTTTATGGAGCCAAATGGCAAGGGCTTTCTGAAGAACAGATTGATCAGATTCAAAGAAAATATAATGTCAGTTTTATCCCTGAACATAAAGAATTTTTAAAGATTCTTCATGCGATTGACAAAAAAGAAATTGTTGAATATGAATATGATGGAGAATTAATTACTGAAGAACGTGATTTCTTTTATAATTGGCTTGCTGATGAAAAGGAAGTTTAGAAAATAATAAAAGGTTCTTATAATTGGATGAAGCACGATGTGAATGAGAAGAGCCAGGTATGGCTTAATTCATGGGGAATAAAACCTGCATCTTTGGAAAAAAGAATAGAAGTTTTTGAAGAATGGTTTTCTCATATTCCAGCTCTTTTGCCATTAACAGGTCTTCGATATATTGTAAGTGATGAAAATCTTAAATGGAAACCTGTTATTTCTATGGGATCTTCAGATATCATTGTTATGGGTTGGGATTTTAGAACTTATTTATTAAATGAATTACGTAACCATCTTGATATTCATAGGGATGTCTTTAATGAAGAAGACCAAATGTTTTATCCGGAACTCATTGATGAGGTAAAAAATATATTTGATGAAAATTTTAAGTACGATGAAACCAAAGATATTCCTTACCTGAAAGAAAGGATTCTCTATTGGTCTTGTGGATGAAGGAGTTTCGGTTTGAATTATTCTCCGGAGAATGTCAAAATTCATCCTATTGTCAAAACACATATTACTGAGGAAGAAAAATAAAAATAAACAAGTGCCGTAGAAAAATGTTACTTCGCTCATCACGACGGGGTCACGGGTTCGAATCCCGTCTCTTCCACAGTAAAAAAACACGATTGATATAGGAAGAGTAGCTCAGTTGGTTAGAGCACGACTGCATTATTCGCCTGTCGCCTTGTTTTCATACAACGAGAAGCTGAAATTGGGACGTTGGAAGATATCTTTGTATCATAATTTTCTATAAAGTCAGATGATTTTTTCAGACTTTAACATCTTCCTTCTTCCCATTTTCAGCTTCTTTATATTCATATTCTGAAGTGTCGTTAGGAAAAAATTCATCGTAACACAATTATGGGAGGAATAGCGAAGCCGGTCACTCCGGCAAGGCTATCCGGTTCGACTCCGGCAAACGGCAGCCCGTTTTTTCCTTATTATTACCTTTATAAAAATGCCGGTAGATTATTTACCGGCATTTTTCATGGTCTCTTCCAGCTCTCCCTCAAACATCATCTTCCATTTGGAAAGAGTTGTTCTGCTTATTTTATATTTTCTCGACATATAACTGGTAGAATGACCATGCTTTTTCTGATACTGCAGCAATTTTAGCATAGTCTGCCTGTCATAGGTTTTGAGCTTTTGATTTTCACTGGATTGTTTGAAAAGTTTATCATTAAATTTAAGAACATCCTCACTGCTATGGAGCTTTTCAAGAAGTTCTTTGATTTTCGGGTCCTTCAGCTTTTCAGGATGTTCTATTCTGAGCATATCCTGATAGATTTTTTTGTAATTGGGGCGCATGTCTTTATCTGTTTATCCGTTGGCATTATCACTCTTCTGAAGCCATCTGTGAAGAGTACTTTTCGGAATAGAATATTCTGTAATGACTTCGCTTTGCGTCATCTCACCGGAAAGAATTCTTTTCATAATAAAGTCTTTGATTTCCTGGGTGTAAATATTTTTTCTGAAATAAGGCGTTTTTTCGGACTTCTGCTGGTTTTTGTTGATGGCAGAAGGAGGTGCATATAAAATCAAATGTGAGCTGTAGAGCCTGAAGAAATCATATTCTAATAATTTGCTCCATCTTAGAAGAAGATCTGTATCCATCGATCTGCTGGCATACATCATTTCGATAGTTCCTTCGTCTTTGCCTAAAAATTTGCAGATTCTCTCTATTGTTATTTCATTTTCATCAACCCTCTCCTTAATAAACTTTCCAATATGGATTTCTTTATATAACATTGTTTATTGAATATTATTCTTTTGTTTTAACTTATGTATTAAAAAAACGATAATAGGCAATATATATTATTGTGTAGAGTGAAAAATAATTCACTTTAATTTGAAATTGATAAAAAATAGAAATTATGATTAAAGAATAGGTAAATGCGTTTAATAAGATGATTAATCTTAAAAAACGGATTTGTGACTTACCAAATAACTTTAAAAAAGGTGAGTAGGGAGCACCTTAATGTACTTGGGATATATTCTTTATTTTCAATGGATTCTTCTTCTTCTCTTTCAAACTTCTTTTTCCTGCCATTTGTGTGAAATAATATATAACCTATTAAGATTTTTATATAATTCTATGAGTTAAAGCTGTAGATAGATTGATAAACAGCTTTCCCCGCGTTGAATTTTTAATTAGTACCAAATAATTGCTTATTCGGTTTCAAATGTAAACAAAAATAAGAAGTAAAAACAACCGGAAATATAAAAATCATGCTTTATCTATTGATTTTAATTAAAATTAACATATTATAAGATTTAATGTGTGAATTATTTACAGTGAAAAAGCTTACCCATAAAAAATGATAAAAAGAAAATATTGTATACCATCGGGACACTCCATACCTTTGCCAATCAATGAAGAATACCATAAGCTTATTTGACTTTTCGAAGAAAATCAATTACAAAAATGAACTGCTGGCTGGTTTTACAGTAGCCATGACGATGATTCCTGAATCTCTTTCATTTGCGATTCTTGCCGGTTTGTCTCCGCTCACAGGGCTGTATGCCGCTTTTATGATGGGATTGGTAACAGCGGTTTTGGGAGGACGCCCGGGAATGGTTTCCGGTGGGGCAGGAGCAACCATCGTTGTCTTGATTGCTTTGATACAGTCTCACGGAATAGAATATCTTTTTGTCACTGTAGCATTAGCCGGAATACTTCAGATGTTGGTTGGGATCTTTAAACTGGGAAAATTTGTAAGACTGATTCCGCAACCCGTTATGTATGGATTCCTGAACGGATTGGCCATTATTATTTTTATGGCACAGATCGAACAGTTCAAAATTACAGACGCCCATGGAGCTGTAAGCTGGCTGCAGGGAATGTCTTTATATATAATGGCTGGTTTAACAGCCCTGACAATTGCCGTAGTCTACTTTTTTCCAAAAATAACAAAAACAGTCCCGGCTTCTTTAGTAGCGATTATTGTTGTCTTCGCCGTAGTTCTTGGATTTAATATTCCAACAAAAACGGTAGCAGACATTGCCCATATCAGTGGAAATCTTCCCAGTTTCCATATTCCAAAGATTCCTTTTTCTCTGGAAACCCTACAGATAATATTTCCATATGCCTTAATCATGGCAGGAGTAGGTCTTATAGAATCTCTTCTTACTTTATCGATGGTTGATGAAATTACCAATACTAAAGGCAGCGCAAATAAAGAATCTGTGGCTCAGGGATTGGCGAATATTACCAACGGTTTCTTTGGTGGAATGGGGGGCTGTGCAATGGTAGCACAAACATTGGTAAACCTTAATGCAGGCTCCAGAGCGAGACTGTCGGGGATTATAGCATCTCTGCTGATTTTGATCATTATCCTTTTTGGAGCTCCTGTGATAGAGAAAATTCCTATGGCGGCTTTGGTAGGAGTGATGATGATGGTAGCCATCAGTACATTTCAGTGGGTGTCGATCAGGATTGTTAATAAAATGCCGAAGTCCGATATTTTTGTTGGAGTTACGGTAGCATTGATTACCGTTATTTTACATAACCTGGCCTTAGCGGTTTTGGTTGGGGTTATCATCTCAGCATTGGTTTTTGCATGGGATAATGCTAAAAGAATCAGAGCAAGAAAACATATTGATGAAAATGGAGTGAAGCATTACGAAATATATGGACCCCTGTTTTTTGGTTCAGTGACAGCATTTACAGATAAATTTGATCCTGCGGATGATCCGGATCAGGTGGTTGTTGATTTTAAAGAAAGCCGTATTGTGGATATGAGTGCGATAGATGCCTTAGACAAGTTATCCAAAAGATATAAGCAAGAGAATAAAACATTACACTTACGGCATCTCAGCGAGGACTGCCGGAAAATATTGAAAAATGCCGAAGCAGTAGTTGAAATTAATATTGAAGAAGACCCTACTTATAAGGTAATTCCGGAAAAATAAAGAAATCAAAATTGAATTTTGTTTCAATTATCAATTATCAATTATCAATTATCAATTATCAATAAAAAAATATAAACCTCAATAACCAGACAAGGACTGTAAGATAAATCTACAGTCCTTGCTTGTTTAGGTTATTAATGTATTTGCGATAAAATCAGGCACTAAAGCATAGTGCGACAATTTCATGCTGATGGAAGCTCGTCCGCTTGTCAGCGTTCTCAGATCGGAAATATACCCGAAAGTTGAAGCTAACGGAACTTGCGCGGCAAAAATCTTTCTTCCTGATCTTTCATCAATAGAAGTGATGATTCCTCTTCTTCTGTTGATATCCGCAGTGACGGCCCCCGTGTATTCCTCAATACTTTGAATCTCTATCTGCATGACAGGCTCCATCAATTTAGGACTGCATCCTCTGGCAGCGGCTTTAAACCCTTCTCTGGCAGCAATTTCAAAATCAAATGCAGCAGAATCCTGAGCATGGAAAGAACCATCCAGAAGGGTAATCTTCATGTTTTCCAGAGGATATCCTTTTAATGGACCTTGTTCCATAGCTTCTCTGAATCCTTTTTCTACAGAAGGAATAAATTCAGTTGGAATAACACCTCCTTTGATTACATTGACAAACTCCAGTCCATATTCATTGTCATTCCTTGGTCCGATTTCAAAACTGATATCGGCGAACTGACCACTTCCTCCGTTTTGCTTGGAAAGCTTTTCTCTATGGATTTTAGTTCCCGTTAAGATCTCGCGGTAAGAAACTTTAGGTCTTCCCTGATTGATTTCAATACCATGATTCAGACGGATTTTTTCCAAAGTAACCTCAAGGTGAAGTTCTCCCAGCCCACTCAATAAAGTCTCTCCGGTCTGTTTGTCTCTCTCAACAACTAAAGAAGGATCCTCCTCCTGAATTTTAGCCAGTACCAAACCAAAAGATTTCTCATCACCATTCGTTTTCGGCTCAATAGCAACTCTGATAACAGGAGTTGGGATCGTAATCGCTTCCAGTAATATCGGCTTGTCCAGAGAAGATAAAGAATCTCCGGTTTTGGCATCCTTTATTCCCGTTAAAGCAATAATATCTCCCGCTTTAGCTTCATCCATTGATAACGTTTTATCCGACTGCATCTGTAAAATTCTGGAAATCCTGTAACTTTCACCCGTTCTTACATTCAGTATCGTATCGCCGGATTTTATCACTCCGGAATAGACACGAAGCATGGCCAGTCTTCCCATATGTTTATCAATCACAACTTTGAAAACAAGTCCCGAAAAAGAAGCCGCTTCATTTCTTTCCAATATTACTGCTTCTTCTGTATGAGGATCTCTTCCCTGCAGGTCAGCAAGCTGATCCGGAGCTGGAAGATAAGTTACCACGGCATCAAGAAGAGGCTGGATTCCCTTATTCTTAAAGGCAGACCCACAGAGAACAGGAACGGCTGCTCCCGATCTGCAGACTCTTTGTACAGCTTCTACGATCATTTCAACGGTGACTGTATTTTCGGTATCCATAAAAATGTCAAAGAAAGTCTCATCATATTCTGCAAGAGTCTCCAGTAACTTCATTCTATATTCATCAGCTTCAGTACGGAATACCGCCGGAATGTCCTTTTCAACAATGGTTTCCCCGGTTTCATCGGTCCAGTATAATGCTTTCATTTTGACAAGATCAATGACTCCTTCAAAATGTACTTCAGCGCCCATCGGAATCTGAAGAGCAAGAGGAACAGCATTCAGCTTGGTTTTTATCTCCTGGAGAACGGCAAAGAAGTCTGCTCCAATTCTGTCCATTTTATTGATGAAACATATTTTGGAAGTGCCATGTTTTTCAGCCTGGTACCATACATTTTCAGTTTGCGGTTGTACGCCGGATGAAGCACAGAAAACTGCGACAACACTGTCCAGAACCCTTAGGGAACGTTCTACTTCCACTGCGAAATCAATGTGTCCGGGAGTATCAATAATGTTGATATTATACACTTTATGATCTTTTTTCCATTGCGTTGAAACAGCGGCTGATGAAATGGTGATCCCTCGGTTTCTTTCCTGAATATCCTTGTCCATGGTGGTATTTCCATCATCTACATTACCGATTTTATGAATGAGTCCCGTGTAATACAGAAGTCTTTCCGATAACGTTGTTTTTCCTGCATCTACATGTGCTATGATCCCTATATTTCGTGTGTTGTATTTCATTTTGTTTGATTTAAATTGTTGATTTTTAGATCTGTATTTTAAAAAGGTTCTGAAAATAATGAACACAAAATACACTCCGGCTTGATAAAACCGGCAAAACATTTTTTGTATTTTGAGTTGAGAATAATTTTCAGAGATCTTAACAAATAACAGAAGTTGTTTGAATTGTTAAAGTCTGAAAATAGGGCAGCAAAAAAGACCTATCCGAATAGATAGGTCTTCAATATATTTTTGGGTATAAAAGATCTATAGAACTATTCAGATAAATATTCAGTGCTGCCAAAGAACACAGCTCTGACAGGATTGCTTAAAGTTATAATATTTATCATTTTTGTTGACATTATTGATTGTTAATCGGTTGCGAAATTATAATTTTTTTTTGATTTCCAAAGAATTTTTGCAACTATTTTTTTGTGAACGGAAATTAAACGGTTCATCAATCATCTTCTGAGAGTCTGTGAAATTCGTCAATTTTCATAAAAATATCTTAAAACACAGAACGAACGTAATGCATTTATGATAAAAATTTTATCTTTGGGAAGAATAGTATTTAAACACTTGTTGATGATTAAAAAAAATTAAATCTTTTTCAAGAAAGCTAAATAAAACTTTTAACTTAAAACCTATTGAAAACAGATATCGACATCCATAACCACTGTCATTTTTCTTTTGACCTGTGGCTCACCTTAATCAAATCTCATCCTGAATTTAAAGCAAAAAGAGTTGAGCTGTTCTCCTCGTTTTTCAATGTAGATAAACCAATAGAGGAGGTTGCGAAAACCGTAAAATATTACGATGATCTTTGTAATACCATCAATGAAGTGACAGGAGGGAATATAGATACTTTTGAGATGTATCTGATGATTCTTGGTTCTCTTGATGTAGATATAAAAGAGTTAAATAAAGAAAGACTCAATGAGTTTTATGTAAAGAGTGAAGACTTATTTCTGGAATACAGACCGGTTGTAATTTTTGAAAATATTCATGATTTTTTTGAGGATATAAAAAACCAGGGAAAGACCATTAATATTTTAAGCAACACAGGATTTATCAAAGGAAAGACAATGAGAAAATTTCTGATTCATGAAAACCTGGATCAGTACATTGATTTTCATATTTATTCTGATGAAATCAACTGTTCCAAACCGAACCCGCTTATTTTTCAGGAAGTGAAGAATAAGATCAAAGACCAGGATTTGCCACTGCATCAGATTTTGCATATCGGAGACAATCCGGTAGCCGATTATCAGGGGGCAAAAGACTTCGGTTTCAGTGCACATTTACTTAAACACTAAAAATAAACATGAATACAAGATACAGCTTACACCACATTCATTCGGCAGATGAATTTAGCTTCTCACCTGCAGAATACAGCTATTTCAAGTATGGCGATAAGTCGTATGCTGAAAAATTTGCAAAAGAATTATTCGACGGATTTATTTCCGAAAATGAAGCACTTTTACAGACTGATAAAGAGATTGTAGTGCTTCCAAGCCCGTACATGGCTATTCCTACAGCTTCCAATTTTTTATGCTTTTACTTTAAGAAGTATTTGGATTTCTATATGTTTCAAAAAGGAAAAA
This sequence comes from Chryseobacterium sp. KBW03, assembly GCF_003852415.1. Lineage (NCBI taxonomy): Bacteria > Pseudomonadati > Bacteroidota > Flavobacteriia > Flavobacteriales > Weeksellaceae > Chryseobacterium > Chryseobacterium sp. KBW03. Next base: position 253,715 of record NZ_QAJO01000002.1, on the reverse strand, counting down.
AATCAAGTGTTTTATCCAAAATCAATAGAAATCACACGTATATAACAGATTATGGCAACCTTAATTTTGAAGATCGTAAAAATCTGATTGCCAATGATACTTATTATATCGATAAAGATTTTTTAAGAGGAAAACTTTGTATTTTTATAGACGATATAAAAATCACGGGAAGTCATGAATATACAGTCAACAGGATTCTGGATGAATATAGCGTGGAAGCAGACTTTATGTTCCTGTATTACGCAGAACTGATGAATTTTAACCTTGATCCTAAGATCGAAAACTTTTTTAATTATTATGCAGTGCAAAATGTAAAACACGTTGCAGAAGTGATGAATAAAGACAGCTTTCAGTTCAATACAAGGATTGTGAAATATATTTTAGGCCTGGATTCAAGTAATTTTGATTATCTTACGTCTAAAGTAAAAAAAGAACAGATGGATCTGCTTTTGGAGCTGGCCATCAGCAACAATTATCATTTAATAAAAGAATACGAAAATAACATCAATACTTTAACACAAACGGAATTATATTATGGCTATTAACTTACAAAAAGGACAAAGAGAAAATATTAACGCACCTAAATTTACTGTAGGTTTAGGATGGGATATCAATAACACTTCTACAGGAACTGCTTTCGACCTTGATGCATCTTTATTTTTGCTGGGTGACGACAAAAAATTAGTTTCAGATAACCACTTTATTTTCTATAATAACCTTGAGTCTCCGGACAAATCTGTGATCCACACAGGTGATAACCTTACAGGAGAAGGAACAGGTGATGATGAGCAGATCAAAATTGATCTTACGAAAATTGACGATGCCATCAAAGAAATTACAGTAGTGGTAACGATTCACGATGCAGATGCGAGAAAACAAAACTTTGGACAGGTAAGAAATTCTTTCATCAGAATTTTCAACACAGATACCAATGAAGAGATCTTAAAATATGAACTGGACGAAGATTTCTCAATCGAAACAGCAGTAGAATTCGGAAGAATCTACAACAGAAACGGAGAATGGAAATTTGAGGCTGTAGGTGCAGGACAGAGAGACGGCCTTGACAAATTTGTATCAATTTATCAAAAGTAATCATGGACAATCAGGAAAATCAACCCATAGATCCACTAGGATCAATAGAACCTCTTAAAACATTTGAACCTACTCCAATGGTTCCCCCAACTCCAGCTCAGCCTGTACAAAATGCAGCGCCGGCAGTTCTTGTGGACAGAGAAGGAAATGTAAATCTGACTCAGATGCAGTCAGAAGAACGTCAGAAATATGAAGTTCTAGCGAACTCTATTGACGAAGCCAACCCAGGTTCGATTGTGAATTTCGGAGCAGAGCTTCAGAAAACGTTAACAAACCAGAGTGACAGCTTCTTAGGAAATGTAAGAAGATCAAACTCCGGAGAAGTAGGCGGGCTTATCAATGATCTTTTAGTGGAGCTTAACTATGTAGATGTAGAAGAGCTTAACGGAAATAAAGTGAAAAGCTTCCTGAGTAAATTACCTTTCATGAAAAAGGTGATCACTCAGGTGGAAAACTTATTTACAAAATATGACAAGATCATCAATAATATTGAGCAGATCTCTTATAAAGTAAATGCCGGAATCATTACTTCGACCAAAGATAATGCTGTTCTTCAGACTATTTTTGAAAGTAATGTGAATTCTATCAAGCAGATTGAAAGTCTTGTGATTGCAGGAAATATCAGAATGGAAAGAGCAGCCGTTGAGCTTACTCAAATGGAAGCCAGTCCTCAGAATTTTCAGGATTACCAGATTGCAGATAAGAGAGATTTCATCGCAAGGCTAGACAGAAGAATGGCTGATCTTAAAGTGGTGCGTGTGATTATGATGCAGTCGCTTCCACAGATCAGACTGGTACAGAATAACAACGTTTCTATTGCTGAAAAAGCACAGACGATTCTTACCACTACGCTTCCTGTATGGAAAAACCAGCTTTCCCTTGCTGTGGCGATGTACAGACAACAGCAGAATATTGAAATTCAGCAGAAAGTGTCTTCTACTACAGAAGAGATTCTAAGAAAGAATGCAGAGCGCCTTGGCCAGAATTCAGTGAATGTTGCCAGAGCGAACGAGCAGACTATTGTGTCAGTAGAAACATTAAGAGAAACAACATCAATGCTTATCAATACATTGAATGAAGTGAAACAAATCCAGAAACAGGGAGCCGATAACAGACGAAAACTGGATCAGGATCTTCAGACATTGGAGCATGAACTTAAAGCGAATGTCAGAAGTTAATTTATAGGATACCAAGGTGGGGGATGATGCAGCAACCATATTGTCGCAAAGCAAAAGAAGATTAACAAAACTTAAGCTTCTCGCGAATTTTTTTGAACATATTGACATAATATCGATTTACATCAAAACAGATATTATCCACAATCTGTTCCAGGAAAATACGGCTTTAGATTATAATAAACTGGAACTTTTCCACCTGCAGTATACCGACAGTCTCATAGAACTTTTGACGAAGATAAAAAGGCAAAAGGAAAATGATATGCTGGCTGTCATTAATGAAATTAACATCAACAATAAATATATTTCAGGTTTTGAAGAAAGACGCGTAGACAGCTTTCAGACCGACAGGAAAATGTACAGCGGTGTATTTTCCCAACATCTGAAAACTTTGTACAAAGATCTTACAGAAGATGTTTTTACCGCCAATTGGGAGAATGTTCTGTATTTTCACAAAAAATATGCTCAGGAATTTTACAGAGCGGAAGCCGATGAATCTCTTTTGCAGTCCGGTTCTTTTCCTGCCTATCAGTATAAAGACTACGCTATTGAAAGAAAACTGTTAGGGAGATTGAATATACAGGGATTTAAAGTCCGTTTTGTTTGTGGTTACCTTATTGCGAACCGCGATTATGAACTTTTCAAAGTCTTTCAGTCTGACGATTATTTTATTTTCAGTGTAGACGAAAAGAAATTGTATCTTTTCGACAAAGAATTGGATAAGCTGGATATTTCTGAAAATCAGTCTAACCAGAGTTCCATTATCGATCAGCTGAGAAGTAAAAATGATCTGCTGGATCATAGTATGAACGAAAGAAAACGTACGTTACCAGCCGAAGTGGAAGCCGTTTTGAAAGACTATATCAGAAACCTGGAAAATATAGATATTATGAGCAAAATATTTGATTTCGATGAAGAAACGAATATTCTGCGCGCAATGCTTAATTTGAATTTGAATAATAACTAGAAGGCAAAACAGCAAAAAGTACAATCACAAATTTGCAGTTCAGCCTTTACAAAAAGTAAATAACAACTAAACATAAAAAGATGGCTATCAACTTACAAAAAGGTCAGAGAATCAACCTTAAAAAAGAAAATGGAGCTGAGCTTTCCCAAGCCTGTGTAGGAATCAACTGGGGAGCAATCGAAAAGAAAGGATTTTTCGGAACCAAAAAAGAAGCAGTAGACTTAGACGGAAGCTGTATTTTATATGATTCAAACAAAAATGTTACGGAAGTAATCTATTTTGGAAATCTTAAATCCAGAAACGGATCTGTAAAACACAGTGGAGATGACCTTACTGGTGATGTAGACGGAGATGATGGATTGGATAATGAAGTAATCACTGTTGATTTCAGCCAGCTGGAGCCGAATGTAGAACATGTGGCAATGGTGCTGAACAGCTACAAAGGTCAGGATTTCGGTACGATTCCTTTTGCTTCTATCCGTATTTATGAAGGATCACCTACCAATGTAAGAGAGGTCTTTGCAAAATATGATGTTGCAAATGATGCTTCTTTCAACGGACATGTTGCCATGGTAATGGGAGTTTTCTATAAGAGAAATGGGGAATGGAAATTCAATGCGGTCGGAGATCCTACAGCAGATAGAAAGCTGGAGCAGACGGTTCAGACAGTACAGATGAATTACCTATAATCAATTGACAATCAAAAGATAAATAAAATAGCAATATTTGTACTCTGTACATCTATTGCTTTTATCATATAATAACATAACTCAAGTGGATAAACATCAAAGTATTTTAGAACTGCACCCAGGTCTGGTGTGGGGATTCGCGATAACAGTTGTTATCATGCTGCTCCTGGACTTAGGGGTATTTAATAAAAAAAGTCATGAAGTCTCTTCCAAAGAAGCTACCATCTGGTCTATTGTATGGATCTCACTTTCCATGATATTTTCAGGAGTGGTGTATTGGGTATTCAATACAGACGGATCACCTGAAAGTCATGCAGTAGCGGTGGAGAAATTTACACAGTACCAGGCTGCTTATTGGATTGAAAAGGCACTTTCGGTAGATAACTTATTTGTATTTATTCTGGTTTTCGGATTCTTTAAAGTGCCGAAATTCCTTCACCATAAAGTTCTTTTCTGGGGTATTATTGGGGCATTGATCTTCAGAGCAATATTTATTTTTGCAGGAGTAGGATTGATTAACCTGACGTATCTTCCTGAAATGAATATTTTCGGAAAAGCAGTACAGATCAATATAGTAATGGCTCTTTTCGGTCTGTTCCTTGTGTATGCCGGGATCAAATCCTGGGGTGATGGAGGTGATGATGATGACGAAGATTACAGCAATACGGCAGGAGCAAGATTGATCAAGAGTTTCTGGAAAGTTTCCGATAATTATGATGGTGATAAATTCTTCACTGTTCAAAACGGGATCAAAATGGCAACACCGCTTTTAGTAGTAGTTGGGGTTATTGAGTTTACAGACGTTCTTTTTGCAGTAGACTCTATTCCGGCGATCTTCGCGATTTCAAATGACCCATTCATCCTTTATACATCCAATATTTTTGCGATTTTAGGATTGAGATCATTATACTTCCTGTTGGCGAACTTTATCCATATGTTCAGCAAACTTCCTTACGGTTTGGCCATTATTTTATCCTTTATCGGGGTTAAAATGCTTATTGCACCTTGGATTCATATTACATCTCCGGTTTCATTGGGGATTGTAGGAGGAGTATTGGTTATCTCTGTTCTTTTATCTATCATCTTCCCTGAAAAAGAAGAAGAGAAAAAAGAAGAATTGGAAGAAAAATAAAATATTTAAAATATATGAAAAGCCTCTGGGATTAATTCCTGGAGGTTTTTTTATGACTTAAGAATTCTTTTTGTTAGAAAACGCAAAGACGCAAAGGTTATAAGTATTATGCTGCTTTAAGGCGTAAGAAAATCAAAGATTTTCAGTAAGGTTACCTTTTAATTGTCGGTTTTATCAAGAATCATAGTTAGCAGTATTAAATTTTATCGGAGATAAAATCCTTGCGCCTTACCACATTATTTTTATAAGAATTTTTGCGCCTTTGCGTTTTCCAAAATTATTATTTTAAAAATAAAAACAGACAGATCAGTCTGTTCGTTGTTTTTTTTCATACATTTGTTCAGTAAAAGAAAAGCAATATGAAATCTCCAAGAGAAAGAATAATAGAAACTACCTTTCAATTGTTCGCCAGGCAAGGTTATAATTCTACCGGAATCAACCAGATTATTTCTGAAGCAGAAGTAGCCAGAGCAAGTTTCTATCAGCATTTTAAATCTAAGGAAGACTTGTGTGTAGAATTTCTGAAAGTAAGACATGAGTATTGGTTTAAGGAGCTTAACAATTTTGTATCGCATGAAAAAGAGATAAGGTCTAAAATCACGAAAGCTTTCGATTTCCTTGTGTATATGAATGAAAAAGAGAGCTTCAGGGGATGCAGTTTTCTAAACATCTTGTCGGAAATTCCGATGGATAATATTAAAATCCTGAAGGTTATCCAATCCCATAAAACAGATCTCAGAAACTACTTTTTAGAAATACTGAATGATGATACTCTTTCCACTCATATTTATATGCTTTTTGAGAGCAGTATTATAGAAAGCCAGCTTTTCAAATCCAATGAACTGATTGAAAAATCAAAAAAAATAGCCACCAATTTAATACAATAAGTTATGGAACAGAAACACCCGCTTCCGCCTTTCACACTTGAAACGGCAATGGAAAAAATTCAACTGGCAGAAGACGCCTGGAACAGTCAGGATCCCGAAAAGGTTTCTAAAGCTTACACGATCGACAGCGAATGGAGAAACAGAGATACTTTCGTGAATGGAAGGGAAAATATTGTAGTATTTCTGCAGAAAAAATGGGCGAAAGAATTCAATTATAAGCTTAAAAAAGAATATTGGGCACACACCGATAACCGCATTGCTGTTCGTTTTGAGTATGAATATCAGACAAAAGACGGTAATTGGTTCAGAGCTTATGGAAATGAGAACTGGGAATTTGATGAAAACGGACTGATGGCAAAAAGATATGCAAGCATCAATGATCTGGCTATAAAAGAAGAAGATCGAAAATTTAAATAAAAAGTAAAAAAAGACTGTCATTGTAACAGTCTTTTTTTATGATGAAAATTCATTTTCTTGTTTTATATTTACCAAAAAAATTAGGTTAATAATTCTATATATAAACTAATAATCATCTGAATTTTTCTTTCGTTAGAAGGAGGATTTGGATATAAAACTTAAATACAAATGAGAAAAAATCGATCAATCGAAAAAGTATTCTTACTTTTTTTACTTATGCCTTTTCTGGCTTTTCCCCAATGTTGGAAAGAAATCTCTACAGGAAGATGGAATTCTGTCGGCTTAAAAAATGACGGAACTCTCTGGACTTGGGGAAGTAATTGGTATGGACAATTGGGTGATGGAACCAATGTTTATAAAACAAGCCCGGTTCAGATTGGAAATGCTAACTGGAAAAGTATCATATCAACTCCTGCAGAAGATTATGTTCTGGCTATAAAATCTGATGATTCGCTCTGGGGATGGGGAAGTAATTTTATGGGAATACTCGTGAGTACAACCAATGAAAATATAACCAGTCCTATAGAGATCGGGAGTGCTGCAAATTTAAAAAGTGTGGCTCCGGGGGTGCATATTTTAACTATACGAACAGATGGAACGCTTTGGGCCAAGGGAAATAATACTTTTGGGCAGTTAGGTGATGGAACGCTGACGGACCAAAATAATTATATTCAAATAGGAACAGATATCAATTGGAAAGCCGTTGCAGTCGGAGCATTTCACAGTATTGCACTTAAAACAGATGGAACACTTTGGGCTTGGGGGTTTAATGCTACAGGACAATTGGGAGATGGTACTACAATTGGGAAAAAAGTTCCCGTTCAGATAGGAACAGATACGAACTGGAAAAGCATATCAGTTGGAGCTAATCATACTCTTGCATTAAAAACAGACGGTACAATTTGGGCCTGGGGATACAATAATAGTGGAAAATTAGGTGATGGTACGAGTACAGACAAAATTGTACCTACCCCAATAGGAACTGCGTCTGATTGGAAAAGTATCATCGCCGGAGTGAATCATTCACTGGGCATAAAAAATAACGGAACACTTTGGGCCTGGGGAGATAACATGACAGCACAATTAGGTGATGGTACATATCTTACTAAAATGACACCTATACAAATAGGTACAGATAGTAATTGGAAAAGTGTAGTTGGGGGTTATAATCATACACTAGCCCTAAAAACGGATGGTTCACTTTGGTCTTGGGGAGACAATAGCGCAGGCCAGCTTGGAAATGGTACCAATAATGAAAAAATCATACCTACAGCCATTTCATGTCCTACAACTATGACATTGCAAGTAGGAGAAAATAGTAAAAAAAATGAAGAAATAATATTGTATCCAAATCCTACAGGAAAGTTATTTAAAATCCAAAATCTATCAGGAATTAAAACAGTGAAAATCTATAGTGAAGAAGGAAGATTAGTCGGTTCCTATGCTGATAGTAATAGCATTAATGTACAATCCTTATCAGAAGGTATATATTGGGTTAAAGTAGAAGATGCCAAAGGCACTATAATCACAAGAAAATTAATTAAAACTGAAAATTAATAATTTAATAAATATTAGAAAAGGAACGGTGTAAGCACTGTTCCTTTTTTATTTGATCGGGCTATATCCAACAACTTTTGTAGCCCTGTATTCAAAAATTTATAACTATAATTTATCTTTATGCTAGCCCCCTTTCCCATGAAGTAATTTATTGATCTTTCTCCTCGTCTGCACAGATACTTTATAAGCTTCATCACGCAGTTTTTGTATTTTTCCTACAGGCTGGAAAAAGATTTTACTTTCAAAAGGATTGAATGAAAGAAGTTCATTGGTACAGTTGCGCGAATCCAGGAGTGAGTCTTTATTAATTCTAACCTCGCCAATCTTAATAAAAGGAGAATTTTTCCATTCTACATTCAGTTTATTGATCGGCTGATCTTTCAGGTCATAACAAATCTGGATCATCACATCTGCTTCAAATTCATGGGTCTGAAGATAATCTTTTAACGAATCTTTTATATTTTGCTTTCTGCCTGTATTTTTATCTACAGACTTTGGACATAGTTTTATTTTGATCACCTGATCTCCCAGACGATAAGCGCCTACAGAATAATAATCGAACGACAGGATAAAATCATTCCTTTTGCCCATCAGTTGTAAACTATGCCGGATAAAATCAACTGTACAAAGAGTTGGAATCATTTTGACCAGCTGAATAAACATCGGGAACAAACTTCTCCATTGTTTCATATAAAGCCGGTTGACTGCTGTAAACAGTTTTAGGAAAGTAGAAACCGAATTTACAGGGAATAAAGGAAAATTCACCAAAGGGTAATTGGCAAGTAATACACTGTTTTCATCCCTGATCTGTACGGCAAATCCGTAGGCAGGAATATCTTTTTTAGAATTTTTAATTTTCAGCTGTGCATTAGAAAATCTTATAGTCAGGTCAAATTTTTCATTATCAAAAAAAGGTTGTAATGATTCAGGGATATCCGGTTCAATCCAGAATGTACCCTTTGCTACCGCATACGTTTTTGCATGAGCATTCCGGGTAGCATAATTGACGTCACTTATAGAAGAGGATTGCTCAACAAAATCCGCTATTGTTTTTTTATTGATCTCCAGAAGTTTTTTTTCCTCCTCATTTAGTTCATCAAACTTCTTATTATATTTTAATGGATTTGGCATTTAGTTTTTAAAATCCAATTATAACGCCAAGTTTCGGAATCTGTGTTAAGCAAGTATTACAATTATTTGAATTTTGTTGATAAAGCGACTTTGAATCACGAAAAGTATACAAATATGGATGCCTTATTTTGATTAATAACCTTTTTAAGTTGTTGATTTTTAATGTTTAATAATTCTCGCTTCTTACTTCCGGCAACAAATCTTATCTTTGTAAAAAAATTATAATATGGGAGTAGCAGATATGTTATTTAAACGTAAAAAAGAATTGGCAGAGAAAAACCTGAATGATGGTAAAGAATATATGGTAGAGTATGGTAAGAGAGAAAGCGTTGTGCAGTTACCTAGCGGCTTACAATATGAAATCATTACAGAAGGGGATGGCCAGAAACCAGGACCTAAGTCTACTGTAAAATGCCACTATCACGGAACGACTATTTCCGGTAAAGTATTTGACAGCTCTGTAAAAAGAGGAACTCCTGCATCTTTCCCTTTAAACAGAGTGATTTCAGGTTGGACAGAAGCACTTCAGCTGATGCCTGTTGGAAGCAAATGGAGACTGATTATTCCTCCGCATTTAGCCTATGGAGATCAGGAAATCAGCAAAGAGATCGGACCAAACAGTACGCTTGTTTTCGAAGTTGAATTGCTGGATATTAAATAATCCTTCTTAAAAATAGATTAAAAATTTACCTGATTTCAGGTAAATTTTTTTATTTGTACTATCTTCGTATAGATCAATTGTAAAATGGATAGATCTATTCTGCAATGGATCCTGCTGACACAAAAATATAACTGAATGAAAAAACTCTTTTACCTTTTCGCTGTGGTGGGCTTACTGGTATCCTGTGTTTCCAAAAAGAACCAGGCTATCCAGCAGAATATTCTTACCCTAAAAGACAGCTATTGTAAGGCTCCTTTTAAGTATAACTACAACAATAAACTTCCATCTTATAATTCGGATTCTATTTTAATAGCGAATAAAGATCTTAAAGAAATGTTTAGCGATCAGAGCATTTTAATTTTAAATGCGTTGAACAATCTGGAGGACGTTCACAAGATCATCGAACTTAAAAAAGATTCTTCGCTGACGTCACAGGTGAAAATATTGCAGCTTAAGACAAAAATCAACAGCAGAATTACTATTGCTTTAACAGAGCTGGATGCCGTAGCAGCAGAGTTCGATTGTGAAGGAGAAAGAGTTGCACAGATTGGAAACTATGTGGATAACCTGAACTCATCAAGAAATAATAAACTGATTTTATATTCAATCATTGCCGGTGCGGCTTCTTCCATAGCAGGGGGAATCGTTAAAAGTGACGGTTGGGATAATGCAATAGGTATCGGAGGAGGTATTTTGGGAGCAGGGTTTGGTTTGGCAACGCTCAATCCCAAAGGGAAAAAAGTAGAGTTTATCCATCAGAGAAATCTTTTAAGGGATATCTGGAAAGAAAAATTAGAATCTCCCAACTTTCCACCTTTCATCTGGTATATGTATACTGAGAAAAAATTTTCCAACAGGGAAGAACATTCCATTATTGGAAATATGAAATCGAGATGGCTTCATTATCAGTTTGATGATGTAAAAGAAGTCGCAGATAAGTCTGTTATTTTCAGTGATGGTGGATTCTATAGGGCAGATGATCTTCATAACCGTGCTGCTATGCTCAATCAGATGCAGTCTGCAACACGTACCATCAATCAGAACATCAATTATTTGTTGCTTGATCTGGACAAATTAATCCTTTAAGAAAAAAATAACTGTAATAAATTTTGTTACATTTAAAAAATGTGTATCTTTGCCAAGTAATTACAATGAACAATACAAGATTTGCTACGGCAGTACATATAATGACATTATTGGCAAAGAGCCCTCAGGAGTGGCTTACTTCCGAATGGGTAGCCGGTAGTATCAATGTAAATCCGGTGATTGTCCGAAAGGAGATCAGCGTATTGAAAGAAGCAGGTCTTATTATCAGCAGACAGGGAAAAGAAGGAGGCAGCCAGATTGCAAAGAATGCTGATATGATTACAATTTCTGAGATCTATAAAGCAGTAAAAAATACTGAAGTACTCGGAAAGAAAAATCAGAATCCCAATCCGGCATGCAGTGTTGGAAAAGAAATTAACGTTCATTTAAATACATTATTTGAAGAAACAGATCGTTTGGTAGTAAACTTTTTAGGAGACAAGTCATTGCAGGAATTCGCTGACCAGTTCGAATAAAAATTTTTTAACCTTAAATGTAACAAAATTTATTACAATTTAATTAAAAATAAAACATTATGAAAAAAGTAGCAGTAATCGGTGCAACAGGATTTGTAGGAACACACGTAGTATCAGAATTAGCAGACAGAGGATATGCTGTAGAAGCATTAGTAAGAGATGCGTCAAAAGTAGATACAAAGGAAAATGTAACAGCAAAAAGCATTGATGTAAACAATGTAGATGAATTGGCTGAAGCATTAAAAGGAAGCGATGCGGTAATCAGTACCTTCAATGCAGGATGGACAAACCCTAATCTTTACAACGATTTTCTGAATGGTTCTGAGAATATTCAAAAAGCAGTAGAAGCAGCAGGCGTAAAAAGACTGATCGTAGTAGGTGGAGCAGGAAGTCTTTACACTCCGGATAATGTACAGATCGTAGATACTCCAGATTTCCCGGAAGCTTACAAACCAGGTGCAACAGCAGCGAGAGATTATTTAAACAAAATCAAAGAAAATAATACTTTGGATTGGACATTCTTCAGTCCTGCCATAGAAATGAACCAGGCCAATGTAGGAGAAAGAACAGGGAAATACAGAACATCATTAGAAACTCCGGTATTTGATGAAAACGGAAGAAGCCGTTTGTCTGTAGAAGATGTAGCAGTAGTTTTGGTAGATGAACTGGAACAGAACAACCACATTCGTGAACGTTTTACAGCAGCTTATTAATAGATAAAAGAACAAAATGATACAAAAGAAATTATTGTCGATATTGACGCTGTTGAGTTTTATCAGCATATTTGCAGGAAACCTCAAAGTGAAAGTGTATAATCCGGGAACCAAAGCTATTTTTCCGATCACTTCCACCATTATTTATGGAGATAAAGATGCCATTCTCATTGATGCCCAGTTTCAGAAACAGTATGCAGAGCAGCTTGTGAAAGAAATAAAAGCGACAGGAAAAAACCTGAAAACAGTTTTTATTTCTCACAGCGACCCTGATTTTTATTTCGGGTTAGATGTGATCAAAAAAGCTTTCCCCAATGCAAAGATTATCTCAACAGCTCAGACTGCTTACCTGATTTCAGCTTCGAAGGATGAGAAAATGGGAGTGTGGAAGCCACAATTAAAAGCAGATGCCCCATCAGAGATCATCATTCCTGAAGCCGCTTTTTCTATTCCTGATCTTGAAGGAAACAAAATTGAGATCAGACAAAACCCTGAAGATCCGGCGCACAGTTTTCTTTGGATTCCATCTATTAAAACCATTGCAGGAGGAATTTCAGTTTCAGTAGGATCCCATCTTTGGATGGCAGATACGCAGAGTGTAAAGGCTATTGATCAATGGATAGGACAGATTGATGCCATGAAAGCCTTACAACCGAATCAGGTGATTGCTTCCCATTTTGCAGAATTGTCTACATCACCACAATCACTTGATTTTGTGAAAAGCTATCTGGAAAACTATAAACAAGCGGTTACTGAAAATAAAACTTCATCTGCTATTGTAGATTTTATGGTTAAAAAATATCCTAATCTACACGGAAAAGAAGAATTGGAAATGGGAGTAAAGGTTTTCCTTAAAGAAATGGATTGGGATTTAAAATCACCATATCCAGCAATCGGGCATCAAGTTGAAGTAGATTTTGGAGGAGTACAATTCATTCTGGATTTTAAAGATAACAAGACAATGACCTTTAAAGGGACAGCCGGAAGTTCAAAAAACAGTACAGATACTGTAGAATATACCGCTGTAGAAGTAGCAAAGAATGTTTTTATGGTGTATTGGCATGAGCCTCATCTTGGTTTCAATGTAACCCATATACAGGATTATAATAAAAATATTATTTACTCAAATATTGCAGGTCCGGACGGTACATTTACCCATCCAAAAGGAACCCTGAAAATTATAAAATAATACAGAAATAAGAAAACTGCCATCACACGATGGCAGTTTTTATTTTGAACCGTTAAGATTTTGAAGTACTGAAGTTGCATTAAGAAAAATCAACTTAAAGCGAAACTCTTCTTAATATTCTTAAAAACTTAATAAGTCTCTTAATGGTTTAAAAGTTCCCATAGATTTTCATTCTTATCTTGAATGAAAAAGGCTGTTCGTATTGAACAGCCTTTTGTTTTATAGATTCATAAACAATTTCGGATTAATCGGAGTATTGTTTTTGTGTACTTCATAATGAAGATGAGGACCTGTAGAACGCCCTGAATTTCCGGATTTAGCAATCACCTGACCTACTTTTACTTTATCATTTACTTTAGATACAAGCTGTGATAAGTGTCCGTAGAGCGTAGCCAATCCGTTTCCGTGAGAAACAATCACGCAGTTTCCATAGCCTCCTTTCTGTCCGGAAAAAATAATCGTTCCGGCAGCTGCAGCTCTTACATCAGAACCATAGGCAACAGCAATGTCCAGTCCTTTGTGGAATTGCATCTGATCAGCTTCAGCAGGTGGATTATTTTTTTCAGCAACGGCAGTTTTGGTTGTTGTAGTTCCGGCAGTCGTTTTTGTAGCGGCAGGAGTAGAGGCCGCCGCCACAGGAGCCGCTTTTGGAGTAACCATTACTTTTACTTCTCTCTTATTTCCATAGCTGTCTGTAAGTTCTATGATCTTCTCAACAGGTTCAGCTTTTACTTCAGGTTTTGAAGCCACAGCAACTGCTGGTTTAGCTTCCGCTGCAGCACTCGTTTTTACCGAAGCGAAAACAGTTTTGAACGGAATCGGATTTTTTCTCACTCCGAAATTAGAGGAAATATATCCGTCTGTAGGCATACCTAATGGAACCTGCATCAGTTTTTTCTGAAGATCCATCAGATACTGGCTGTACCGGTTTGCCTGTTTGGAAAGATAAATAGAATTTGAAATACTGTCCTGGTCGAGCATCATCAGTTTTTCGTTGGTAATGTCTTTGGACTTCAGGAAGGAGTTAAGTTGAGCAACTGTCTGATCTACGAGAGTAAGATCAGTTTTCATTTTTAGATAATCTACACTGTCTTTTTCAGTGTTTATTTTTACAAGGTTGACTTCGTAGGTTTTGTCGTCTCTTTCAGAAAAGAGCTTCGCAATGAAGACACCCTGTGCAAAAACTACTAGCAAAAGTCCTCCCAGGAGAATGTTTACGTTCTTCTTGCTGCTTAGAAATTTTTTCATATTTCTTCTGTTAGTAAATTTAAAACGGTTTTGAAGCTGCAAATTTAATTAAAAATAGTCTTTGCAGGTTATTTTTAATTAAAATTCAGTTTTTTCTGTATTTAACGGTTAATTAGCTATTTAATTGTGTTGAAGTGTTAATTTTTTCAAAAAATGGCTTTTATCATAGTTTCAAAGCCTCCGTTACGTCTTTGTTTTAATATCTTTGCACTTCACATTCCAATTATGGCTAAAAAGAAAATTATTTCAGAATCTTCGAATCCAAAAAAGAATAAAAAGGATATTTCTGTAGGAGTTGTAGGGAGCGGAAGTTTTGCAACCGCAATCGTAAAAATGCTTGTTGAAAACTGCAAAGTCGTACACTGGTGTGTAAGAAGTGAATTTGTAAAAGGAGCCATTGAACTTCGTGGACATAATCCGACTTATCTTACCGCTGCCCATTTTAATCTTAAGAACTTAAAACTGACAACAGATATTAATGAACTGGTGTCTGCCTGCGATGTTATTGTTTTGGCAACGCCATCTATCTACCTGTCCGATACGCTGGATAAAATGACTTGTGAATATTCAGATAAAATTTTTATTTCTGCAATTAAAGGGATTATTCCTAAAGTAAATGATGTGGTAGCCCATTATCTGCGCGATGAGTTTAAAATTGGTTTCAGGAATCAGGCGGTTATTGCCGGACCTTGTCATGCGGAAGAGGTTGCTATGGAAAGACTTTCTTATCTTACCATTGCTACGGTAGAAGATGAAACTGCGGAAAAACTGGAAGGTATTTTCAGTTCAGACTTTATCAAAGTACAGACAAGTAAAGATATCTTAGGGAATGAATACAGCGCTATTCTTAAAAATATTTTTGCAATTGGAGCGGGAATCGCAAGCGGATTAGGCTATGGAGATAACTTTACGGCTGTTTTTGTTTCCAATGCGATCCGTGAAATGGAAACTTTCCTGGAAGCTATCTATGAAGCGCCTAGAGATGTGAATGAAAGTGCTTATCTGGGTGACCTTTTGGTAACGGCTTATTCACTTTTCTCAAGAAACAGAAACCTTGGAAATCTTATTGGAAAGGGATATACTGTGAAGTCAGCGATTCAGTCTATGAATATGGTGGCAGAAGGATATTATGCTGCAGATTCTATCTATAAGACAGCAAAACAGAAAAATCTTAAGCTGCCTATTATAGATGCTGTATATGCTATCCTTTATGAAGGTAAAAATGCTGAAAAACAGTTTAAAAAACTGACGGCAAAATTGAATTAAAAAAAACAGAGCCTTGTAATTAAAGCCCTGTTTGAATATAAATTATTAAGCTTAAGCATTTTTAATGCTTGAGCTTTTTTTATTGACCCATCTTAGTAATCACCAGTGATAATGATGATCTGACATTAAGGTTGTTGGCAGTATAGCCATTTCCTGGAGAATCAAATTCAAATTTCTGACGGATGGTGGTTGGAGCAGCCAGGGTTAAAAAATAAGTTCCCTGAAAGAAGGTAAAAGAACTTGATAAAAGACACATTCTGTTGGTTTCCGTAATCGTTGCGCTGGTGCCGGCATTAATCAGATAAGACCTTGTACAGGTGAAATTCTGACCAAGATACTGTGTGTTTGTACCGCTAACAAAGGTTCCACTTCCTGAGTCTACAGAATAACGAACAATATAGTTACCTGCTGGTAATGTAATCGTAGAATTATCCGCTCCAAGTGATGCACCGGTAATTTTATTAGATGTTACAGCAAAATTGGTGAGTGTATTATTTGTGCTTCCGGCAGGAATTAGTACTCCAGGACCTATAAGCAGAGACATATTCTGAGGCTCACTTCCTGCAATAAGGGTACGCTGCCATTGATTTCTGACCCATACATAATATCCTTTCGGGAACGTGGAAGCGCCTCCGCTATTGTAGATAATAAGTCCGTCTGCCGGATTAGCTACAGGAGTAGAAGTACTGTTAAGAACAACAAGGTCATATTGTGGAAAAAGAACCCCTTTATTCGAAGAATTGATGTCCAGAACACTGCTTGTATTAGGAGTGCTTGTATTGATACCAACTTGTGCGTTTGTGTAACCGCTAAATAGTACCATACAGACAATATAAATATATGTTTTCATTGTGTTTTAATTATTGGTTAAGTGCTGATCTTTGAATGTCAACTTTCGCATTGGTAATAATGATCTCTCCATTATTAGGAGCAGCTCCTCCGGATCCATTCTGATAGGTTCCTCCTGCATCATGAGCAATGGCAGGTACTAAAAGGATAGGGGATGCAGAGGTCGTTACAAATGAAAAACTCATATTCAGTGTGTGCGTTTTATTGTTGGCAATAGATTGTGCATTGATACTGATTGTTTTACCATACTGAATCCCACTCGAAGGATCTATAAGTTTTACCAGATACTGATGCAGATGAACTTGAGTTCCTCCGATTCCGCCTGTTGCAGTTTCAAGAGCTGTTCTGATATTCAGACATACATTCATCAGATAGCCGCTGTTGCCGGGAAGAGTAATCACTCCATTAGAAGTATTATATAAAGCTCCAATATCATTGGATACAACAGTAAATGCTGCATCGTTGAAATTTTTATAAGTACCGTTGGCGAGACCTCCTAATACAGCATAGTCTGTGGTTCGCTGAAGCATCATATAGCTTACCAGATTATAAGTGTCCGACAATAGAGTCCACATGTTATTTTTCCAGATGTAAACACCAGGGCTGATAGAATTTCCTTTATTATATACAACAAGTCCTTCTGTAGGATTATTTACCGGAGAAGTATTGCTCAGTACATCTACAATGTCCACTCTTGGAAGAAGAACTCCCTTATTGGTTGATGAGGATACATCCAGGACAGCAGAATTGGTAACCGTGGATTTCCCGATAGCAACCTGTGCATATATGGTCTGTGCTATGATCAATAATAGCAGGATATAACTTTTTTTCATATTCATTGTTTTTAAAGCTGAGATATTTTAATATAAGATCCGGCCGGGATTACATTCACAAGATCGTAGAAGGTGCTGTTTTGCATTCTTCCAAGATTTAATCTTAGTCCTCCGATGATATTCGCATTCGTATTAGTAGGAACAGTATAATAAAAAGACCAGGTAGCCAGGTGGTTGGTACTTACTTTTGAAACAATAGGAACCTCTTTTCTGGTGGCACTTCCTCCTGTAAAGACATTCGTTGTATTATTATAGCTGTCGTTGATGAAATCAATAAAATACCCCATCAGATAATAAGTGCTTCCTGAAAGTGGGGCAGTACTGTTTACCCCTGCAGGGTTTTCCTGAGGCGAGTTTAGATTCAGATTCACCTCTACCAAATAATTTCCCTGTGGAAGAATCAAAGAATATCCTCCTGAAGTGTTCGGAAGTACTTTAAATCCACTGATGTTTGACACCCCGGAAACAGCCGGATTATTTACCAGAAGCTGGGTGCTGGCACCTGCCACTGCATTATCCAACGCAGATAAAGAACCTGTAAAATCAAGGTAAGCTACCTTCGGTGTATTTTGGGCATCAATTGTACTCTGCCATGAGTTGGTCGTACCATTGAAAACATGCAGGGCTTTGTTATTGCTGTTAGTTCCGCCATTAAATCCAATAAGTCCATTGACAGGGGATGCAACCGGGGTAGTTGTGCTGCTTAGATTGGCAAGATTCAGATTGGGAAATAACATTCCTTTATTACCGCCTGAAACCACTACTGTAGGGGCCGCTGTATAACCGCTTCCTCCGTTGTTGATCGTAATGCCCGTAATGACTCCTCCTGAAAGAGTAGCCGTAGCACGTGCTTTAGAGCCTCCGTTTACAACAGGTCCTCCTCCGTAAAAATTCACCGTTGGTGCTGAGGTATAGCCGCTTCCTCCGTTGTTGATTGTAATGCCGGTAACTGCTCCTCCTGAAATAGTTGCAGTGGCAATGGCTGGAGTTCCGCTAAAGTTTTCAATGTGCAGAATGGCACTGGGGTCTGGAGTGGACGTGTTGATTCCTACACTTCCGCTCTGGGCAAATGTCGCTGTCGCAAACAATGTACCCAAGAAGATAATAATTTTCATCTTTAGTATGTTTATGAAATAATTTTAATTAAATACTTATTAGAATATGTATTAATTTAATTGAAAGGTACATAAAAAAAACCATTATTTTATGGCTTGCATATAGATTTATGTCGATTAAATTATGTATTTATCAACAAAAAGTGATTTTATTTACATCATGTGTAATCGTTAATCACTTATGGTTGATAAAATATAATGCCGTAAAGGTTTATGGTTACGGTGTTTGTTGCTGTGAACTTAAATAAACTTAAGTTTTTATGAAATTTTAACAGTGAAAAGTGAATTAATTATTTACCAATTAGTGAATTAAAAAAAGTGAAATTTTAATATTTTTTTAATGAAAATTTTACTGTTATCAATCATTTCAATGATTCTTTATTGAAATTTTCCATGGTTTTTTGTTGTGTACTCAAGAAGTATTTTAGAAACAAAAAATAACATGTTAAAATCGTTAAACGCGTTCCGGTTTTTAAAACTTTTCCCGAAATTTGAAGTAAAATTTAAAAGTTATGTCACAATCGCTTACAAGCAGAACACCGAAACCTAAATATGACGTTGTACTGATAGGCGGCGGGATCATGAGCGCCACTTTAGCAACACTGCTTCATGAATTTGATCCAAATCTTGAAATCGCTATCTTCGAAAGGCTAGGAAGATTTGCCAAAGAAAGTACAGCAGCATGGAACAACGCCGGAACAGGGCACTCCGCTTTTTGTGAGCTAAATTATACCCCCGAAAAACCAGACGGGTCTATTGATATCACCAAGGCAGAAAGCATTGCGGAACAATTTGAAATCTCAAAACAGTTCTGGGCTTATCTGCTTACCAAAGGATATATCCAGGAACCCAAAGAATTTATCAATTCCTGCCCGCATATGAGTCTGGTATTCGGAGAAAAAGATGCTGAATATCTTAAAAAACGCCACGATAAAATGGCAGAATCTGTTCTTTTTTCAGGAATGGAGTTCTCAACAGACCACGAGAAACTGAGAGAATGGATTCCTCTGGTGATGAGTAAAAGAAATCAGTCTGAAGTCATGGCGGCAACGAAGATGGATATGGGGACGGACGTAAACTTTGGAACACTGACAAGAAAAATGGGAAGACACCTTCTGGAAGATTCCAATGTAGAGGTTTTTTTATACCATGAAGTAAAGGATGTGAATCCTAGAGAAAATGGCCAATGGGAAATGAAGATCAAAGACAGAATCCACAGCCACAAGCAGGAAGTGGTGGCTGATTTTGTATTTATCGGTGCAGGAGGATATGCACTTCCATTGTTAGATAGTTCAGATATTAAAGAAAGTGAAGGCTATGGAGGTTTCCCGGTTTCAGGACAGTGGCTGGTAAGCCATAATCAGGAGCTGGTAGAAAAACACCAGGCTAAAGTATATACACAGGCTACGGTAGATGCACCTCCAATGTCTGTTCCACACCTTGACCTTAGAATTATTGATGGGGAAAAAGCCCTTCTTTTCGGACCTTTTGCAGGATTCTCCACCAAATTTTTGCGAGAAGGAAGTTACCTTGACCTTCCTGAAAGTGTCAACACCAAAAACTTAAAATCACTCTTTGGTGCATGGTGGCATAATATTCCTCTGACGAAATATCTGATTCAGCAGGTTGCTATGACAAAATCTCAGAGAATGCAGCACCTGAGAGAATTCATCAAAGACGCTAAGGAAGAAGATTGGGAATTGAAAGTGGCAGGACAGAGAGTTCAGATCATCAAAAAAGATGAAAAAGAAGGAGGAAAGCTGGAGTTCGGAACCGAGGTCGTGGTAAACAAGACCGGGACTATTGCTTCTCTATTGGGAGCTTCACCGGGTGCATCCACTGCAGTATATGCAATGTTGAATGTTCTTGAGAAATGTTTCCCGGAAAAACTTAATGGGGAATGGAAAGGAAAACTGCTTGAAATGATTCCTTCTTATGGACAAAGATTAGCAGGAAATCCTGAATTGACCAATGAAGTAAGAAATTATACAAAAGAAAAATTAGAATTAGAATATTAACATCAGTAATGAGCAATAAGTAATAATCGCTATTACTCATTGCTCATTACTTATTACTCATTACTCATAAAAAGGTGGAAGAAATAATTGTAAAACCTGTTATTGCAAAGGAAATCCTGGAATCTCTTCAGACGAAAATAGAAGAGGAGAAGCAGGTTATTGTACATTGCTGTTTTCCGGCATCTCCGTTTTTAGGGAATCTGATCAGGATCTGGCACTCAACCTATCTTTTTGACAAGCAGTCTGAGCATAGAAGCAAGATGATTCATGCCGAAAATATTTCAATTTCCCCGTATTGGACACCGGTTCCTTTTATGAAAGACTTTTGGTTTACCCTAATATTTTCAGGGCTTCCGAGAGACTGTAAAAGTTTTGACTTAAAAGAGGTTATTCCTGAGGAAGGAGGCTTTTTTGTAGAATCAATCAAAAGAAATTCTTCAGACGTTTATCGTGTGAAAATATCAGAATCTTATTAATATGAAAGTAAGGGAAGAAAAGCTGGAACAGATTATTCATTGGGCTGAAAACAATCCTGATATCCGTGCTGTGCTCCTTACGAGTTCATTGGTAAACCCTTATGCTCCTGTAGACGATTTAAGTGATCTTGATATAGAACTTGTATTTGAAAACAGAAGATCTTATGAATCCGGGAATGAATGGATCAGACTTTTTGGTGATCCCATTTCTATTATTGACGAAGATGACCGTGTTTTTGATAGAAAGCATGCTATGAAAATGGTATTGTATAAAGACCATGTGAAAGTTGATTTTAAGCTGTATCAGGTATCAGACTTTATTGGAGAAATAAATGAGGAAATCCTTCCTGAAGATTGGGACGTAGGCTATAAAGTTTTAGTAGATAAAGATAATCTGACCAAAAATCTGAAGCTCCCAACGTACCAGTCAATCATGATTCAGAAACCAACGGAAAAAAAGTTTCAACAGCTGATGAATGATTTCTGGTGGGATACCACCTATGTGGCAAAATGTCTTAAGCGCGGGGATATTTTTTATGCCAAATTTATGTCTGAAAATGTTTTGCGAACAGACTATCTTGTTCCTTTGATAGAATGGTATATTGCCAGCAATCATAACTGGAATCATATAACGACTAACAAACACGGAAGGCTTTTCAAAAAATATCTGCCCTCAGATCTATGGAATAGAATTGAAGCCACTTTCTCCGGAAGTGATATTGATGACAACTGGAAAGCTTTGTTTGGTTATGCTGATCTGGTGCATGAATTAGGAACTTCTTTGGCAGAAAAACTTAATTGTACCTATCCGGCAAAGCTGGAAGCTGATATCAGAAATTATCTTACTGAAATACAGGCAGTATCTTAATTTCAGGCAAATTCATTCTGGCTGATGAGGTTCTCAATACAATATTCTGCAATGGCAGTAATTGTAACAAAGGGATTGACGCCAATTGTTCCGGGAATTAAGGATCCATCCAGCACATACAGATTCTCATGATCTTTTAGCTTTCCATACTCATTGGTAGCTTCACCCAGGACACATCCTCCGAGCGGATGATAACAGATATCTGCCCCGAAACCATTATTGAAAAGCAAATGACTTCTGGTTCCGCCATTAGCCTTATTCATTTTCCGGATAAAATATTGAGCGTTTTCTTTCATTTTGGCAGTATTGCTTTCGTCCCAATTCAAGGTCAGGGATTGGCTGGCTTTATTGTACACAACTTCCCCTTTTTTATCCACCCTGTTGATCAGCAGGTATAAAGCAGTAGCAACGTCCATTCCCATCGGTAAAGGAGCTATTTCCGTGAAAAACGGATGTTCCGGATCATCCCAATTGTCAATTCCACCTACCGGAATAGTGGATTGCTTGGCTCCCGTACCGCCTGATAAAGGCCGCACCCAGTTTCTGCCCGTCATGAAATTTCCGTTATTTCCCCAGTTTTTCCCGATCTTCTCATGAACAGGGAAGCCATTCTCAGCATTGGACTGCAGCAAAAGCTGTAAAGTTCCCATAGTTCCTGCAGAAAGAATCAGCTTTTTACAGTTGAAAACTTTATCGGTAACCAAAGCGCCAGAAGTATCGATCTGCTGGACATTTAATGTATAGCCTTTATCATCATTAAGTTGAATCGTTTGTACACGGTGAAGATCAAGAATTTCCAAATTTCCGGTTTCCAGTGCTTTTCTCAGATAGGTTTTATCTAAGCTGTTTTTCCCGTGATTGTTTCCATAAATAACTTCAGTATTGAGAGCAGAGCGCGGAACTTCATTCTTGAACTCTTTTTCCATATACTTAAAATCATATACGTTCGGAACTCTGATGGTTTTAAAACCGGCCTTATGAGCCTCTTCTTCACCTACCCGTGTGAACTTATAATAAGGACAGTCTTTTAAAAACTGTTCATCAATAACATTTACTTTCAGTTCTTCCTTTACCAGAGGAAAGTAATGACTGTAAAATTTTTCAGCATCAAGGTCAGGGAAAACTTCTTTGAAATAGTTCTCTTTCGGGGTTACAGCCATTCCTCCATTCACAAGAGAACCACCGCCGACCCCTCTTCCTACCCAGATATTGATGTGGTCAAAACTCAGACGATCCAATGTTCCGGTAAAAGGAGTTAAAGAAAAAATATTCATGAAAGGAGCAATACTTTTCTTTTTCAGCCATGCAGAACTTTTTCCGGGCTTCAGAAGATTAGAAAACGGAATTCCGGCTTTTTCCCAGTTAAGACCCATTTCAAGCATCACTACCTTTTTTCCGGCTTCACAAAGACGTAAGGCAGATACAGCTCCTCCATATCCGCTGCCAATGATTACAATCGGAACATCAGTATTTTCTTGTGCCTTATTATTTCTTCTTTCTGCAGCATGAAATAATTCGGATTGAAGAAAATAAAAACCTGATATCATCAATGCACTCGTCTTAATGAATTTTTTTCTGTCCATGAGCTTTGTTTTTCAAAAAGTATGCTAGACTCAAAGACGCTTATTTTATTTATTACAGATTGTATTTTTTTATTATAATTTTAACTTTTGTTGTTATGAAAATTCATAGTTTTACTTATAATTTTATACGTATGAAAAAATATATAGTACTCTTTTTACTTCTTCCGTTATGGGCTTTTTCTCAAAAAAAGATGTCAAAGGAAGAGAAAGAGGTACAGAAATTTCAGAAGGAACTTAATGCGGAATATCGCAATCCAAAAGAAACTCCATTAAGGGGAGATAATTTTAAAAACTTTAAAGGACATCCTTTCTTTCCTTTTGATGCAAAATACAGAGTAACTGCGAATTTTGTTAAATCAGAAGATACCAAGCCTTTTGAGCTTCCCACTTCTTCAGGGAAAACAAAATCTTATCAGGAATACGGAAAAGCAACATTTACATTAGACGGCAAACCTTATACTGTCACTTTATATCAGAGTCTGGCTTTGATCAAGCAGGAAAAATACAAAGACTATCTTTTCCTGCCGTTCCGCGATGCTACCAATGAAAAAGAAACGTATGGAGGAGGAAAATATATGGATCTTAAAATACCGAAAGGAAACACCATTGTATTGGATTTTAATCAATCTTATCATCCTTTTTGTGCTTATAACGCTTACGATTACAATTGTCCAATTGTTCCGGAGGAAAATAAACTTCCCGTGGAAATCCGTGCAGGGGTAATGTATGAAGATATCTACCATCACTAGAATTATGATACATTTAGAATTCTTTAAAAAAGAAGACCTTTCCGGGGTCAGTTATGCTTTGGATGAAAATCAGATGAAGTTTACTGCGACAGCTCAGCAAGCTTTACAAAACATCAGCGAAAGGGATGATGAAGATGCATTTCCGGTAACTATATTTGAAAATGATCTTCCTGTTGGTTTTTTTGTCCTGGATTTTGGAAAAGATAAATTTGAGCTGACAGATAATGAAAGCTCTGTCTTAGTACGTTCCTTATCTGTGAACCCGCAGATGCAGGGGAAAGGAATAGGAAAATCTGCTATGGCGAAAGTGGGTGATTTTGTGAAGGATCATTTCAATTCCTGCAACGAAATTGTCCTTGCCGTCAACCAGAAAAATGATTCTGCTTACCATATTTACCTTCAGTCCGGATACATCTATGACGGTAAAACAAGAATGGGAAGAAGTGGCCCTCAATATCTGATGTATAAAAAACTTTAATAAAATTTTAAAATCATAATTTTTCATCTGCTGATATCTTTCCATAACTTTGAGTAACATCAAATTATAAAACATGGAAATATCACTTCAAAATCAGGTGGCTGTGGTCACAGGAGCTTCCAGCGGAATTGGTTCGGGAATTGCGAAATCATTAGCCGGAGCAGGGGCAACAGTCATCGTCAATCATTCATCGGAAAGGTCTACAGAAGAAGCCAAGGCTGTTTTGAAAGAAATCACTGATGCCGGAGGAAAAGGAATGACCTATCAATGTGATGTTTCCAAGGAAGATCAGGTAGTCAAAATGTTTCAGGATGTTGTTTCAGAGTATCAGACTGTAGATATCCTTGTGAATAATGCAGGGATTCAGAAAGATGCAAAGTTTACCGAAATGACTTTGGACCAATGGAACGCCGTTATCGGTGTTAATCTGACGGGGCAGTTTCTTTGTGCAAGAGAGGCTATTAAAGAATTTTTACGCCGGGGAATAGATCCTTCCCGTTCTGTTGCTTGTGGAAAAATTATTCACATCAGTTCGGTGCATGAAATTATTCCATGGGCCGGGCATGCCAATTATGCGGCGAGTAAAGGAGCGGTCAGAATGCTGATGCAGACTCTTGCTCAGGAATATGGTGCAGATAAAATCCGTGTCAATTCTATTTGTCCGGGGGCTATTCAGACCCCTATTAACCAAAATGCGTGGAATACCCAGGCAGCGCTCAATTCACTTCTTACCTTAATTCCTTATAACAGAATCGGACAACCGCAGGACATCGGAAATTTAGCTGTTTTTCTGGCCAGTGATCTTGCTGACTATATTACCGGAACCAGCATTTTCGTTGATGGCGGGATGACTACGTTTGAGAGCTTTTCTACGGGAGGGTAAAGTTCAAGGTCTAAGATTTAACGTTCAAATTTTTGGGGCTATTGTCATCAGTATGTGAACACCTTTACAACGAGACATAATATCCCTCATTGCTTATTACTCATTACTTATAATTATCGCTTATGTCAGAAAAACAGAGAATTTCAGATATTTCATGGAAAAAGTGGGGCCCTTACGTCAGTAACCGTGAGTGGGGGCTTGTTCGTGAAGACTACAGTGAAAACGGAGATGCCTGGAATTATACCAATCATGATACGGCAGAAGCCAAAACATACCGTTGGGGTGAAGAAGGCATATGCGGAATCTGTGATGACCTTCAGAAGCTTGTATTCTCTGTGGGATTCTGGAATAAAAAGGATAAAATGGTAAAAGAACGGTTCTTTGGATTGACTAACGGCCAGGGAAATCACGGTGAAGATGTGAAGGAATATTTTTATTACCTGGATTCTACACCCACACATTCTTACATGAAAATGCTGTACAAATATCCTCAGAATGCTTTCCCTTACGAAGATCTGTTAAAAACAAATGCAGAAAGAGACAAAGAGGAACCGGAATATGAATTGATCGATACCGGGATTTTTGATACCAATGAATACTTTGACATCTTTATCGAATACGCAAAAGAAAGTCAAAATGATATTTTAGTTAAGATAACAATTACCAATAAATCTGAAAAAAAAGCGTCCCTTGTCATATTGCCGACAATCTGGTTCAGAAATACATGGAATTGGGGATATGATGACTATAAGCCTCAATTGTATGCAGAAGATGCAGACCGCATTAAGGTAAATCATCAGGATATAGATATTAAAAATGTATATGCAAAACAATCTTTAAAAACTCTGTTTTGTAATAATGAAACCAATAATGAAAGGCTGTATCATTCTTCCAATGAATCAAGATACAGCAAAGACGGGATCAATAATTTTGTGATGACAGGAAATTCTCAGTCTGTAAATCCTCAGAATACTGGAACCAAGGCTTCTTTTTTTATTGATGAAGATTTTAAAGGAAAGGAATCCAAAATATTTGAATTCAGACTGTCAGATAAAGATTTAAGAGAACCGTTTGGTGATTTTGATATCCTTTTTGAACAAAGGAAGAAAGAAGCAGACGAATTTTATGCTGAAATCCAGAAAGGAATTTCTTCAGAAGATGAAAAATTGGTTCAAAGACAGGCTTTTGCAGGAATGCTTTGGAACAAAATGTTTTATCATTACAATGTTGAAAAATGGCTGAAAGGCGATCCTGCCGAAATAGCACCTCCCAAATCCAGGGAAAAAATAAGAAACTACGGCTGGAAGCACCTTAATAATGAACATATTATTTCCATGCCTGATAAATGGGAATATCCTTGGTATGCAACCTGGGATCTGGCATTTCATACTATCAGTTTTTCACTGATTGATCCGGATTTTGCAAAGCATCAATTGAAACTTTTCCTTTTTGAATGGTATATGCATCCCAACGGGCAGCTTCCTGCTTATGAATGGGATTTTAGTGATGTCAATCCGCCTGTACATGCATGGGCTGTTTTCAGAGTCTTTAAAATTGATGAATATTTAAAAAACAAACCAGACCTTGAATTTCTGGAAAGTGCCTTTCAGAAGCTACTGATGAACTTTACATGGTGGGTTAATAAAAAGGATCTCAATGGTAATAATATTTTTGAAGGAGGCTTTTTAGGACTTGATAATATTGGTGTTTTTGACCGGAATTCTGTTTTACCAAACGGAGAACAGCTGGAACAGTCGGATGGAACAAGCTGGATGGCTATGTTTGCCCTGAATATGATGCGGATTGCACTGGAACTGGCACTTTACAATAATGTGTACGAAGAAATGGCCACGAAGTTTTTTGAACATTTTCTGTCGATTGCCCATTCATTGGATAATATGGGAGATGAAAACTTTAGCCTTTGGGATGAAGAGGATGAATTTTTTTATGATGCGATAGCTTCCAGTGACGGAACTCATATGTATTTGAAATTAAGGACTATTGTAGGGCTTATCCCGATGTTTGCCGTTGAGGTTATTGATGATGAAATGATTGAAAATCTCCCCAATTTTAAAAAAAGAATGAAATGGGTACTGGATAATAAACCTGAGCTGGCTTCTCTGGTTTCAAGATGGGAAGTCAAAGGGCAGGATTCCAAGCACCTTTTATCTTTGCTTCGGGGGCATCGTTTGAAAAGGCTGTTGAGCAGAATGTTGAACCCGGGTGAATTTCTAAGTGATTATGGAGTAAGAGCTTTATCCAAAGAATATGAGGACAAACCTTATACTTTAACATTGAACGAAACGGATTACAGAGTGAAATATACCCCGGCAGAAAGTGACAGCGGACTGTTTGGAGGTAACAGCAACTGGCGGGGTCCGATATGGTTTCCTATTAATTTTTTGATTATCGATAGTCTTCAGCGGTTTTTCTTCTACTACAGTCCTGATTTTTTGGTGGAATATCCTACAGGAAGTGGAAACTATTCAAATCTGGATCAGATTGCTGATTCTTTGAACGGAAGGCTTGCAAAGATTTTTTTAAAGGATGAAAATGGAAAACGCCCGGTTCATGGGCAGTATGAAAGATTTCAGACAGACCCCGATTTTAAAGATTATATCCTGTTCTATGAATATTTTCACGGGGATAACGGCCGTGGAGTAGGAGCTTCCCATCAGACAGGCTGGACGGGACTTATTGCCAAGATCCTGCAACCGAGATTCTCCAAAAAAGAAATTGCAGAATCTGAAACCGAAATGCCGGATGATGTTGAAAAAACAGAAAAGTCGTAAAAAACAGATTTGCTGATTGGTAAACCGGTTTTCTGATCTACTCAAATATCTGTTGTATTATTTCCAATGAGGGCGGAGTTTTGAAGTCTGTGATATGGTAATGATAATACACCAAAAGGCTGTCGAGAAAGTCTTTTCTCAATGAAGGGTGTATTTTTGTGGCATAAAAGTCTTCTGCGCAAAGGGCTTCTTTCCATAGGGTGGAAATTTCTTCATTGAACAGCTGATGGTTGATGGCTAAGGAAAAAGTTCCGGTTTCCGGATCCAAAAAATGTCCATCACTCAGTAACGGTGCAACTCCCTGAATTTTTAAAAAAGCCAATAAAAAGAGCAGATGTGCCTGATAATTTTTGTTGATCAGTTCATTGATCAAATGATCAATACTGAAATAAATGGGAATATTTTTATTTTCATGTTTAAGGATATGGCTCAAAAAATCTGAGATAAAGAAAATAACAGTATTGACCTTTATATCCGTATAAATGTCATTATTTTTTACCAGTTCAAACTTTGAAACAGACGGTATGCCATTTCCCCTGGCTGGATTTATAGAAAAGCTAAGCTGGCTCAACGGTTGCAGCAGGGCTTTCTTTTTGTTCTTTTTAGAATAAATTCCTTTTAGAAAATAGCTTTGAAAACCCTCTTCCTCTGTAAAACAATGCAGTACAGCATCATTTTCTCCATATTTTATAAATGAAAGTAAAAAACCGTTTTGTGAATTCATTAATTAACCACTCCTATTTTGGCTGTAGCTTTGTCTGATCCGTCTTCATTGGTCATCAATACAAAATAAATTCCTGAAGCTACTCTTGTTCCTTTCTGATTGTTCAGATCCCATTCATAATAACCTCCTCTGGCCACTGCAGAGTGTACTACGTTTCCTGCTGCATCTACGATTCTTATATTGGTTTTTTCTGCAAGACCTTTTATCGTAACTTTTCCTTTAAAATTAGAATATACAACAGGGTTAGGATAAACCATAACATCTCCAAAATTAGAAGTTACATCTGCAACATCTCCCTGGTAGGTTACAATACCATTATATGTTACAAAATATACCTTACCTGTTTTTTTGTCAACTTTTATATCGGTAACACTGTTTGTAGGAAGTGGAGAATTTTCTTTAGTGAAATGTTTTATTGTTCTCTGACCATCGGAAGATAGGTAATATACACCACCACCATCAATAGATACCCACTTGTAATCTCCCGCATCTACAGCAATCTGTAGAATAGCTGAATCTCTGAAAAGCTCTTCCCCAAGACCATTTTGCTCTATGACTATGGGTTCTACTTTAGGTTGTGAGCTTTTTATTTCAGATGTTGCATTCGGCATTATTCTTAAGCCTCCATCTGTACCGATCCATGCGTCTCCGGACTTGTCAAATGCTACAGATAAAATTCCTCCTGAGCTATTAAACCCATTAGCAGTACCCAAAATATAATCTGTATCATCAGAAAGATTGGTTGCATTTTTATAATCATACACCCAGAAGTTATTAGATCTCGGGAGTGGAGTCCATAACATATTTTCGTGGAAAACGGTCTTTTGTATACCATCACTGGCAAGAACAATTTTCTTGATGATAAAATCATCAGACGCTTTATCATAGATTCCTATAGAAGGGTTTCCGTCATTAAATCCAAAAGAAACAAAAAGGTTGTTCTGGGTATCTGTAGCAAAACCTACAGGACGTCTGTAGTAAGGCTGTGCACCAAGATTATAATATTTTACCAGCTCAAAATCTTTGCTTGTGGCATTATATTTCATTCTATATACTCCATTATCAAACATCGTATAATTGGTAAATAGTACCTCATTGTTGTTGTAAGGGCTTATTATAGCATCCAATACATTAACAAAAGTTGGTGGATTTTTAACAAAGAATGAAGGATAGATCCATTCTGTACCATTGAAATAATAAAAACCTGGACCCTGCGGAAGAATAACCGGGTGGTTGTAATTATTGGCTCTGGCACCAGAAGAAACTAAGAGCTGATTATTATCGAAAAGATTAATGTTATAGGCAAAATTGAAGTAAGGACCTGATGGTTTAAAGGTGTTATTTCCCTCATCCTTTATCCCGGATAATACGGTTCCTCCAAAGATTTTTCCACCAGCTGTTAGTGCGGTATTACATTCTTCACCAAGACTTACCGCATTTTGTGCTACTCCGTTTATACCGTAAGTGTAGACTCTGTTATCGGTAACCACAATGCTATTAGAGGTAATAACTACATCGCGGATGTTTCCAAAGCTTGTGGGAAGCTGTGTTGGAGTACCATTGTTATAGATATATGCTGCTGTAGCATTAGAATAAACTAATTCAGATTCTGAATCTATGTGTTTGAAAGCTCCCGGAACTTCAGTTGTCCATGTTGAATACACCGGAAAAGTAGTATTCATTTGATGGCTTTTCAACCCTGTATTGGTTACAGAATATACTTTATTTCCGAAGATGGTAGCTTCATTACTTGCTTGATAAACCCCGCCATTCAGGAAAAATGCAGAGTCTCCAAATTCTTTATTATTCAGATTAAATATGGAAAGTCCATAGCCAGCAGATATGACCGCCTGATTTCCGGTGATGGAAATATGGTTGATCTTTTTATTCCCATTATAGCCTGTAGCAATAGGAATATCAACAATATATTTGATTTCCTGTGGAGTAATGACATCCATAGAACCGTTTTCATAACCTACAAGTCCTATCTTAGTCTGCGGATTATAATCGAAAGCTGTTATTCCAATATTGTGCAGTCCATTGGCTTTGGACAACTTCGTAATTTCCCCTGTTGATATTGTATAATAGAATATTCCGTTTTCTGTAGCGGCAATGATTTTCCCATTGTCTTCTTTCATCGCTAAGACATTGTTATAGGAAAATAGATCTGCCCATTTTTTTGATGAGATGACCTGCGCTTTTGTAAACTGCAGGGATGCTAAAATACCAAGAGAAATTATTGAGAGTTTTTTCATATTATGCGGTTATGCTGCTGTCTATTACCTGATTATTCCAGGAAATATGCTGTATGTTTTTGTTTGTATCAAAATAAAAATCTATTCTACCTAAAAGAAGACCTGCCCATCCAACCTGATTGACTAGGACATTTTTGCCCTTTCTGTTGGTATAGGATTGAGGTTCCGGTAAGAATGTATGAGTATGGCCTCCCAGGATAATATCAATATTTTCTGTACTGGCCGCTAAAATTTTATCACTTATTTTATTCGGTTCATCTTTATAATCGTAACCGATGTGGGAAAGGCAAATCACCAGATCACATTTCTGATCATTTTTCAGGAAATTTGAATAATGCTGTGCAACATCAATCGGATTGGAATAAACGGTTTCTCCATACTGTTTTTTACCTACAAGGCCATCCAGCTGAATACCCACTCCAAAAATTCCTACTTTGATTCCATTCTTATTGAATATCTGGTAGGGAGAAGTTTTCCCGTCAAGAATTGTATTTTTAAAATCATAATTGGAACAGATAAAAGGAAACTTCGCATGAGGAAGTACTTTTAAAAATCCATCAAGACCATTGTCAAAATCATGATTTCCCATGGTAGAGGCATCATATTTCATCATGGACATTAGTTTGAACTCCAGTTCTCCTCCAAAGAAATTAAAATAAGGAGTTCCCTGGAAAATATCTCCGGAATCAAGAAGCAGTACATTGCTTTCCTGATTTCTGATTTGCTGAATTAAGCTGGCTCTTCTTGCAAAACCTCCCTGATTAGGATTTCTTGTATAGCTTTCATCAAAAGGCTCTATTCTGCTGTGCTGGTCATTGGTATGAAGGATCGTTAGTTTATTTGCAGATTTTAAGTCAAGAATTTTTAACTCTTCCGCCATCATCATATTGGGAGCTAAAGCCATTGCCAAAGATCCACCTCCTATTGCTTTTAAAAAACTTTTTCTATCCATTATTTCTTCCCGATAAAATTTAAACGAACATCAGAATTAACTACCACTTCAGGAGTTTTCTTAAAATAATCGATAAATAAATCTCTCATTTTAATCCCTGTTGAGATTGATTCTCCTTTTGCAAAGAACTTCATATTGTCTCCTCCCAGAGCAAGATAGTCTGAGGTAGCAATATAATAGTCTTTCGCCGGATCTACTGTTTTGCCGTTGATTAAGGATTTGATGATCTGTCCATTTTTTGTTTCAATGTATAAATGAGAAACAGGATTGTTGACCTGCGTTTTCGCATAATACTCAAAAAGACCCTGTAAATCTGCTCCTTTCATTTTCACAATCACTACCTCATTTTCGAATGGCATTACTTCAAATACATTTTTAAGTAAAATATCTCCCTTCCCAATGGTAGTACGGATTCCTCCGATATTGATCACTGCAGCATCTACGTTTTGTTTAAGATGAGCTTTTATCCATTCATTACCTCCTTCAAATGTATAGTCTGCTAAAAGATTGCCCAGATTGCTGTTATCACCCTGCTTGGTAAGATCTACACTGGTGTGGGAGATCTTCTGGTTCATTTCTTTATCCAGTTTCTGCTTATAAGGCTCAATAAATTTTACAAACTCCTCATCATTTTTTAGCTCATTATTAATAGAAATATTTTTCTGAGTCTTTACATTCACAAGCTGCGGCACAGAAGCCGTTTTGCATGCTGTAAGGGACGCCAGAGCAATTCCTAGTAACAAGAATTTATTTTTCATAATCTCTTTTAGTATATGCAAATATAACTATATGTATAATAAAACATTATTATTTATTACAAATTCTTACTGTAAATTATTAAATTTGACAAAAATAATTCTAACAGATGAGCATTTTAAAAGGAGTAGGTGTTGCGCTGGTAACGCCCTTTAATGAAGATTTATCCGTTGATTTCGATAGTTTAACAAAACTGGTTGAATACAATATCGAAAACGGAACCAATTATTTGGTTGTATTGGGAACAACGGCAGAAGCCGCAACGCTTTCTGCAGAGGAAAAGAAACAGGTAATTGAGCATATCATTAAGGTGAATAATAAACGTCTTCCTTTGGTTTTGGGAATTGGCGGCAACGATACTCTTGACGTCAAAAAACAGATTGAAGAAGCAGATCTTTCTGCATTTGAAGCCGTACTTTCAGTATCTCCATACTACAATAAACCGAATCAGGAAGGTCTTTATCAGCACTACAAAGCTTTAGCTTCCACAGGAAAGAATATTATTATTTATAATGTTCCTTCCAGAACCGGGCAGAATGTAGACGCAGATACAACGCTTCGCCTTGCAAAAGAATTCCCTAATTTATTCATGATTAAGGAAGCTGCACCCAATATTTTACAGTATTTTGATATTCTGAGAAATAAGCCTGAAGGGTTTTCTTTGGTTTCCGGAGATGATGAATATACATTACCCGTAACACTGGCTGGAGGAAATGGGGTAATCTCTGTAATTGGGCAGGCATATCCTAAAGAATTCTCTACCATGGTACAATTAGCTTTCGATGGTAAAGTGAAAGAGGCTTATGAAATTCACAATAAACTGGTTGATATTACCCGTTTAATTTTTGCAGAAGGGAATCCTTGCGGTATTAAGGTGATTTTGACTGAAAAAGGGATCATCAAAAACTACTTGAGACTTCCTTTAGTAGTAGCTTCAGAAGGTCTTCATGCAAAAATTAAAGCTGAAATGGCAACCATCTCATAATGGATTGGGGAAAATGAATTTTAATATTGCTTTAAAATTCAACAATGCACTATTGAAAATATAAAAGGTGAAAAGTTTAGGCTTTTCACTTTTTTTAATCATCATAATATAATAAATCATGAAATTAAGACAGGCAACAGCAGTGGATATTCAGCTAATCCAGGATCTGGCACGCAGATCATGGGAAAATGCTTACGCAGATATTCTTTCCAAAGAACAGATGGAGTATATGCTTTCTGAAATGTATTCTGAAACCGAAATTCTAACTCATTTTCAAAATCCTCATTACCATTATTATATGATTCAGGATGAAAACAGTGATAGCTATGAAGGGTTTATCGGTTACGAGCATAATTATGAAGAAAATACAACCAAGCTTCACCGTATTTATCTTGTCCCGGAAAGTAAGGGAAAAGGATTTGGTAAAAAAGCACTTCAGTTTCTGAATGAAAAAGTTTCTGAAAACGGAAATCATAGAATTATTTTGAATGTCAATAAATTCAATTCCGCCAGAAACTTCTACGAGTCCCAAGGATACAGGGTTTATGGTGAAGGTGTTTTTGATATCGGGAACGGATATGTAATGGATGATTATCTGATGGAATTTCTAATTCACTTATAATTGACTTAAAATTTTGTAACTTTATCCTGTAATTCTATAACAAGTGACTTCTTTTTTTGAATCATCTTTGCTTCAGAACCAAATCACTTATAACAATACATTCATATGCTTGGTTTTGAGCTGACTCAGCTTTTTATCAGTATATTTTTTTCATCCTTAGTGTTTAAATTCCTGTATTCAATAATACAGGAGTTTTTGCGTATATACGTCAAAATAAAAAAATATACACCTATTTCACATTTAATTGAAATAAATTATTATATTTACTAAAATTAAACGGCTTATATATACTAGGATGAAAATGTATGTTAAATTTGATTTCAATGCTCTTTGCAAAAAGATATTGGACGAGAAACTTAAAGAACACGGACTGAAGTACAGGCTGCTGAACTTCGGTGAGGTAGAATTCTATGAGCCCCTTACACAAGAACAACACAATCTTTTTAAACAAAATCTTGAAGAGTATGGTATTGAGATCATAGAAAGTCAAAAAACCGCTCTGGTACAAAAAATAAAAGATGCTATCGTAGAACTTGTCTTTTCTAATGAGATCATACCGGTAAAAGCATCGATATATATTTCTGAGAAACTGAACCACAGCTATGGTTATCTTTCCAACCTATTTTCGGAAGTTGCCTATACCTCTATCGAGAATTTTATTATTCTGCAAAAGATAGAGCATGCGAAAGCTCTGATCATAAGAAATAAGCAAAGCCTTACAGAAATTGCCCATAAACTGAACTATTCTAGTGTGGCACATTTGAGTACCCAATTTAAAAATACAACAGGAATCACTCCCTCTCAGTTTCAAAAGATTATTGGAAGACGAAGAAGAGCCCAAAGCACGGCAATAAACCCTAAAATGCAGTATGAATAAAGAATTTCTGAACGTAATAGTAGCAGATAACGATGAAAGCACCTTGATTTTTTTTAAAAACATTTTGAAAGAGTTGAAAATCTCTATAAAAGTTCAATGCTTCAGCAACGGAAAAGATCTGATGAAATATCTGAATAATGAGGATGCTGTAATTCCAGAGCTTGTTTTCATAAAATATACGATTCCCGGAAAAGAATGTCTGGAATGTCTTGAGGAAATAGATTCAAATGTGAAATTCAACAACATGGTAACAGCCATTTTTTCTGAACCGATTTCAGAAGATGACATTGAAGATATTTTTGTAAAAGGAGCCAATATTTATATGAAAAAACCAGAGTGTTTTGAAAGGTTTAAAAAAGCTCTTACGGATATTATTACCATCAATTGGCAGTATCATACTTCAGGATTGAATAAAGATAATTTTATTTTGAAAGTATGATGTATAAAGGATTTATTAATTCAATATTAAAAAAATGTAAATCATATTTGATGCATACTATTCACAAATAAGTGAAAATTTTATAACTAATAATTAAAATAATATAAAAGGCATCCGAATTAATATTCTGACATTTGTAAAAGTAAACTCAGACACAAATTTCATTATATAGAAAAAGATACTCATGAATGAGAAGTAATTGTTTCTAAAAACAAAATTATATAAATCACGATGTTAGTTAACAAAATGGATTATATTAATTTTCCAATTTTAAAGCACAGAAGATCTTTAAACAAAACGGTACAATCATGAAAACTTAAAGTAGTTGGAGATATTTTTTATTCGTTTCATTCCCTCATCTCCACCTATACACAGTTAGTTTTTATAATAAGCAAGTTGGAAAAAAAATAATTCATTTTGTTTTTTTATAAATTTATTTTAATAGTTGCGGCCTTACCTTATTCAAATAATATATTTTATATAAATATTTTCACACCACATCACAAAATATTAAGCCAAGACTATTAAAATAAATTTTTTATAGAGAGACCAAAAGTAATTTCTTCTAAATAACAGTTTTATAAGGGGGCCGCAGGAAATCTTTTTTCTGCGGTTTTTTTATGATATTTTGCTCCACTTATTTTTTCCCTTGTAGTATCTGATATAATAGTTTTTGATAATCAGATTGTCTGGTCTGGAAAGCATAGGATCAGCTTCCAGGATTTTTTCTACCGTATTTTTTGTTGTTTTAATGATCGCTGAATCATTAATGAGATCAAGTCTCTTAAAATCTACCACACCACTTTGC
The DNA here is from genome assembly GCF_003852415.1 of Chryseobacterium sp. KBW03. NCBI lineage: Bacteria > Pseudomonadati > Bacteroidota > Flavobacteriia > Flavobacteriales > Weeksellaceae > Chryseobacterium > Chryseobacterium sp. KBW03. The sequence continues at coordinate 216,967 of NZ_QAJO01000002.1, read as the reverse complement.
TGTGTACCCAGAATGTCTCCGGGACCACGAAGCTGCATATCCACTTCAGAAATCTTAAAACCATCATTTGTTTCAGTCATTGTCTTGATACGGGTTCTGCTTTCCTTGGACAATTTATCCGAAGTCATCAGAATGCAGTAGCTCTGCTCAGCACCTCTTCCCACACGCCCTCTCAGCTGATGAAGCTGTGAAAGCCCGAATCTTTCAGAACTTTCAATCACCATTACAGAAGCATTGGGAACATTTACCCCTACTTCAATCACTGTAGTTGCGACCATAATTTCGGCTTTTCCGGAAGCAAAATAGGCCATTGCAGCATCTTTTTCATCCGGCTTCATTTTTCCATGCAGCATGGTTACGTTGTATTCTGAAAAATACTCCATGACGTGTTCCAGTCCTTCCATGAGGTTTTTATAATCCAACGTTTCAGATTCTTCAATGAGCGGATATACAAAATAGACCTGTCGTCCTTTTTTTATTTCATCTTTACAGAAGTTATAAACATACACTCTGTCTTTTTCACGTCTGTGAGCGGTTATGATTGGTTTTCTTCCCACCGGCATTTCATCAATGACAGAAACATCCAGATCAGAATAAAAACTCATTGCCAAAGTCCTTGGGATAGGAGTAGCAGTCATTATCAAAATATGAGGAGGAATTTTATTTTTTGCCCAAAGTTTCGCCCGTTGAGCAACTCCAAATCTATGCTGCTCATCAATGATGGCGAGTCCAAGGTTTTTAAATTTAACCTTATCTTCTAGCACAGCATGGGTTCCTACTAAAATAGAAAGTGTACCGTTTTCAAGCTCTTCATGTATAATTCTTCTCTCTGCTGCTTTAGTTGAACCCGTCAGAATGCGGATATTGATCCCTGTCTTTTCTAGCAGTTCTTTGATTCCGTTATAATGCTGCTGGGCAAGAATTTCTGTGGGAGCCATCAGGCAGCTCTGAAAACCGTTGTCCATGGCGATAAGCATAGTGAGAAGCGCTACCATCGTTTTTCCGGAACCCACATCTCCCTGCAAAAGCCTGTTCATCTGAATCGGCCTTTTCATATCCATACGGATTTCTTTTAAAACTCTTTTCTGAGCATTGGTAAGCTCAAAAGGAAGATAATTCTCATAAAAATCGTTGAAATGATCCCCTATAATGGGAAATGAGTTCCCAAAAGACTGGGTCTTATGATGAAGTTTTTTTAAACCATATCCCAACTGAAAAAAGAATGATTCTTCAAATTTTAATCTGAAATCAGCCTTGTCAAAATGCTCCATATCCTTAGGAAAATGAATATTCAGAAAAGTATGCTGTCTTGACATGAATGTAAAGGTTTTCATCAGGTATTCCGGGAAATTTTCTTCAATAAGATTCGGAATCTCTTTGCAGATATTTCTTAAAGCATTTTGAAAAAACCGTTGATTTAAACCTCTTTTGGTCAGTTTTTCAGAACTTGGATATATGGGTTTAAGCCTCGTATCACCTTCTTTACTCTCTTCAGCCTCTATTTCCGGGTGCGGCATAGAAAACTGACGGTTGAAAACATTGATCTTTCCAAAAATATAAACCTCTTTGTTGATAGGAAGCTGTTCTTTCAGCCATTTTGAATACTGAAACCATACCAGATCCATACTGCCGGTATCGTCATTGAATTTTGCAGACAATCTTTTAGTCTTACCAGTCTGGATTTCCTGTACCTGAGTAATTCTTCCCTTAAATTGTAGTTCCTGGCTGCTTTCTTCCTGAAGCTGAGATATCTTATAAATCTTGCTTTTATCCAGATAGCGGATAGGATAGAAGTTGAGCATATCTTCTACAGTAGATAAGCCTAACACACTTTTGATGAGTTTGGCTCTTTCAGGACCGATGCCTTTGACGTATTCTATTGAGGTCTTAAGTTCCAGATAATAATTTTACAGTGCGAATATCGTTAAAACTTAGAACAAATAAAAACCTCTTAAATTTTTTTTAAGAGGTTTTTTTGTTGAAAAGAACGCTGTTTTGGGAGAATCATTATTCTTGAAAAGCGTTTATTTTTATTTTAATAGCCATACACAGTTCTTTTTCTAAAATGACCTTGTTGATCTTGAAATTACAGCTTAAAGTAGATGTATTTCCATTTGCAGGAAGTTCACCGGGATCAAAGCCACCACAATTACAGCCTGTATACTGGTTTTGATAACCATATTTTACAATTCTACAATTATAGGGACATCCTGTAATATTAATACAGGTAACCACATGCCCAGGTCCGGGAACAAAAAAATAGTCAGGTGAATTACCTGTATTGCCCAATGGCAGGAATATTGTGGCTGTTTCCTTGGAATTGTTATGAGTTACGATTCCTAAATAATAGGTTTCAATATTGGATTTTGCAATTTTAATATCATCCACCGTAATATTAGGATTCATCTCTTTTACAGCTTCCTGTACTGCTTTTTGAAATGTTTCTTTAGGAATTGAAAATATCATATTGCCTCCCGTATATTGTGCAATGGCAATGTCGGTCCGTTTGTTTTTGGATAGCATCACTGTTTTAGGAGAGTTTATAACAGTCGCTTTTTCTATTTTTTGTGCGTTTGAATATTGATACATTAAAATCAATAGAACTAATTTCAGGATGTTTGAATTTTTCATGATGTCTTTGTTTTTTAGTTAAATATTATACTAGAGTGCTTCTTAACTCTTGAACAAAGATTGTAATTTGTCAAAAAATTCATTAGAGGATTTTTATTGAATTTGTAAAGGGAAAACACTGTATTTAAAGTGAGTAGCAATAAAAAAGACTTCCAAAAAAATGGAAGCCTTCATGATATACTTTAAAAATCTGAACCGGGGTTCGGATTAATCTTTGATCTTAGATTTAAATTTTTTCTGGTAATCTTCCCACTGTTCTCTGGTACGAATTTTTTTAAATAAATCCTTAGAAATCAGTTCCAGATAGGGTTCAAGTTCTTTGGCTGACAATTCTCCCTGAAGAATAGTGATAGGATCACCATGCTCATCCAGAAATACTGTACTTGGAACTGCTCCTACATTCATGTACTGTGTAAATTCATGCAGGGAATTTTTTCCTTTTTTATGTTCAGTATTAGGATTGGAAAATGTTCTTCCGAAAATTTCAACATTCTTCTTTTCTTCTGCATTGAATTTTACAGGATAGTAATTCTCATTTAAAATCTGAGCAATCACAGGATGTCCATAAGTCTTTTTGTCCATGATTTTGCAGGGACCGCACCAGTCTGCATAAAAGTCAATCAATATTTTTTTTGGATTTTCTTTTTGAGCTTTTAAAGCTTCTTCAATGGTCATCCACTTTATCTGGGCAAAACTGAAATTCAATAGTAATAAGAGAACTATGCTTAAAATTTTCTTCATATTGTGATATTTATGTAAAAATAAGCATAATTACTTATTTTTTTATTTGACCTCCTGCATTAATTTTTTCACGTACGGAGATATCAAAATTAAGACCACTCCGGCAATTACCGCATACAATCCTAATTGTTTATATCCATCAGTATAAGTGATCAAAGCATTATAGTTGGTAGAACCTTCTTTTGAGGTAGCAAGACTCGCTCCAATAATCCCAGCAACATATTGCCCATAAGCCGAAGCAAGGAACCACATTCCCATCATCATTCCCTGAAGATTCTTCGTAGAAAGCTTGGTCATGATAGATAATCCGATAGGAGAGAGGCATAGTTCCCCAAGAGTAATGATTAATAATGCAAGGGTGAAGAAATTCAATGAAGTAATTCCCTGAAGGTCTGCAAATAATCGGGTAGCAAATAAGACATAATATCCTAATCCCAGAAATATAAATCCTAAACCAAATTTGATAATCGTATTGGGTTCAATTTTTCTTTTATTCAGCCATATCCAAAGAAGCCCGATCAATGGAGCGAGGAAAATGATGAAGAAAGCCCCCCCTGAGTTATTTACCCCATTAGGATCTAATCCGAAAAGATCTTTGTTCAGATTCTTAGCGGCAAAAATACTTAAAGAACCTCCACTTTGTTCGTAGATTCCCCAGAATACAATTGAAAATATAATGAAAACCAGAGCTGCCCAAAGCTTTTTACGCTCTGAAGCGGTTACTTTAGACATTTCATAAAATAAATAGATTAATGTCAATGGCCCGATGGTCCACATGAAATAATCTGTGTATTCTGTTTTTGCAACCATAGTCATAATGATGGGTACAAAAATTAAAGAGAGAACATATACTCCGTATTCTTTCCATTTTGGTATTGGAGCAGCTTTGGTTTCTGCTAGAGGATGTCCCGGCTGAAGACCAATAGTCCCTAATGTTCTTTGTGTAAACACAAAGTTAATTAAGCTTATCACCATTACTACTGCAGCCAGTCCGAAAGCAATATGCCATCTCATTTCTTCTGCAATGATTTTACTTAGGAATTCTCCTTTCCCAATTGCAATGCATAAATAACCTCCTAATAATGCTCCAAGATTAATTCCTGCATAGAAAAGTGAAAAACCGGCATCAGCTCTTGAATCATTAGGTTTATAAAGCTGTCCCACCATTGATGAAATATTAGGTTTGAAGAAACCTGTCCCCACCACAGTGAATGCAATTCCTAAGAAAAAGAACTTATGTGGATCTGTGGCAAGAATTAAACTTCCTACGATCATCAGAAGACCTCCCCAAAACAGGGATTTTCTGAATCCTAAGATTTTATCTGCAAAAAGGCCGCCTATAAAGGTAAAAGCATACACAAAGGCCTGCGTGGCACCATACTGAAGATTGGCTTCTTTTTCATGGAAATTAAGCTGGGAGATCATAAAGAAAACCAGCATTCCGCGCATTCCGTAGAAACAGAAACGTTCCCACATTTCAGAGAAAAACAGGCTCCAGATTTGCCTAGGGTATTTTCCTTTGAAATTTTGTATTTCATCTAAAGTTAAGCTCATAATGATATATGATTGTTTTAATTAGGGTTTTTATTTCTCTGATCCAGTTCAAAACGGATTCTGTCCTGATCAATAATTTGTTTTTATTTTTCTTCTTTGGGGAGGTACAAAAGATATTTGCTGGCAAATCAATTGCTTTTTTACGATTTTGGGTAAAAGGAATCTATAATAGGACCAGCTCAATTGTTGAGATAATGTGTCAACAATTGGGAATGCTGTGTAAAACTTTTGCATATTGGATAGGTTCATATAACCAACTCCTTTTCCCTGTTGTTCATCTTTTACAATAAGTTTTCCAATCTGCCAGTAGGTAAGCAGTAGCGTAGAATTCGCAATTCGAAAAACCTTTTCGCGCGACTGTCTAACAATTTCCTTTACGGATTGGAATAAAGAATCTTCGGAAATTTCCATCATACGAAAATAAAAAAAACCTCTGACTTAGCAGAGGTTTTATTCATATTTTGTTAATGCAGTTAGTTTACACCGTGCATCATTTTCTTTAAGATAGGTGAAATTAAACCTAAAATCACAGAAGCGATACCACAAAGTACTACGAATACCATGAAGAATTCGAATAAGTTATGAATTTCAAATCCTACAAAAGTAGGGTTGTGTAAAGGAAGTTGAGCTTTATCAAAAGCAGCTACCTGGTCAGCGGTTAGAGTTACTTTTTTATCTAAAACATCCTGAAGGTTAACTCCTATTTCTTGAGCTTTTTTGAATTTATCACCTGTTGCAGGGATAAGTGCTCCCAATGAACCTGCCAAAGCATATCCGGCAGCATTAGAGATAAAGAAAACACCATACAATAATGAAGCAAATCTTTTTGGAGCCAGTTTACCTACTAATGATAATCCAATTGGAGAAAGACAAAGCTCACCACAAGTCTGGATGAAGTATAAAAGCATTAACCATTTGATTGCTAATAAGCCCGAGTTTCCAAGATCTTTTACATTGTGTGCAATGATGAAATAAGAAAGAGCAATTAATGCTAATCCCATCGCTTGTTTGAATGGAGATACCGGTTCTTTTCCTTTTGCTCTTAGCTTATCCCAACATAAACTGAAAGGAACTGCTAATAGAACTACGAAAATTCCGTTAAAGATCTGAACCATTGAAGGAGGCATATTCCATCCAAAAATATTTCTGTCTGTCTGGTTATCTGCTATAAATGTTAAAGATGAACCTGCCTGCTCGAATGCAGCCCAGAAGAAAATAATAAAGAACGATACAATATAGATTACCCAGATTCTTTGTTTCTCAATCTTGTTTTCAGCAGAAGACATGATCAGGAATGCTAAAGAAATACCCGCTGCATAGATGAAAGGATAAATAATTCCTTTGATTAGCTGGCCCATTTCTACTGCTTTAAATCCAAATTCTCCTACAAGAAGATATCTGAAAGCAAAGAAGAGAATGATAAATATCCCCCCGGTAATTCCTAAAGACTGACCTGAGAATTTAGCCGTTTGCGTTTCTCCTTCTTCGAAGTCTGCACTTGTATTGTTTTTAGGCAATCCTCCGATAGGTCTTCCTTCCGGAGTTACTACATATTTGTTTTTAAGGATAAAGAATGTTATTGTTCCGATTACCATTGCAATAGAAGCTGCTAAGAATCCCCATTTGAAAGCAAAAATATCTCTTACTCCCGTTGCAGCATCTTTTACATCTCCTACGTATGGGCAGATAAACTGACCTAGGAAGGCTCCGATGTTGATCCCCATATAGAAAATGGTGAAAGCAGAATCCAGTTTAGACTTTTCCTGTTTTGGATAAAGACTTCCTACCATTGAAGAAATATTCGGTTTGAAGAATCCGTTACCAAAAATAATAACGAATAAAGCCAGCCACATAATCATTTTGGAACTCCCCAAATCTGCCGAGAAGGTAGAAGCACTGATGAATAATAGAAACTGACCGATAGCCATTAATGACCCACCAATGATAATGGCAAATCTGTTTCCAATATATTTATCAGCAATAAACCCTCCTAAAAGAGGTGTTAAATAACATAAAGCTAGAAATCCACCATAGATGATCGCTGCATCAGCTTCTTTTATTAATAAGGAATTTACCATGAAGAGCGTCAAAAGAGCTCTCATTCCATAAAAGTTGAAACGCTCCCACATTTCTGTTCCGAAAAGAACCCATAATCCTTTAGGATGCCTGGAATTCTTACTCTCTACAAATTCATCCGGTTTCGGACTCAATGCTTCAATATTATCCATTTCTATTGTTAATTTTTGTTAAGACTGACAAATATAGTTTATTTTAGGTTTTTGGCAAGGTTTTAATTTTATTTTTAAATAAAAAAGCTGCGGAGGAGTTCCGCAGCTTGCTAATCGTTATAATATCAGGGATTAATGCCCTTTTTCCTTCATGATTTTGTTCAGTCTTTTTAACATAGAAAGACCTAAAAGTGTAGCAAATATTAACAAAGCAAAATTCACAAGGAAATAATTGGTCTTGTTTTCGTAATTGTACCACGTACTTGCTAAGATTCCTGAAAGCTTATTACCAACAGAGTTGGCCAGGAAGAAACCTCCCATCATCAATGCTGTAATCCTCGCAGGAGACAGTTTCGATACAAAGGAAAGTCCCATTGGAGACAGACATAATTCACCGATGGTAATGACACCATAACTGGCTACCAGCCATAGAGGGGAAACTTTTACTGTTCCGTTATCTCCAGCCATGACAGCTAAAACCATCACCAGACAGGAAAGTCCTGATATAAAAAGCCCTAAGACAATTTTTGTAGGGGTCAGTGGTTCTTTTCCTTTTCTTCTCAACAAGGCCCAGAATCCTACAATAACAGGGGTCAGTGCAATAACCCAGAACGGATTGATAGACTGAAATAATTCAGTATTGTAAAGGTATACTTTGCTCTCTGGATTTTTCTCAAGGGCGGCACGCTGTTCAGGCGAAATGTTTTTAAAGTAAACATCTTTTCCTGTTTCCTTTTTCGTTTCTCCTTTGTCATCCTTTTGAGAACGGAACTGATTGTCATAAACAGGAGTTTCTTTGTTCTCATAGCTTTTTCCTTCCACCATATAGATTCCTTCCAATGGCTTTTCAAGAGAGGCAGGAACACTTCTGTCCGTATAATAATTTGCCCATCTCGTTAAAGCTGTCCCGTTCTGCTTGAAAACAGCCCAGAAGAACATACTGATCAGGAATACAGAAAGTAATGCTCCGATAGGTGCTTTTTCGTCAGGTTTAGCTTTAAAGTAAAGAGAGGCATAAAAGTAAATTACAGGAACGCATGCAAAGATAAAGGCATCCGTACTGTCACTTCCGAAGATATTGTTGGGAATAAACCAGCCTATTGCACCGGCAACTATAGCGGGAACAAATACTTTTAGCATAATTTCTGAAAGCTTTGTATCTCCTTCCTGTACAGGTTTCATCTGTGCAGCATGAATGTAGTGCTTTCTTCCGATCGTAAAAATAACCATACCAATAAGCATTCCGACTCCAGCAGTGATGAAAGCCTCGCCCCAACCGAACTTGTTACGCATGAAAGCTGCAATAATGTTACAGATAAATGCTCCGATATTGATTCCCATATAGAAAATATTATACCCGGAGTCTTTATTGGCTTTATAAGGTTCTTCAGAATAAAGATTTCCTAATAAGGTCGAAATAGTTGGTTTAAAGAAACCATTTCCAATAATAATTAAAGCCAGCGAGGTATAAAACAAAGGTAAATCCTTAAAAACACCCATTCCTATATATCCTGCAGCCATTAAAAAACCACCAATATAAATAGATTTGATATATCCTAAAACTCTGTCTGCAAGGAATCCTCCAATGAATGGAGTCAGATAAGTTAGTGCAATATAGGTTCCGAAAATGTCATCAGCAGTTTTGTCTGGCAGCCCAAGCCCTCCTTTCATTCCGGTAGGCTCAATAACATACAGAACAAAGATTCCAAGAATCAGGTAGTACCCGAAACGCTCCCACATTTCTGTAAAAAAGAGAAAGGGCAGCCCTTTAGGATGTTTAGTCTTCATATATTCAATTTTCAAATTTCCCAAAAATAAGTTTTTAATTTTAATTGATAAAATAAATAATACTTGCCTAAACGATTAATGAAATAAATAAGAAATCCCTCTCATGAAAAATGAAAGGGACATTAATTATTCATAAATGATACTATACAATTAGATTATTATAGAAAAATCTATGGGCTAAAATCCATTTTGAGATTTTAGTACTTGGTTTTCTTCATTTAATTCACTAATCTTTTGTTTTAGGAAGCCAATATAGTCTTGTAAATTTTCAATTAATGAAGAATTGAAGTTTTGAGTGTACTGATATTGGGAAGTATCTTTGAATGTGGAATTATTATTACTGATTACTCTTTCTTCCTCTTCTTTAATATCAGAAATAGGAACACTGAGCGATTCAGCTATTTTCTTCCATTCATCTTCATGTATCCTTACTTCACCCCGTTCTTTCCGGGAATAATTTGAAGGATCAGTAGATAAAATTTTCGCCATCTTCTCTTGAGAGATGCCTTTGAGTTTTCGTAGGTTTTTTAGTTTTTCTTGCTTCATTATTTCTTAATGTCTATTACAAATATGCAAAACATGTACAACTTTTGCAAGAAATATACCAGAAAAATGCCTGGACTATTTATTTTATTGGAAGATTTAATTTATAGTTTTGAAAAGTCAATAATGACACAGAATATTTAATTAAAACATTATGAAAAGCAATTCTTTAAAAATTAAGAAAGCAAGTTTGTCAAGAAATGAGTTAAGATCACTTAAAGGAGGAAAAATCATTCAAGGGCCAGGACCAATTGGAATTGGAGGTGGAGAAGTAGAGTGCGGTTGTGTACAAGCTGGCTGTGCTGGAGATGGTAGTGCAAGATGCGGAGGTTCTTGCTGTTAGTCAACCTTTAAAAATAATCAGCAATAGAATTTCTATTGCTGATTAACTTTTATATTTATGTCAAAAAATACTAATATATTAACCAGCTATTTAAGTCTTATTGATATTCATGTTGATAAGAATGAGTTTGAATATCAATTAAATGGTCATCCGGAATTTCCTAATATTCTGTCTTTTTCCGATACGCTACATTTTTTTAATATTGATTGTTCTGTTTTTGAAATAGATGAAGAAGATATTGAATTGTTGCCCAAAAACTTTATTTCTATTAATGATGAAGGCTTTAAATTAGAAGACAAAAAAAACTATGATATTTCAGCGTCTAATGTTGTTTTATTAGTTGATAAATCAGAAAGCTTTTATAACGAAAAGAAGAAAAATAACCTTTTCTTATGGAGTGCTATTTTATTGGGTGCTCTCGTATTATCTGTTTTATTATTGGATTTTTCTTTCTTGTATACAGGGATCGCATTTTTATCGCTTTCATTTTTAGGGATTTTTTTTTCTTATGAAGCCTACAAAAAAACTCATGGTAAGGGAACAATCATACCTTTAGGGGTATGTCAGAATAAAATGTTGAAAACAGATTGTGATTATGTATTTAATTATAAGAAGTGGAAATTTTTCGATATATCTGAGATCTCTTTATTATTCTTTTTCTCTCAAATTATTAGTTTTATAGTTTTAGCTATTTACAAAGATCTGAGTTTTTATTATTTTATATATAAGTATATATTTTACCTTTTTATACCCATTTCATTTGTTTCATTGTACTACCAGATTATTGTTATTAAAAAACTATGTCCGGTTTGTATTGGTATCATAGTCTGTGTGTATGCCCAGCTGGCTCTTTTGTTCTTTTTACCGAACCCATTTGTAAAGATCAATCCGTTTTCTATTGTTTTGTATGGGCTCTTTGTTTTGGCTTCTGCTTTGTTTCTTCTTTATTTAAAGGAAAAAATAAACTGGAATAATAAACTGAAAGAAGAGATTGTAAAAAATTCAAGGTTTAAAAAGAATTATACTTTCTTTAGAAATAATCTTGCAATTCAAAAGAAAACACTTAATGATGATTTTTTAAGTTCTTTTAATTTTGGAACTGCTGATTCAAATTTAACATTAACTTTAGTGACCAATCCTTCGTGTAAATATTGTAAAGAATTTTATCCTACATTTATGAGGATCATATATAACTACAGCAATAAAATTAATATTCGACTGGTATTAGATGCAGATCTGGACAATTTTTCTGAGGAATTACGTTCTACATATATAAATATGGCCTGTATCTATGAAAACTCGGAAGATAAAACAATGTTTTTTGTGGCACTGGAAGAGTGGTACAATATAAGAACAGATAAAAAAGAAATTAATAATTGGAACAACAAGTATTCTCATTTGTTTAAAAATCAGGAGAATGTCATCTCTATCTTAAATAATCAGAAAAAATGGAGAAACATCAATGATATTAATTTTACACCGGATATTTTTATTAACGGATATCAATATCCTATAGAATATGACAGGGCAGATCTTGAATATTTCATATCAGAGATGATGGGATAAACATTAAATTATGAAAAAGCTACTATTTTTATTATTTGGAACATTTATTTGTTTTTCACAAAGTAACAGATTTATATATGAAGTAACTTCTAAGAAGGATTCTACTTCTGAAAACCTAATAAAGGAAAATTTTAATCTTGATACTACACCCGATGATATCGCCTATTATAATAGATTCTATTATGTCAATGATTCATTATTTGCAGCTAAAAATCAATACGGCTATAAAGGGTACAAACTGACTTCATTTCTGATAAAAAAAAATAATAGCAATGAATATCAGAACTATGAATATATAGGGGATGTGAATTTTTATAAAATTAATGAAAAGGCACAGCAGAACTGGAAAATTTCAGACAGTACCAAAACATTTGGTGGGTACCAGGTTCAAAAAGCGGTAACTGAGTTTGGAGGAAGAAGTTGGGTAGCATGGTTTTCCAAAGATATCCCAATTCCTTATGGACCGTATAAATTTAATGGTTTACCCGGATTGATTATGGAATTATATGATGTGAAAAAGAACTATTATTTCAAAATCATTAAAAGTGAAAAAATTCAGGATTCATACAAACGGATTTCTTTAGAGAATTCTATTTCCAGAGCAATTCCTGTGGATCATGCTAAATTGAATAAATTGAGATTAGAGTTGTATGATAACCCTTTCAAATATATAATGAATGGAAGACTGACTTTACCTGAAGGAAAGAAATTACAGCTTGATGATGGGACGATCCTTACAAAAGAGGAACTGAAACCCGCTGAGGCCAACGAAAGAAAAAAATTAAAAGCCTTTAATAATCCTATAGAACTTGATAAAGCTGTAAAATATCCTTGATAAATTTATAGTACTAAATAAAAATACCTTTCAAAGCTTGAAAGGTATTTTTTATTTTTAATCTGTAAGATTGATTATAAATTATTCAGGATGAAGTCCGTCATTTTCTGATACAGTTGCGGTCTTGTCTGTCCACCATAAATTCCGTGGTTTTTGTCAGGGTAAGCCATGAAATCAAACTGTTTTTTGTTTTGAATCAAAGCTTCAGAGAATTCCATAGAGTTTTGGAAGTGAACGTTATCATCAGCCGTTCCGTGGATCAGTAAGAATTTTCCTTTCAACAGATTGGCATATTCTGTTGGTGAGTTTTTATCATATCCATCAGGGTTTTCCTGAGGTGTTCTCATGAACCTTTCCGTGTATACAGAATCATAATATCTCCAGTTGGTTACCGGTGCTACAGCAATTCCCACTTTGAAAACATCTGCTCCTTTAGTCATTGCCAAACTGGTCATATAACCACCGAAGCTCCATCCGAACATTCCGATTCTGCTTTTATCAATATAAGACTGGTTTCCAAGCCACTTTGCTGCAGTGATCTGATCTTCAATCTCATATTTTCCTAGGTTCATGTAGGTTACTTTCTTGTATTTAGCTCCTTTATAACCGGTTCCACGTCCGTCTACACAAGCTACAATATATCCTTTTTGCACAAGATGATTGAACCACATTGCATTTCCGTTATCCCATGAGTTCGCAACCTGCTGAGAGCCCGGTCCTGAGTACTGGAACATAAACAGAGGATATTTTTTATTAGGATCAAAGTTTTTAGGCTTCATGATCCACGCGTTCATCTGATCGCCTGCAGCATTTGGAATCGTGATGAATTCTTTTTCAGCAAAATTATCCGTTTTTAATTTCTGTAGCTGATCGTTGTTATTTTGAAGTTCTTTTACCACTTTTCCGTTACCGTCTTTTAAAACATAAGTGTAAGGTTTTGATGCAGTAGAAGAGGTCTCAATAAAATAATTATAGTTTTTGCTGAAGTTAGCAGAATTATTTCCTTCCGCATTGGAGATCAGCTGAGCTTTTCCGCTTTCAATATTTACTTTGGAAACAACCTTATTGATACTTCCTTTCTCGGTAGTCTGAACGTAAATTTCTTTTGATTTTGGATTGAATCCATAATAGTCAGTTACCTCCCAGTTGCCTTTTGTGATTTGCTTTTTAAGCTTACCATCTTTGTCATACCAGTAAAGGTGGCGGTTTCCGTCTCTTTCAGAAGCCCAAAGGAAAGAATCATCTTCAAGGAATTCAAGAGTTGGGCTATCGGTATCGATCCATTTATCATCCGTTTCGGTGAATAATTTCTGAACCGCTCCTGTTTTTGTATTTACTTTTAAAATATCTGAAGCATTCTGAATTCTCTCAGAAGTAATTAAAACAATTTCATCAGCTTTTGCTGTCTGGAATACATTCGGGATGTAATAATTTTTGAAAGAACCTAAATTCAGCGGTGTTGTTTTCCCATTGTCAAGACGGTACAACTGTGCAGAAACTACAGCGTTTTTCTCACCCGCTTTTGGATATTTATAACGCATTTCAGCCGGATAAAGACTTTTTCCGTAGATCGGAATATAGATTTCCGGAACCTGGCTTTCATCAGATTTTACAAACACGATGGCATCAGAATTTTTGGTCCATTCATACTGTCTTGCATGTCCGAATTCCTCTTCATATACCCAGTCTGCCAAACCATTCAGGATGGAATTCTTTTTACCATCAGTAGTAACCTGGGTGATTTTTCCTGAGGAAAGGTCCTGATAGAATAAATTGTTGTCAGAAATGAATGCTACTTTCGTTGCATCTGGTGAAAATGTTGGTTCCTGAACTGTTTTACCATCGTTCAGGCTGATTACTTTTCCGGATTTTAAATCTTTTACATCAAACTTCCCAAGAAAAGAATGTCTGTAGATAGGCTGGCTTCCTGTCTGTAAAAGGATTTTAGATTCATCATCAGAAAAAATATAGCTTTCAAATCTTCCGTTTACAAGATTTCCCTCTTTCTGAGAAGTTTTGTAAGAATATTTTGCAATTCCCGATGATTCGATGACCAGATAATTTTCACCGTTTTTCATGGAAGTGATCCCTGCGATCCCTTTTCCACGGTAATATCCTGAATATATTTTATCTAAAGTGATTTCCTGTGCTGATACACTTTGGAATACAGCTGCAACAGTAAGAGTTAAGAGGAGTTTTTTCATTTCTAATTTTAATACTTCCAAATTTAATAATTCTTACTTATATAACCATATAAAATAAAAATCAGGACTTCAAGTCCTGATTCTGTATTGTCATTAAGCTTCATGCATCGTTCCCGGATCTCCGGTTTCTGGCGGGTAATATCCTTCAGGCGCACAGAAAGGGTACGTAGCAGTGCAGGGAGAATCTAATCCTCCTCCAATCCACCAGGTTCTTAGCTTACAGGTAACTTCGTCTACACATCTTCTCATTCCGGGTAAAACACCTCCGTGTACTTCCTTTAATTGTAATCTTGACATTTTTTTGACATTTTTCATGGTAAATATTTTTAGTTTTTCAACTCTAAAGTAATAAAAAATATTCAGTAATGAAATTCAGAAAAAAGGCAATTTGGCAAAAAAATTGAATATGTAATAATTATAAATCAAATTCAATAATAATTATGGAAACAAATGCATATAACCAGAAACTAAACCGTTATGTATTGAAAGACCAGATTGTTTATACAGGTTTTTCAAGTTTTAATGATGCCGAAGAATGTGCTCATAAGAAAGGAGGTACATTGGTGGAAGTAGTATTTAGAGATGGAAATGATAATCCCGAAATTACAGATGAAGGAGGTTTAATTGAGAAAAAGATTCATTACTATGTATATGCAGGTGATGAATACAAATTTATCCATTCCTCAGACCCCGGATTCAGAAAATATGCAGATGAACTGCAGAAAATAAAGGCTAAAAATGATAAGACCAGCCCGGATGAGCGCTATTTTGCCAATTTTGAAATTGAAAATATAGAAGATCCGATCATTGTAATCAAGAATGATCATTTTGAGTCGGTAACATCGAGAGAGCGTTCAAAATATTTGAAGCACGCCTGCGTATATGAATTAGGGGTATCCCTGCCAAAATCTTAAAAAAAAATCTCATCATGAGCAAGACTAAATATTCAGAAAAAGCTCAGGACAAAGTAGGAAAAGTAATGCACGAATTCAAGGAAGGGAAACTTAAATCTTCTTCCGGACAGAAAGTGACCGATAGAAAACAAGCCATTGCCATTGGTATTTCTGAAGCGAGAGAAGAAGGCCTGAAAGTACCTGCAAAGAAAAAAAGTAAATAAACTTATAAAAAATGCCTGGAAATTTTTTCCAGGCATTTTTTATAGAAAGCAAAATTACTATTTCGCTTCATTATAAAGAATTCTATAATATTCATCCGCCATCCTGTCACTATTAAAATGATCTTTCACATCATCCATAGCGTTGTGCTGGATCTTTCTCCACTGATCTGGATTGTCATAATACATCGGAAGAATTTCATTTTCAAGAATTTCATATAATTTGTTTAAATCATAATTGTCCTGTTCGTAGATGCTCATATTCTGATAATCAGCTTTTGGAACTACGAAAGAGTTTTCTCTATGTTTTGCAAATTCTGGAATCCATCCGTCATCTGTGGATAAATTGACAGACCCGTTCATCGCTGCAGTCATACCGGAAGTACCAGACGCTTCTCTTGGAACCCTAGGATTATTAAGCCACAGATCAGAACCCTGTTTTAAAGATTTACTTAAAGAAAGTTCATAACCCGTAAGAACGGCTATACTTTTGTGGTTTTTACTTTCTTCCACCAGTGTATTAAAGGTAGAAATAGCCGAATAGTCCATTGGATAAGGTTTTCCTGCCCAAATGATTTGTACGGGATATTTTGGATTATTCAAAAGTCTGTAGAATCTTTCTTTATCATGTAAAAGAAGATCTGCTCTTTTATAGCCTGCAAATCTTCTGGCCCAGACAATGGTGAAAATATTGGGATTAAATAAATTTCCTGTTTGGTCTGCTACAATGCTGAACAGTTTTTTCTTTAAATGCTTTTTGCGGTAATCGAAAACCGTTGCATCATTTTCATCTTTTGCGTTGTATAAAGGCTTATCTGACCAATATTTAAATTCCTGGGCATTGGTGATCGATGTGATTTCGCAGATTCCCGGATATTTACTCCACATCGCTCGGGAAACGACACCATGAAGCTGGGAAACTCCATTGGCGATTCTTGCCATTCTTAATGCACAAAGAGAATGATTGAAACGGTCATCGTCGGAACCTTCAATATTTTTTACTTCTTCCATGCTGTAGCCGGAGAAATAGGACATATCATAACATAGTCTGAAACTGTGCTTTTCGTTACCCGCTTCTTCAGGAGTATGGGTGGTAAAAACCAATTTTTCTTTAACCTTATTCAAGTCTCCGTTGTACTTTTTTAACAGATGGAATGCTGCAGGAAGTCCATGGGCCTCATTAAGGTGATAAACATCCCTTTCAGTATTCATTTCATCCAGTAACTTTGCACCTCCTTTTCCTAATAAAATATATTGTGCCAGTTTTGTAGACTCATTCGCATCATATAATTTGTGGCAGATTGTTTTGGAAACATGATCATTTTCCGGAACATCTGTTGAAAGAAAAAACATAGGGGCCGTATTGAAAATTTCAGGATCAAGGTACCATACTTTTACCCAGACAGGAGCACTGTGAATTTCGATTTGAAATTTTATTCCGGTGTCTTCGAGAAAGCTGTACATTTTCCTTGTCCATACCGGCTGTAAAGTCTGATCATGATTTCTTGCCTGGTCATAATAACCGAATTTCCATAGGATACCGATTCCGATAAGATCCTGCTTAAGATTATAGGCGCTTCTCATATGAGATCCTGCTAAAAAGCCAAGCCCTCCCGAATATATTTTCAGAACCTGCTCAAGAGCAAATTCCATCGAGAAATAAGCGGTTTTTTTTGAATATTGAGGATTGATGTTGTAGGGTATTCTGAAATTCCTAAAATCCATAAATGTGTGTTTGTGTTTAAAAAGCCAAAGGTATTAATAATGAAAATAAACTTTACATTAATTAACAGATAAATTAATTTTAAAATGAAGTATTGAATGCTTTTTTTACTTACCTTTAAGAGTGTAAAATTTTGATTATCAAAAACTTTTAGTGGTGAAAGCCAATGGCAGCATGTGTTCTTAATTAAATAAAAAAATCACACATGAAAAAGACATTTTCTGAGGAAGATCTGATCAAGAATCTGAGTTTATATTATCTGAATCGGCATTTGAAAAAAAAGCCCATGGAGAAATATCACCGTACCATAGACGAATCTCTGCTTCATGATCGTGAAAAATACAGAAAGAAGTCGGAGATCCTTCTTCTCAACTCTTTTATGCATCATTTCCCCGAAGTTAAATTTGAAAACCTTACCTGCGAGAGTCCAGACTTTATCGCAAAATTAAACGACAAAAAAATTGGAATAGAACTGACTGAAGTGATCAATCATCTGGAAATGAAGAAAGTAGAAAGTACTTTGAATAAGATGTTTCGTCAGGCAGAAATATTATTAGAACAGGAAGACACTACGAAATATCGTGGTGTTTATTTTTTAGAATTCTATCCGGAAACTAAATTTGATAACCTGGAAGTACAGCAGGATAATATCATCAGTATCTATAAAAGTATCAAGCGGAATAAGGGAGTAGGCTGTGTAAAGAGTATAAGAAAATCCTTTCACCGGAGAAATGTTTTTATCACGCATGAATACAATATGAATCTTTTTGATGAACTCTGCTCAGAAAAGATTCTGGAACTCATAGAAAAAAAGAACGAAAAATTTCCCTACTACGACACCTCAGTGGATGAATGCTGGCTGGTGATTGTTTCTGATATGAATTCTATTGCTTCCAGATATACTTTTATTCAGGATAAAGAGCATTTGAAAGAAGTGAAAAGTCCTTTCGATAAAATACTCCACCTCGAAAACCTGTGTGGGAATATTACCAGTATAAAATGATGGTTTTTTTGTTATATGTTTAATTATTTAATGTTTTAATTTGAAATAATTTAAAATTATTCTGATTTCATTGTTTGTAATTAAAATATAGGTATATTTGGTGTGCATTGACTATCAATATGATGCCTCACTAATGTAACCATAAAAACATTAATATATGAGAAAACTTTTACTTTTCATACTTCTGTGTATCTCTCATACTTTCTATGCTCAAGCGGATTGTGCCACTGCATTGTCTGTTTGCGGAAACTCAAATATCACCTACAGCCCTACAGGATATGGTAACATAAAAGAGCTTGTCAATTCAGGAAGCTGTATAGACTTTACTGGAGAGCACAACTCAATTTGGTATAAAATTACGATTGCTACCGGAGGTACACTTACTTTTGATCTTGTTCCGAATAACCCTGATGCCGATTACGATTGGGCTATTTTTGGTCCTAATGTAACCTGTGGAAGTTTGGGATCACCAATACGTTGTAATGCGGCAACGGTTATCGGCCCAGGTCCTGCTACAGGATTAAATATGACAAGCACCATTCTGAGTGCTGCCGGAGGTTCTCTTACACCTTACTGTAAATACCTGGATGTTTTACCGGGGCAAACCTATTATTTATTCATTGATAACTGGGTGAGTGCAACGAGTTCTACGACAGCTCCATTTTCTTTGACATGGGGAGGAACAGCAACACTGGCTTCTCCGTTCACAGATCCGGGTATTCAGACCCAGCCGTTTAATCCTCCTGGGATTCCGGCTGCGAACCCTGCAGACCCAAGAGAAGTTGTAATATGTTCTCCTACAGCTTTATTTGATTTTTCTACGCTGTCTATGGGAATTCTTAACGGAAATCAAAATTTTAATGTAAGCTATCATCTGACTCAGAATGATGCCTTAACGGGAAATAATCCTATTACAGCTCCAATAACGGTAAATACAACTACTGTTTATTATTACAGTATCAATTATACCGATCCAACGAACGCGACCAATCCACTTAATAAATGCAAACAGGTTGGAAAATTTAAATTCAAAGACGGTTCTATTACAGCTAAAAATGTAACATTGACCGAATGTAACAATAATAATGCAGGAACAGCCTTGTTTGATTTGACGACAGCAGATGTTATTAACAATCCAAACGTTACTAAAAAATATTATCATACGATGGCAGATCTTAACGCCGGGATCAATGAAATTACCACTCCTATGGCGTTTGTCTCTGCAGAAGGGATTATTTATGTAAAGATCATATCAGAATTTGGCTGTACTGCCGTTGCTCAGATTACCTTGAAATTCTATCCGGTAGTGGTAGTGAATGAGGTCACCTTGAGATCATGTTTCATCGAATCCAATCCATCTACTGCCTCTTTCAATCTTGTGAATGCTTCAGTAACGGGTCAGACAAATCCAACAAAAAAATATTACCCTTCATTGACGGATGCTGTCAGTCAGACTAATGAGATTCTTACCCCTACTAATTATATTGCTCCTAATGGATTTGTATACGTAAGAGTTTCTAATGCTCAGGGATGTTATACAGTAGCCAGAATTACTTTAGTCGTTATTGCACCGGTATATTCTGATACTCTGAAAGATGTAACCATTTGTGCAGAAGATCAGACCACACTGGATGCGGGAGCAGGATTTAAAAGCTATGAATGGAGTACCGGAGCTACGACGCGAACTATTAAAGCAGGAATCGGAGTGTATTGGGTGAAACTTAAAACCGGAGAGTGTATTACCACACAAACTGTAAAAGTACTGCCTTCTGACCAGCCTGTTGTTTCCGGTATTGATATTTCCAATAATACGGTGACGATATCTGTAATAGGAGGAACCCCGGCTTATAAATATTCAATGGATAATATTATTTGGCAGGATTCCAATGTTTTCAATAATCTTTCAAGAGGAGACCATAAAGTATTAGTAAAAGATGCTTACGACTGTGATCCAATAGAGATAGGAATTGTTGTCCCTAATCTGGTCAACGTGATTACCCCTAACGCAGATGGGATGAATGATGTAATAGATTATTCCGCGTTAGCAAGAAAACAGAACCTGATCATGAATGTTTTTGACCGATATGGAAATAAAATCTTCCAGGCAGACAAATCAAATGGTTATAAATGGGATGGTACTCAGGGCGGAAGAGTAGTGCCTACCGGAACCTATTGGTATTCTATCACATGGAATGAAAATGATAAAAAGAATACGGCAATCAAATTTACAGGTTGGGTATTAGTAAAAAACAGAGAGTAACAAAAAATATAATACATAGATAAAACCACTTCATTGAAGTGGTTTTTATTTTTAAAAGTTATTAAATTAGGGATCAAAATAGAAAGAATGAAAGACCTGTTTATAAAACGATTCGAATACTATAAATCACTTGGTGATAAGACATTTGACCGGTTGACGGATGAGCAGATGTTCTGGCAGTACAACGAAGAAAGTAATTCTATTGCCATTATCGTAAAACATCTTGCAGGAAACATGCTTTCAAGATGGACAAACTTCCTGACAGAAGACGGTGAGAAATCCTGGCGTCATCGCGATGAAGAATTTGTCAATACTTTTAAGACAAAAGATGAGGTTCTTGATTACTGGGAAAAAGGCTGGAAATGTCTTTTTGAAGCTTTGAATCAGATAAATGATGAAAATATCTACTCAACAATTTATATAAGAGGAGAGGCACATTCTGTTATTGATGCTGTTTTCCGACAGTTGGCTCATTACCCCTATCATATTGGACAGGTTGTTTATATTGCTAAAATGATGAAAAATGAAGACTGGGGTACATTATCTATTGCAAAAAACCGCTCTCAAGAGTTTAATACTGAAATGAAAAGCAAAATTTCCAATAGTCAGCCGGAGCCCAATTCATCCCCCGTCTGTTTTCAAAACAGCCCGAAGTAAGGGACGAATATAAACAATAGATTGAATCGATCTTGCGTTCTTATTAAAATTACTATCTTTGCACCCATAAAATTCAGGAGTAACAAATGTCTACTTTTCACAGAACTGCCGCGTTTCATACACTTGGCTGCAAACTAAACTTTGCAGAAACATCTACTATTGCCCGTCAATTAACAGATGCAGGTTATGATAAGGTAAGCTTTGATGAAAAAGCGAATGTGTATGTTATCAATACATGTTCTGTGACAGAAAATGCAGACCGTGAATGTAAACTTCACGTAAGAAGAGCAATGAAAGCCAATCCGGAAGGGCTGGTAGTCATTGTTGGATGCTATGCACAGCTGAAACCTGAAGAAATTTCACAGATTGAAGGCGTTGACCTTGTTTTAGGGGCAAAAGAAAAATTCAATATTCTGAGCTACCTTGACGATTTAGAGAAATCTGAGAGTGAAGGAGTCGTTCATTCATGTGAAATTGAAGAGACAGACTTCTTTATCGGAAGTTATTCTATTG
The DNA here is from genome assembly GCF_003852415.1 of Chryseobacterium sp. KBW03. Lineage (NCBI taxonomy): Bacteria > Pseudomonadati > Bacteroidota > Flavobacteriia > Flavobacteriales > Weeksellaceae > Chryseobacterium > Chryseobacterium sp. KBW03. Next base: position 195,264 of record NZ_QAJO01000002.1, on the reverse strand, counting down.
GTGACAGAACCAGAGCTTTCCTTAAAGTACAGGATGGCTGCGACTATAAATGTACTTACTGTACGATTCCATTAGCCAGAGGAATTTCACGTTCGGATACTATTGAGAATGTTCTTAGAAATGCAGCAGAAATTGCGGCAAAAGACATCAAAGAAATTGTTCTTACGGGAGTAAATATCGGAGATTACGGTAAAGGTGAATTCGGAAATAAAAGACATGAGCATACGTTTCTTGATCTTATTTCAGAATTGGATAGAGTAGATGGAATTGAAAGAATCCGTATTTCTTCTATTGAGCCTAACCTTTTGAAAGATGAAAGCATTGAGCTGGTTTCCAAAAGCAAAAGCTTTGTTCCGCATTTTCACATTCCATTACAGTCGGGATGCGATGACCTCTTGAAAAAGATGAAACGTCGTTATCTTACCAAATTATATAATGACAGAGTCAACAAAATCCGCGAGGTAATGCCTGATGCGGCTATTGGTGTAGACGTTATTGTAGGATTCCCGGGAGAAACTGAGGAGAAGTTTATGGAAACGTATAATTTCCTTAATGAACTTCCTATTACCTATCTTCATGTATTTACGTATTCTGAAAGAGAAAATACAGAAGCTGCTGATATGGAAGGAGTAGTTCCGATACCAGAAAGAAAAAAACGTAATAAAATGCTGAGAATTCTCTCTGAAAAGAAGAAAATGGCATTTTATCAGACACAACTTGGAAAAACGCTTCCTGTTCTTTGGGAGCATGAAAATAAAGACGGGAAAATGTTTGGCTTCACAGAAAATTATGTGAGAGTCCAGAAAGACTTTGATCCTGCATTCGTCAATCAAATCGAATTTCTAAATTTAGAAAAAATCCTGTCAGATGGCACGGTTTCAGTGCAATCTTCCTACCAAAATTTTTTAGCAAAAGCATAGGCTCTTTGCAAAATTTCCACTAAATTTATTTTTAAACTTTAAATACTACATTCATGAGAGATAAGTTTTTATCTTGGGGAATTGTATTAGTAGTTGCTACATGGATTATAGCACTGCTGATCAGAACGCATTATTGGATACCAACACTGTTATCCGCAATCTATGCATTGGGTGTTTACAATGCTTACCAATCGAAACACGCTATTTTGAGGAACTTTCCTGTATTGGGATATCTCAGATATTTTTTCGAAAGCATTTCACCCGAAATGCAACAATACTTTATTGAGAGGGAAACAGACGGGAAACCATTTCCAAGAAATCAGCGTTCTGCAGTATACAGACGTGCTAAAAACTTAAGTGATACCGTAGCTTTTGGTACACAGCTGGAGGTTAATCACAGAAAATATGAAGGAATTAAGCATTCTATTTATGCAAAATCCCCTTCAGAAGAACTTCCGAGAGTCTGGGTAGGAGGAGAGCAGTGTACACAGCCTTATCATGCATCTCTGCTTAATATCTCCGCAATGAGTTTCGGAGCATTGAGCGACAGAGCTCAGATTTCACTGAACAGAGGCGCAAAAAAAGGAAATTTCTATCACAACACAGGAGAAGGAGGAGTTTCACCCCATCACATGGAAGGAGGTGATTTATGCTGGCAGATAGGAACAGGGTATTTCGGATGCCGTGATGAGGAAGGGAAATTTAATCCTGAACTCTTCAAAAAATATGCTACGCTTCCCAATGTGAAAATGGTTGAGATCAAATTATCGCAGGGAGCAAAGCCGGGACACGGTGGAGTACTTCCGGGCGTGAAAAATACTCCGGAAATTGCTGCAATTCGTCACGTAACACCCGGTATGACTGTTATTTCACCACCCTCACACACTTCATTTTCTGATGCAGCAGGACTGTTGAGGTTCGTACAGCATTTGAGAGAACTTTCAGGAGGAAAACCGGTTGGATTTAAACTTTGTATCGGAGATACCAAAGAGTTTGAAGATATCTGTGTACAAATGAATGTTTTGAAAATTTATCCAGACTTTATTACCATAGACGGTGCAGAAGGAGGTACAGGAGCAGCACCACCGGAATTTTCAGATGGAGTAGGAATGCCATTGGAGCCCGCTTTGATATTTGTCAACAGAACACTTAATAATTACAACGTAAGAAGTAAATTAAGAGTGATTGCGAGCGGGAAAGTTCTTACCAGCCTTGATATTCTGAGAGCCATTTCAATGGGAGCTGATATGTGTAACAATGCCAGAGGATTTATGTTCTCTTTGGGATGTATTCAGGCGTTGAGATGTAATACCAACAACTGTCCTACAGGAGTTGCTACACAAGATAAAATGCTTATTAAAGGGCTTGATGTGACTGATAAAGCAGAAAGAGTGTATCACTTCCATAAAAATACACTTCACACCTGTAATGAACTGATTGCTGCTGCGGGAAGAAGCTCTTATGAAGAGGTAGATGCTACCATGTTTATGAGAGGAGATGAATTTGATCACCTTGCAGACCTTTACTTCCCGGATATTTTAGGAAATGTAAAGCAAAAGGCAAGACCTTAGTTTTAGCCACAATAGAGATATAAATAACCCCCGCAATACGTATTGCGGGGGTTATTTATTATTTTATTTAAACCTTTATGTTATAACTTATGGTCTTGTTGATCTGTTATATACCTGGAAGTTGAAAACAAAAGTTTTATTTCTCAATGAGATCACCTGGCTGTACCCTGGATAATTGTAAGGGAAGTAAGGATCTCTTGCAAAAGCAGCTCTTGAAGGAACAATAATTACTCCCTGTAAGTTGTAAGGCGTTTCGCTAGGATAGTTATTAAATGCTTTAAACTTCTGCATCGCTTCACTGAAACCTTCAATCATATAATAACTTTGCTGTTTTGCAGCATCAGTAGTTGCATTTTTGATTAATGGATCATTTGGAGATGTATAATAATATTTAGGATCAATTGCAGGAATTCCGGTTCCGTTTACTGTATTCATGAAATCTGTAGCAGCAGTAAATAAAGACTGTCCGTCTGTATTGATCGCAAGATACGTGGTAGCTTTCATCATTACTTTAAGAATATCTGTGCTGCCAATAGCTTGTTCATCAGCTGGTGAAGGCTGCGCTCCGTTTCTAATGATATAAATAGTTCCCGAAGGAAGTGTTTTATAATCTAAGTCAGATAATTTCTTTTCATTATCATCTGAAGTATCCGTAGAACTGAAAGCTTTTATATTTCCCTGTGCATCGAGATAGTTTTCATTCATGAACTTCTTAATGGCTTGATCATCATATGTGTTTTGTGTTGTAATGTCTTCCGGCTCTACATAGGTTGACACATCATCATCTTTTTTACAAGCAGAAAAACACAAAGATCCTGCAAGGATATATAAAAATATTTTTTTCATTTCAAAAAACTTTAATTACTTTACAAATAATATAACGGCAAAAGTATAAAAAATTATGAGAATAGATAAATTTTTATGGAGCATTCGTTTTTATAAGACGAGAAATATTGCAGCAGAGGAGATTAAAAAGAATAGAGTTTCTATAGGAACGTCTGCCGTAAAGTCATCTAAGGAGGTAAAAGAAGGAGATACTATTAAAATCCGTAAGAATCAAATTGACTATAAAATAAAGGTCATTCAGATACCTAAAAGTAGAATTGGAGCCAAATTAGTCCCGCTTCATATCCAGGATGTGACCGATAAGGAACAGTACGAACTGCTGAAAATTCGCAAAATGTCACAAGACTATTACAGAAACAAAGGGGAGGGAAGACCTACCAAGAAAGATCGAAGAGAAATGGACGACTATGTAGGAAATGATATTGCTTCTGATTTTACAGATTGGGATGATTTCTTTGGAGAGACCAATAATGGGGATGAAAAGGAAGATTAAAATAAAAATAGAAAAGCTCTAGAGATAGAGCTTTTCTACTATTTCGTTAACAATATCTTCCGGTTCCCTGGAATCTGTCCCTATGCTAAACTGAGCCTTACTGTAGAATTGATTTCTTTCAAATAAGTGCTTAGCGATGAATTCCGGGAGGTCTTCATCAGAAATATTAGCAATTAGAGGTCTTTTTTCCTTCTGTTTTGAAAGTCTTTCAACCAATGTACCTACAGAAGTTCTCAGAAAAATACTTTTAGAATTATGATTAATGATCTCCATGTTGTTATAATAAACAGGAGTTCCCCCACCTAAACTTAAAACTAAATTTTCTTCCGAAGCCAATATCTCTTCCAGGGCCTCTCTTTCCAGCTTTCTAAAGTAAATTTCCCCCTTCTTTTCAAATATTTCAGGAATGGTTAATTTATTTCTTCTGGAAATCTCTTTATCGAGATCAATGAGTTTAAAATTGATTTTTTCGCTTAATATTTTGGAAATGTGAGATTTGCCACTTCCCATGTATCCGATCAATGAAATTACCATGAATTTTTTTTAAACAAATTTGCGAAAAAGTTTTGAGATAAAGAAAAAAGTCATATCTTTGCACCACTTAAAACAAGGGACATTACTCTAATGAAAACTTGTTAAATAGGTGACCGACTCGGTAGCTCAGCTGGTAGAGCAATACACTTTTAATGTATGGGTCCTGGGTTCGAATCCCAGCCGGGTCACTAGCAATAAAAATTACTAAATTTTGTAATTTTATTGCCTGCGTGGTGAAATTGGTAGACACGCCATCTTGAGGGGGTGGTTTCCTAAGGATGTGCTGGTTCGAGTCCAGTCGCAGGCACTGCAAAGAAAAATTTATAATTAATATTGAAATTTATTTCATTTTAATTGTGGCCGACTCGGTAGCTCAGCTGGTAGAGCAATACACTTTTAATGTATGGGTCCTGGGTTCGAATCCCAGCCGGGTCACAAGTTTACTGAAAAGTAAATTTTTTTCATATTAATATTTTGTGATTTGGTGTTTCAAAGGCTTCCCTCAGGAGGCCTTTGATTTTTTTTATTAATCAAAGTCTGTACATATATTCTTTTATATTTAGATACAATTATAATCACATTATACTTAGCATTAGGCCAATATCTCCGTTTTAATCTTTATTTTAAGGTATAAAAAATAAAAAACTCTGATCATATATTACGATCAGAGCTGCTTTTTGTTATTTTATTAAAAGGAGAATCCTTTGATTTTTCTTTTATGTTTTAATCTAAATGCATATTGTCAATAAGTCTCACTCCGTCCACAACTACTACTATAAAAGCTCTGAAATTTCTGTCCTTGTAGAAGAAATCTGTTTCCTGTAGTGTCTTTTCATCTGCTATAAGAAAGTATTCCAGTTTCATTCCCTGCTGGTTGTCGAAAATATCAGCAACTCTTTCTTTGATTTCCGGTATGGTAACGGTTTTAAACCAGTCGTTTACTTTTTTTAACGTCTCATAAATCACTTTAGAAGCTTCTTTTCGATCTTCATGAAGCCTTTGGTTTCTTGAGCTTAACGCCAATCCGTTTTCTGCTCTGTAAATAGAAACTCCCGTTACTTTAACAGGAATGTGCTTCTTGTCTACCATTTTTTTAATAATAGCGAGCTGCTGGAAATCTTTTTCTCCAAAATAAGCATTATCGGGCTTTATTTGTCTGAAAAGTTCCTCTACAACAGTTCCTACTCCGTCAAAATGTCCCGGTCTTGATTTTCCTTCCATTTCATTTTCCAATCCATCAAAATCATAACGCTGGCTCTCAGCTTTTTCAGGGTAAATATCTGTTACCTCAGGGATATAAACAGCATCCACAAGACCTGAATTCTGAAGAATCAGAATGTCTCTGTTGATATCTCTTGGGTACTTTTCAAGATCTTCAGGATTGTTGAACTGGGTTGGATTTACAAAAACTGAAGAAATAACAAGGTCATTCTCTTTTCTTGCCTCTTCATACAGAGAAAGATGACCCTTATGTAAAGCACCCATAGTAGGAGCAAAGCCAATTCTTTTTCCCATTTCTTTCTGTCTTTCAATGAAATCCTGAAGGACTTTCCTGTTTTTTATAACTTCCATAGTTTATTTTAATGCTATTTCAAAAATAGTAAAAATATCGCATAATAATATGCAGTTTTAATAATTTGGAAAAGGGAATTTTCGTAAAAAAATGTTAATTAAAATAATGTTGGATGTTTTTTTGTAATTTTGCACATTAAAGCATTTTTACAAAAATTAGATAGAAAGTTTATGCCGAATCAAAAAATACTGTACATTACTACAGAGATGTATCCATATCAAGAAGACACGAATATGGCTGCAGTGGTAAACAAAATGGCACTTAAGATGCACCAAGAAGGCAATGATGTAAGAGTTTTTATGCCAAGATTTGGACAAATAAGTGAGAGAAAGTTCCAGCTTCATGAAGTAATCCGCCTTTCAGGGATGAATATCATTATCAATGATCTGGATCAGCCTCTAATCATTAAAGTAGCGTCTCTTCCGGGGGAAAGACTTCAGGTTTACTTTATTGATAATGAAGAATACTTCAAAAGAAAACAATATTATTTCGATGATGAAGGAAACCCTTTCGAAGATAATGACGAAAGAGCTATTTTCTTTGCGAGAGGGGTTATTGAAACCATTAAGAAGCTAAACTGGGTACCAGATGTTATTCATTTGAACGGATGGATGTCTTCTTTTGTTCCAATTTATCTTAAAACTTACTACGAATCAGATACTTACTTCAAAGACGCGAAAATTGTACTTTCTCTTTACAATGAGAAAGATGCTGACCTGGATAAAAAGATCGACGAAAAACTAAAGTTCGATAATATTTCAGGATTAAAAGCGTTAGATAACCCAACGATTAAAAGCTTTGTTATCGAAAGTATGAACTATGTAGATGCCGTTGTGAAAGGTGACGAGTTTCTGGATGAAGACCTGGATAAGGCTTTCAACGAAACAACTATCCAAAAGTCGGAATATCTGGATATAGATTCTATAAATCAACTTTATTAAAAACACATTTTTAATGACTCATAATCTTAAAAAGACATTCGCCGTACTTTTACTGGCGATTTTCGGAAGTACAATCCTTTATAACTGCGAACCTGATCCGGATTCTCTTGGAGAACAGTTATTTAACAATGATGCAGCACAAGGGAATGAAATTTCATATGACGTTGTTGCATACAACTACAATAATAATGATTCCATCAGAAGTGATGCAGCCAGATTGATCAACGGATTAAATGAAAGTGGGGGTGCCCTTACAGTAGGTGTGCTTGGTGCTTTTACAGAAGGCAACTTCGGAATGCAGAAAGCTTCTTACATTACTCAGCTAAGAATGCCGGTAGATAATTTTGACTTTAATGGTGCCAATCCAAAGGTAGATTCTGTTGTTTTGGTAGTAAGACCTCCAGCAAATACTATTTCTAATACTTATTTCTTTGAAAGTGATTCATTAAAGACTAGTACATTCGATAAAAGTGATTTCCCCGTAGATGGAGTGGCTACAGCGGTTTCGATAGAGAAGAAAACATATCCTGTTCGTAAATACGGTAAAATAGGAGGGGCTTCAAAATCAATGAAGATCAATGTACATGAAGTTACTACGTTCTTAGACTCAAACAACGATATTTTTAAACGTTCCAATGTGAGTGTAAGTACTGGTGAACTGTTAGGTTCAGGAGTATTTAACGGAAACATAAGCTCTGTATCTATTACCAAAAAATCTGATAATTCTGTTGTATTTACAGGAAATCTTGGATACAGAATGAAACTGAGCAATACAGACTTTTTCCAGACTCATATTCTTGATAAAAAAGGAAAACCTGAACTTCAGGATGCTTCTAACTTTATCAGATATTTTAAAGGGATAAGAATTTCTGTGGATGAAACTGATAAATACCTTTACCAGTTCTCTCCTAACGACTTGCAGCTTATCATGTATTATAAATATGATAAAACAGATAACGGAACAACTACAAGACCGCAAACAACGCTTGCTTTCAATGTAGGAGGTATTAATGCTCATATCGGGCAGTATGAATACAATAGAGGTGGAACTCCTTCAGCAAACGCATTGGCATCAATTAATACTGATATTGGGGACGCGAAACTTTACGTTCAGGGAATGGGAGGTCCTTCTGCAGTAGTGAAAATTCCTGATGCTACCATTGCTGCTCTTAGAGACATCTATAACAAAGACAAAGCAGGTATTCTAAGTGCTAAGATCAGAGTATATTTAGATCCGGCAAGCTGGAAAAATACAAATTCAACGGAAGACCGCAGATTTGCAGTGAATCCAATGAAAGCTGATGGTACTGTTGATTTCTCAAAACTGGCCTTTACATCAGATTTGTTAGCCGGGCTTGGTTTATATAGTTATAATGAGAGTAAAGGTTATTACGATTTTGTAGTGACAAAAACAATCAAGGATCTTGTTGAAGGAAAAAAAGAAACAGTTGATGGAGTTGAACAGCTGATAACCAATAAACCACTTTGGATCAATGCTGGAACATTTGCTGCAAATGCTACAGGAAACCTTTTAGGAGTTCGTAATACGACAAGAGCATTTGATATGAATAGAATTATTTTTACAGGTTCATCAGATAAAACGAATGCGAACAGAGTCCAGCTGAAAGTGACTTACGCTACAAAAAAATAGAATACAATAAAAAAACACTAGACAAAATAATATGTGCGGAATAGTAGGATATACAGGTTTTCAAGACGCTTACGAAATTGTAATCAATGGTCTTAGAAGATTGGAATATAGAGGATATGACAGTGCCGGGATTGTTTTAGAAGGTCCAGATAATAAACTGGAAGTTGAAAAAACAAAAGGTAAGGTCGAGGATTTGGTGAATATTTCGAAAGAATTAAAAGGGAAGTATAAAATTGGAATGGGACACACCCGTTGGGCTACCCATGGTGTTCCAAGTGACAGAAACTCCCACCCGCATTTGTCAAACAACGGAAAAATAGCAATTGTACATAATGGTATTATCGAAAATTATGATACCATTAAAACAATGCTTACTGAAAAAGGATTTACCTTCAAATCGGAAACAGATACTGAAGTATTGGTAAACCTTATTCAATATTTTATGGATCTTAATCCAGAAATAGATTTCCCAACTGCTGTAAGATATGCGTTGAATGAAGTATATGGAGCATATGCAATTACTGTACTTCATGAAGATTATCCGGGGATATTGGTCGTAGGAAGATTAGGATCTCCTCTTGCCATAGGAATCGGAGATAAAGAATATTTTATTGCATCTGATGCTTCACCTTTCGTAGAATTTACAAAAGAAGCCATTTATCTTGAAGAAGGACATATGGCAACGATCTCTCTTGAAAATGGAGTAGATATAAGAACCATCAATGATAACTCTAAAATTGAGCCGGAAATTCAGGAGCTTAAAATGAGCCTTGAACAAATTGAGAAAGGTGGATATGAGCATTTTATGCTTAAAGAGATCTTTGAACAGCCTAAATCTGTACATGATACAATGAGAGGTAGACTTCTTGTTGATGAAGGAGTAATCAAAATGGCTGGGATCTGGGATCACCTTGAGAGATTCAAAAACGCTAACAGAATTATCATCATTGCTTGTGGAACTTCATGGCATGCCGGTCTTATCGGAGAATACCTTATTGAAGAATACGCAAGAATACCTGTTGAAGTAGAATATGCATCAGAATTCAGATACAGAAATCCTATCATTACAGATAAAGATGTGGTGATTGCCATTTCTCAGTCTGGAGAAACAGCTGATACGATGGCTGCTTTGAAGCTGGCAAAAGAAAAAGGTGCATTTATTTATGGTATATGTAATGTTGTAGATTCTTCCATTGCAAGAATTACTGATGCAGGTTCATATACACACGCTGGTCCTGAAATTGGGGTTGCTTCTACAAAAGCATTTACAGCACAGCTTACTATTCTTACTTTAATTGCATTTAAATTAGGAAAACACAACGGAAACTTAGGAAATGCTGAATTTATGAGCTTAATTGCTGAGCTTGATGCTCTTCCTAAGAAAATTGAAGAAGTGTTGAATACGACCCATGAGCTGACTCAGAATATTGCAAAAGATTTTGTGAAAGCGACCAACTTCCTTTATTTAGGAAGAGGATACAATTATCCTGCTGCCTTAGAGGGAGCATTAAAACTAAAAGAAATTTCTTACATCCATGCAGAAGGATACCCGGCTGCAGAAATGAAGCACGGTCCGATTGCCCTGATCGATGAAAACATGCCAATTGTAATTATAGCGCCTAAAAAAGGTCACTATGATAAAATTGTAAGTAATGTTCAGGAAATTAAAGCGAGAAAAGGAAAAATTATCGCTGTAGTGAATAAAGGAGACCGTCAGGTGAGTGAAATGGCAGATTATGTTATTGAAATCCCTGAAACTTCAGAGTGTTTCTCTCCTATTGTTGCTTCCGTACCTCTGCAACTGCTTGCTTATTACATTGCAGTATATAGAGGAGCCAACGTAGACCAACCGAGAAACCTTGCAAAATCTGTAACCGTGGAGTAAAAAGTTGTTGTAAATAAAATAAATTTAGATTTCTTCCGTTATTTCAAAAAAAATCTTAAAAGTTTCTTAAAAAAATTATATATTTACGGCTTAATTATAAAAATTAACATGAAAAGGATATTTCTTTTATTATTGTCTGCGTCGGTAGCATCGGTATCTTGTTCAGGTGGTGGCAGCTCTTCTGTAGGGAAGCCAGGAACAAAAGGAGAATTGATACCAAGAGAAAAAACTAAATCATTTGTTGCGGAAAGACCATACGGAATGGTCGCAATTCCTGCAGGTTCATTTGTTGCTGGTTTAGCAGACCAGGATCCAACAAATACTCCTGAAAAGTCAGCATTGAAGACTGTTACTGTTTCTTCTTTCTTCATGGATGAAGCAGAAACTACCAACTCGGAGTACAGAGTATTTATCAATTATGTAAGAGACTCTATTGCGAGAACTTTACTAGCTGAAGCTGCCGGAGAAGGTGGTGATGAAGGCGGACGTAAAGGAGCTAGCATTGGAGACTATGCATATCTTGCTAAAAAAGAAGAAAACTTAACACCTTATCAAGAATATATGGAAGGCCAGGGGGGCCGAGAAGACGGAAGTTATGATGCCAGCAAAAGATTGGATTGGAAAATTCCTTTGCATTGGAGCACAACAAAATATCCGGATGTAGAATACGCAGAAGTTTTAGAATCTCTGTATCTACCTTCTTCTTCCAGAATTGGAAACGAAAGAATTTTAGATGTAAGCAAGCTTAAATATACTTACCGTTGGGGAGATATGGACGCTGCAGTTGCTGATAACGAAAGAGGAGCTAATTATCTGAAAAGCGAAAGTATCGCGATCTATCCTGATACTACCGTTTGGGTAAAAGATTTCCACTTTGCTTACAATGAGCCATTGTTTGAACAGTATTTCTGGCACAAAGCTTACAAAGACTATCCTGTAGTTGGAGTAACCTGGGATCAGGCAAGAGCTTATTGTAACTTCAGATCTAAATTGAAAACTGATTACAACGAAAGTTTAAAAAGAAAAAAACAAAGACCATTAGAGTTCCGTCTTCCAACAGAAACAGAATGGGAATATGCTGCAAGAGGTGGAATGCAAAATGCTACTTACCCTTGGGGTGGTCCATATTTAATGGATGACAGAGGTTGTTACCTTGCTAACTTCAAACCGAAGAGAGGTAACTACATGGAAGACGAGAAAAAAGGTACTTATACATATACAGCTCCAGTTAAGAAATTTAAGAAAAATGGGTTTGGGTTATTTGATATGGCTGGAAACGTTTCTGAATGGACATTATCTTCATTTAACAACTCTTCAGGTGGATTCTCTTCTACATTAAATCCTTCTACTAAGGATAAAAAAGATACGAAGAAATCTGTAAGAGGTGGATCTTGGAAAGATATAGGATATGCCCTGATGACAGGTGCTAGAGATTGGGAAAGAAAAGATTCCGCAAGAAGCTATATCGGATTCAGAACTGTACAGGATATTCCTGAAGCAGCTGTTAAGCCAAGAAGAGTTAACAGAAATTAATCAGACAATTTTTCAATAACAATTTTATTTAACATTAAAAAAACTAACTCAATATGTTTAAGACTAAAGATGCTTGGATGAATTTCTTTTATTCATTCGGTGCTGCAATTGTAATTCTTGGAGCTTGGCTTAAAATTACTCACATTACCTTGGGACCAATTAATGGTAATATCGCTCTTACAGTAGGGCTTATTACTGAGGCGATTATCTTTATCATTTTTGCATTTGACCCTCCAAAATCTGAAGAGTCTTATGCTTGGGAAAATGTTTATCCTGAGTTATTAGATAAACATGCTAACCCAAATCCTTTACACTCTAATGTTTCTTCTAGAAATAATAATGCTGCAGCTCAATTTGCTGAATTAGAAAACTCTCTTTCTACTAAATTGGACAAAATGCTTGAAGATGCTAGATTAGATGTTCAATTATTTGAAAGATTAAGAACAGGAATTGATAAATTTTCAAACTCTGTAGATCAGATCAACCAAACTGTTGATGTTTCTGCTTCTACTCATAAATACAATGACCAATTAAATAAAGCAGCGCAGCATATGGAAAGTATGAACGCTCTTTATACAATGCAATTGGAAAGCGGTAAAAAACAATCTGAGTTTGCTAACAAATATGTAGCAGACATGCAGAAATCTGCAGAGCAGTCTGAGAAATTCAATCAAGAACTACAAGGTTTAACTTCTAATCTTAATAATTTAAATAGAGTTTATGGTGGTATGCTAACTGCTATGAAGTCTTAATTCCTAAACCATTTCTAAATTTAACTACTTAATCAAAAAACAAAGAAAAGAGAATGGCACAAGGAAAAAAGACCCCTCGTCAGAAGATGATCAACCTGATGTATTTGGTGTTCATCGCGATGATGGCCCTAAATATTGATGCAGAAATCATCAGATCATACTATGACTCTACCAGAGCATTGAATGAAACCAGAACTTTAACAGAAAAAAAGAACGAAAAGATATTTGAAAGAACGCTGGAAGCTAAAGCTCAGCAGGTTCCTGATACTTACGCACAGCCTTGGTCTCAGTATAAAGTACTGAAATCTAAGATTGATGTATTGGTAAAATCTTCTCAGGATATCAAAGATCTGTTGAAAAAACAGTCTGAATTTCATGAAAAAGATGCTCAAGGAAAAGATATTGATGTAAGTGAGAACTTTGCTGCACTTAACAATAACGAAGCAACTACTGAATATTTCTTTAAAGAAGGAGATGAAAATTCTCCATCAAAGAATGCATTAGATCTAAAAGCTAAAATTGATGACGTAAGAAACTACATCAATGCTACTTTTGGTAATAATGCTCAGCTTAAAGATTTAGTTGAAAGAGCTAACAAGTCTCTTATTGCAGAATATCCTAAAGGGAAATCTCCAAACGAAAAGACTTGGTTCCAAAATAAATTTTACCATCAGCCGTTAATTGCTGCAATATCTAATTTGGAAATTATCCAAAATGATGCCAGAAACGTACAGTCTGATGCATTGGCACTATTACTTCAGGAAAAAGTAGATGCGAGTATTAAATTCTCAAGCTATGAGCCTATTGTTTCTGGTCCGGTGGATATCCAGGCAGGAAAACAAGCTGAAGTAAAAGTAATGTTGGGTACTTATTCTAACAGTAATAAGATCAGCATCTCTGGAGTAAGCAAAGTAGAAAATGGTAAAGGGATTATTAATATTTCAGGTTCTGGAATTGGTGAGCATAAATTAGGAGGTACTATTACATTGACAGATGCTACAGGTAAATCACAACCTTTCCCTTGGACGCATACGTATAATGTAATTGCAGGACCAAGAGAAGTAAAACTTGAAAAAGGATTATTACTTTCTGCAGATAAAATGAATGTAATGTATAGAGGACTTGAGAACCCTGTTTCAGGATCAATCTTAGGTGCTGACAATTCAAGACTTTCATTATCTGCTGCAGGAGCTACTGTGAAAAGTACAGGTACAGGTAAATGGGATGTTACTCCTACTACAGGAAATGTAGTTAAATTAACATTATCAGGAACTGATCCATATGGCAAGACTGTTTCTCAGGTATTTGAATATAGAATTAAGAATATTCCTAGACCTCAGGGTCAGATCAGAGGTAAAGCAGTAAACTTTATGCCGGCAGGTTCTATACCTAACCAGATTATTTCAGCTACTTTACCAGACTTTGACTTCCCTGTTTCATTTACTGTAAATAGCTTTATCATCAAGCTTCCAGGAAAAGCAGGTACTCTGATTCAAGGTAGTTCATTATCCGGAGCAGAAGGTATGCTTAGAAATCTTAGACCTGGCGATGTAGTTCAGATCTATGATATTCAGGCAACTGCTACAGGACTTGGAAACCAGAGGCTTAAGGAGATTTCACCTGTAATTATTAATGTACAATAAGGTTAATTTGTAAAATCATATTATGAAAAAATATATTAGCACCCTTTTAGTTTTAGTTTCGGGATTCGCGTTTTCCCAAACTATTCTGAATGCTGCTTCTCCCGAGGAGTTTAGACAAATGAGGTCTGAATCAATGAGAAAAGCAGGGGATACTGTTATCAGCAATAAAGTAAAACCTCTTGAATATGGTTTTGTTGATGACAAAGATATTTACAAGAGTATGTTTGTTTGGGAGATCATTGATATGAATGATAAGATCAACCAGCCATTCTATTATGACAATCCAGATGGACTTCTTTCAAGTTCTACAAGATCCTTATATCAGTTATTGCTTGATGGAGCACTTAAAGGTGACATCAAAGAAGTTTATGATGATGAAAATTTCGTTACAAGACTTACACCTGAAGCCATTCAGAAAAGATTGGAAAGTGTAAGACTTGACGAAGAAGCTATCGATATCCTTAACTCTGGAAGAACGCTTACAGAGGACGAGAAGAAAAGATTAACAGATATCATCAGAACAACTACTGATAAGGTGAAAGTTCTTAAAGTGATGGGTATGTGGTTTATCGATAAGAGAGACGGTCAAATGAAATACAGACCTCTTGGTATTGCAGCTATGGGACCAGATCCTACATCTGTTGGAAGAATTGGTCCTGACGGTCAGCCTTTAGCTGGTGCTGATGAATTGATCGACTTATTCTGGATCTATTATCCAAGTGCAAGAGATATTTTAGCAAATAATTATGTTTTCAATAGAAAAAATTCATCTGCTGATCTATCCTTCGATGATGTTATCAATGCAAGAAGATTCTCTTCTATCATTTATAAATCTTCAAGCGGTTTAGGAGATGGTACTATTAAAGACTATATTCCTAAAAATGCTGATGAGCAGCTGGAAGAAAGTGACAGAATCAAGGCACAGATTCTTGACATGGAAAATGATATGTGGAATTACTAGATTTCACTTGATATTTATAGAAAACCTGAGTATTTTTACTCAGGTTTTTTTTATTATGAAATCGCCCTTTGTTTATTGCTAATCAATAATCAATGATATAGGCGATTGCATATGACCTTTAAATAAATGAAATTTCTCATATGAAAAATGTAGATTATATTATTGTAGGAGACGGATATGCAGGGCTTTTTCTGGCTCATCAGCTCATTAAAAATAAAAAGTCTTTTGTGATCTTTTCAGAAGGAAGAAAAAGTGCTTCCCAGGTTTCAGCAGGAATTATCAATCCTGTTGTTCTAAAGAAGTTCACAACATTCTGGAAAGCACAGGAACAAATAGATTTTCTTAAGGACAGTCTTAAAGAAATTGAATCCTATACAGGAGAAAATTATCTGATCAATGCCTCCATTCGAAGAATCTTTCATGATGAGAACGAGCAGAATTTATGGTTGAAAAAATCAGGAAATGAAGAATTATCTGCTTTTCTTGATAAAAATTTTGATCGTTTAGAGGTAGTAAAAAACGATTTTCAGACCGGAAAGGTGAATCAATCTGCCAGGCTTAATGTTAATGGATTTTTTAGTGGTTTATTCAGTTATTTTGAAAAAAATGATCATTGGATAAAAGAAAAATTCGATTATAGCAAATTAAATTCTTCTGAATCGGTTTATAAAGATATTTCTTTCAAAAATATAATTTTCTGCGAAGGAATGGGAGTAAAAGATAATCCATATTTTTCAGAAATAGCAGTGGTTCCCAATAAAGGACATCATATAAAAGTGAAACTTTCCCAACCGATTCCTGAAAATATAACCATTAAAAAGAAACACTTTTTATTTCCAACCGGAACCGGGCTTTATTTTTACGGTGGAACTTATGATAGGGAGCAGCTTCATCATCATATCGATGAATCAGCGGTTGCACAATTGGTGAAGGGACTTTCTGAATTTTATCCCTACGATTTTGAAGTGGAAGAAGTGCACTTTGGTTTCCGTCCTACGGTAAAAGACCGAAGACCGATTATTGGCAGGCATGAGACATTCAGTAATCTGTATGTTTTTAATGGACTTGGAGCTCGCGGAATCCTCAATGGATGCTATTTTTCAAGAGATTTATTCCGTTTTATTGAAGAAGATATTCCATTGCATGAAGAAGTTTCATTGAACAGGTTTAAATAGTGTACCTTAGTGTACAGATTCAAAGCGTAAATCTATGAATGAAAATATATTAGGTATCATTGCCGGAGTTCTTACTTCGGTTTCTATGATCCCACAGCTTGTAAAAGTGATCAGAGAAAAGAATGTGGAAGATATTTCTTTACTTATGCTTTTAGTCCTTATTTCAGGGCTGTCATTATGGGTATGGTATGGTTTTGAAAAAGATGAGCTGCCTATTATTTTATCAAACTCATTTGCCGTTTTGGTGAATACGTGCCTTTTAATCTGTTATATAAAATACAATAAGAAATAGTTGATAAAACAACATAAAAAAGACGCCTTATCAATGAGGCGTCTTTGCATTTTTATTTAAGTGAAATAATATTATTGAAGAACAAATTTGGCTAAAGGAGCCATTCTTGCCTTATTTAAAGTAAGAGTATTTCCGTTCACAGAATAGTTATCTGCTGCAAGGATTGCTTTTGTAAATTGGTTTTCAATATCCAAATCTTCACAAGCCATCATCGTAGACATTCCCTGATTGAATTTAATTCTCATGATATCAGGCTTGATTTCAAAAGTTCCTCCCAATCCGTTGCATCCTGCGTGACCCTGATATCTCATCTCTTTCATGTCAAGCTTGAAATATGGATTGTTTTTAGGATTCTTTAGTTCAATGGGTTTCCCGTTAAGCTCTGTAAGTTTCCAAGTTTTTCCTGTAATATCAGTAGTTGTTTTTTCTGCATTTTGTGTCTTACAAGAAACAACTAAAAATGCTGCGATAATAAGTGCTGATAAGTAGTAATATAAACTTTTCATAATGTTTATTTTTTTTAGATGAATGCTAATCCCTATGCTAATACGATGCCATTTTAGCTGGGCCTGACTCTTTTTTTGCCTGTTTAAGATGGAACAGAACCATATCTACATTCTTTTTCAAAAAAGTTATATTACCCTTAATATCAGAGTATTGATACTCTTCATTGGAGGCAGTATACTCAGGTAAAGCATCACTTTTTTTAAGATCAAAAGTTTTACCGTTTAAATGTATTGTTGCTGTATTTTTAGTGTTATTGATAGTGACTTCTATCTTTTCTCCATAGCTGTCAACATACACATCTTTGGAAATATTGTCTGTATTTTCGGGTGCAGCTGTAGCAATCGTTTCAGCTTCTTTTCCGGGATGCTTACACGCTGTTAGGGAAAGAACGGTCAATCCAAAAAGGATTGGTAGTAATAATTTTTTCATAGTGATAAGTGATTTTAAAGTGTTTCATGAATTGTGGTGTTAATACCTTATAAATCTACAAATATTTTTAATAAATATGTGTTAATTTTTCATAAACTAACAGGAAATATAAATCAAAGTGGATTTATCTCACTGTTTTTTGAATCATTTTGTAGAATACGGGAAATAATAATTATTGTAGAAAAATCAGGGAAATAGAAGCTAGTAAAGGGTTTTTAAGCGTCTTATTTTTAGTAAGGTATTGTAAATTTTTTTCATTTTTCATTTGTTTTGTGTTAATTTTCGGCAAAAGTAATTCAAAAAAGAGAGACAACCAATAAGTTAATATTAATTATATGAAATCATGATAAAAGTTAGGTTAAGTTCTTTTAATTCAGTCAAAAAAGTACTTTGTAATAGAGGTTTTTTTGCTTTTAAAATGTTCAAAAACGCAACAGATTTAAAATTAAAATTTCCTTAAATCAACAAAAATGGTGTAGTTTTTGAAAACTAAAATTTGCACAGATGAGATGTCAGAATTGTCCAGAATGTGCTTGAATAAAGGAAATATTTAATATTTATCAGGTTTTTATATTCAGGTATTTTAAAGGATAGTTAAATTTTGTTAATCCATGATGATAATGTCATAATCTGGGTGTACATTTGCAACTTCAAAATGAGAAACTTTATAGTATACTTTTTAACCGGTCTTTTTCTGCTCTTTGTAGTAGAAAGCAGACTTGATGTTAAAACTCTTCGCAATGACTATAACGGTCATGTTTCTCATCATTTGCCCAAAAAAGCTAACCGTTTGAATCAGACTTTTGAAAAACTTTCTGTTCAACAAATGTCCGACAATGTAGATAATTCTACTTTAGAACTTGCCGAGAATGATTTCCAGCTGTCTGATATATGGCAGGCTGTTGTTGTTTTCGCAGGAGTTTTTAGTCTTGTTTATATTTTTGGACTAAAAAGCTACAAACGATTTCAATCAGATATTCACGGTTTTGTCTTTGGCCTTACTGCCAAAAGATTTATTCTTATCCGTTCTATCAGAATTTAAAATTTCATCGATCTATTCATTTTCTGCCTGATTCCAGGTGGATATACTTTGCGTTGTATATGTTGGTAATCATTACATCGTACCCCCTTTTATTACCGTTTTATTTCTATTCAAAACATTAACGATTTATATAAGCTCTAGAATTATGATAAAAAGAGTTGCTTCGGGAATTGCGCTGAGTGCCCTTCTGTTGGCGGTTGGCTGCAATAAGAAAAAAGAAGAAAAAGAAGAAGTTACCATCTTTCCGGTGACATCCCCTGTAGTAATGGATACTGTAATCAACAAAGAATACGTAGCCCAGATTCAATCGGTAAAAAACATTGAAGTTCGGGCTCAGGAAAAAGGTTTCCTGGAGAAAATCTTTGTAGATGAAGGACAATATGTACAGGCAGGACAGACCTTGTTCCGAATTATGCCTAAACTGTATCAGGCAGAATTATTAAAAGCAAAAGCAGAGGTAGAACAAGCTTCTATCGAACTGAAAAATGCAAGTACACTGGCAGGAAATAATATTGTTTCCAAGAATGAAAAAGCAATGGCAAAAGCCAAACTGGATGCTGCCAATGCAGAAATGAAACTCGCTCAGATCCACCTTTCTTTTACGGATATCAAAGCACCGTTCTCAGGGGTTATCAACAGAATTCCTTTGAAACTGGGAAGTCTTGTAGATGAAGGTGATTTGTTGACTTCGTTATCAGATAACACAAGTATCTATACGTATTTCAACGTTTCTGAACCTGAGTATTTAAGTTATCAGACGCATGCTGCAGACAGAGGCAGTAATCAGGTGTCTTTGATCACGGCAAACGGCGAAATGTATTCGCAGAAAGGAGAAATTCAAACTATTGAAGGAGAATTTGACAACGAAACAGGAAATATTGCTTTTAGAGCAAAATTCCCAAATCCAGATAAGCTTCTGAGAAATGGAGAAACAGGAAAGATCCAGATGACAATGCCTGTTCATAACGGTTTGATTATCCCACAGAAAGCTACCTATGAAATTCAGGATCAGAAATATGTGTTTGTCATTGACAAAAACGGAGTGGCAAAATCCCGAAACATTAAAGTAGCTTATGAACTTCCGGATCTTTATATTGTAGGTTCAGGAATATCAAAAGGAGATCAGATTCTTCTGGAGGGAGTTCAGAAAGTGAAGGATGATCAGAAGGTGAAAACAAAATTCCAGGACCCTAAAAAAGTTCTTCAGTCATTGAAATTAAAAGCAGAGTAGTGGTCTCTAAAATGAAGTTGTATGTTTAAAAAATTCATTCGCAGACCTGTTCTGTCTATTGTAATCTCATTGATTATCGTATTTATGGGAGTCCTGTCATTGGTAAAGCTTCCAGTGACTCAGTTCCCGTCCATTTCTCCGCCTAAAGTAAATATTACCGCAGAATATCCAGGAGCTAACAACGAATTGTTGATTAAATCCGTAGTGATCCCTTTGGAAAGAGGATTAAACGGAGTTCCGGGTATGAAATATATGACCTCAGATGCCGGGAATGATGGAGAAGCTTCCATTCAGCTTGTATTTGATCTGGGGACAGATCCTAACGTAGCTGCAGTAAACGTTCAGAACCGTGTATCTTCAGTAGTGAATAAACTTCCGCCACTTGTAGTGCGTGAAGGAGTAAAGATCACCCGTGAGGAACCCAACATGTTGATGTACATTAACTTGTATAGTGATGATCCTAAAGCTGACCAGAAATTCCTTTTCAACTATGCAGATATCAACGTAATGTCTGAATTGAGAAGAGTAGGTGGTGTTGGTTTTGCCGACATCCTGGGAACCCGTGAATATGCAATGCGTATCTGGCTTAAACCGGATAGATTAACGGCCTACAATATTTCAGCTGATGAAGTAATGGAATCTCTGAATGAGCAAAGTTTGGAAGCATCTCCGGGTAAAACGGGAGAAAGTTCCGGAAAGCGCTCTCAGTCATTTGAATACATCCTAAAATATTCGGGTCGTTTCAACAACGAAAAAGATTACGGAAACATCATTTTAAAAGCAAAACCGGATGGAGAATCGGTAAGATTAAAAGATGTAGCGGATATAGAATTCGGTAGTTCCATGTATGATATTTATTCTACATTGAACGGAAAACCTTCCGCTGCGATCACGGTAAAACAATCCTATGGATCCAATGCAAGTGACGTTATCAAAAACGTAAAAGCTTTGATGAAAGATCTTGAAAAGAATAACTTCCCTAAAGGAATGCATTATGACATCAGTTATGACGTTTCAAGATTCCTGGATGCTTCCATGGAAAAAGTAATCCATACTTTATTTGAGGCTTTCGTTTTGGTTGCCATTGTGGTATTCCTATTCCTTGGAGACTGGCGTTCAACTTTGATTCCAGCCTTGGCAGTTCCGGTTTCTTTGGTAGGAACATTTGCAGTCATGTCAGCCTTTGGCATTACCCTGAATATGATTTCCCTCTTTGCCCTGGTAATGGCGATCGGGGTTGTTGTAGATGACGCGATTGTAGTGATTGAAGCCGTTCACGCCAAGATGGAAGAGAAACATCTTTCCCCATTGAAAGCGACAGAAGAGGCGATGCATGAGATCAGTGGAGCAATTATCGCAATTACGCTGGTAATGGCATCTGTATTTATCCCGATTGCATTTATGTCTGGTCCGGTAGGGGTATTCTACCGTCAGTTCTCTATCACAATGGCTTCATCTATTATCTTATCAGGGGTTGTAGCTCTTACTTTGACACCGGCATTGTGTGCGTTGATCTTAAGAAATAACCACGGAAAAGCTAAGAAGAAAACTCCGATTACTGTTTTCCTTGATAAATTCAATAACGTATTTACAAAAGGAGCAGGAAGATATGAGAAGATGCTGAATAAAACAGTGACAAAAAAGACAATAACATTGCCGTTATTGTTAGCATTTTGTGCCGCTACATTCTTCCTTAGTAACTCTTTACCTACAGGATTTATTCCGGCAGAGGATCAGGGGATGATCTATGCGATTATTCAGACTCCTCCGGGATCTACATTAGAAAGAACCAATCAGATTGCCAAAGAACTTTTGAGGGAATCAGAAGATATTGACGGTGTGCAGTCTGTTTCATCTCTTGCAGGATATGAGATTTTGACCGAAGGGACAGGATCCAACTCAGGAACGTGTCTGATCAACCTTAAAAGTTGGGAAGAACGTAAAGAATCTGCTGCAGAAATCATCGAAAAGCTGGAAGAAAAAGCCAAAAATATTCCGGGTGCCAATATTGAATTCTTCCAACCGCCTTCCGTTCCGGGATATGGAGCTGCAGGAGGTTTTGAACTTCGTTTGCTGGATAAAGCAGGAAGTGGAGATTATCATAAAATGGAGCAGGTGAGTAATGACTTTGTGAAGGAGCTTAAGAAGCGTCCGGAACTGGGGTCGGCATTTACATTCTATTCAGCGAGTTTCCCGCAATATATGCTTAAAATAGACAATGATCTTGCAGAGCAAAAAGGAGTGACCATTGAAAAAGCGATGGATAACTTATCCACATTGATTGGGTCCAACTATGAGACGAGTTTCATCCGTTTCGACAGACCGTATAAGGTAATTGTTCAGGCAGGACCACAATATCGTGCCTTACCAACAGATCTGTTGAAGCTGTATGTTAAAAATGATAAAGATCAGATGGTTCCTTACTCAGACTTCATGAGACTGGAGAAAGTATATGGATTATCTGAGATTACCAGACACAATATGTATAACTCTGCAGAGGTGAGTGGAACTCCGGCACCTGGATACAGTAGTGGACAGGCGATTAAGGCTATTCAGGAAGTGGCGGATAAAACCCTTCCGAGAGGTTTTGGTATTGACTGGGCAGGTATTTCCAAAGATGAAGTAAGCCGTGGAAATGAAGCGGTATTTATCTTTCTGGTGTGTTTAGGATTCGTTTATCTGATCCTTTCTGCACAATATGAAAGTTTTATCCTTCCGCTTCCGGTAATTTTATCCCTTCCGGTAGGTATTTTTGGAGCATTCTTATGCTTAAAACTTTTAGGATTGGAGAATAACATTTATGCACAGGTGGCCATGGTCATGCTAATCGGACTTTTAGGTAAGAATGCCGTGTTGATTGTAGAGTTTGCCGTACAGAAGAAAGCCGAAGAAGGAATTCCTGTAGCAAAAGCCGCTATTGAAGGAGCCGCTATTCGTTTCCGTCCGATTCTGATGACATCATTTGCATTCGTTGCCGGATTGATTCCATTGGTAGTTGCAACAGGACCGGGAGCAATTGGTAACAGAACGATTGGTACTGCAGCGGCAGGAGGGATGTTGATCGGAACTATTTTCGGATTGATGATTATCCCAGGATTGTATTACATCTTCGGAACCATTGCAGACAAGTCAAGACTGGCAAAATATGAAGAAGAGAATCCTTTAACAGAACAAACTGAACCTTATGAACATGATGGAAAATTCGAAGACTAAAAATATAATCACAGCCATTGCCTTATCACTTGTTCTTGCAAGTTGTAAGGCGCCGATGGCGACTGTCATAAAAGACGAGGTAAAAGAAAATATTCCTCAGAACTTTAATCAGGAAGAACAGCAGGACGCTAACAACAATAGCGGAACGACTCCTTGGAGACAGTTCTTTACTGATCCAAACCTGGTAACCCTGATTGAAACTGCTTTGAAAAATAATCAGGAGCTATTGATCACCCTTCAGGAGATTCAAATTGCCAAAAGTGGTGTTTTAGCTAAAAAGGGTAGACTTACTCCAACTGTTTCTGCAGGAATAGGTGCCGGGTTGAAAAAAGCAGGCCGCTATACGAGCGAAGGAGCTGGTGATGCCACTACGGAAATAGAACCCGGAAAGGAAATGCCGGATCCGCTGGGAAATTTTGAAGCAGGGTTGAATGCAAGCTGGGAAATTGATATCTGGAAAAAACTCAGAACTGAAAAAGAATCTGCAGTAGCTCATTATCTTTCTACAGTAGAAGGTAAAAACTTTGTGTTGTCTAATCTTATTGAAGAAGTGGCAGACAATTATTACGAATTGTTGGCTCTAGATAACCAATTGGATATCATACAACAGTATATCAAGCTTCAGCAAAGAGCATTAGAAATTTCTAAAATTCAGAAGGAAGCTGCCGCTGCAACGGAGCTGGCTGTAAAGAAATTTGAAGCAGAATTGGCAAAATCTAAGGCCGCAGAATATACGATCCGTCAGCAAATCACTGAGAAGGAAAACGAAATCAATGCTTTGCTGGGAAGATATCCACAGCCAATTGTGAGAGCAAAGGAAAACTTTATGTCTACCATTCCTCCGACAGTGTATACCGGAATTCCATCGCAGTTACTGGCAAACCGTCCCGATATCAAGCAGGCAGAGCTGGAATTAAAGGCTTCAAAGCTGGATGTGGAAGCGGCAAGAAAAGAATTTTACCCTTCTTTGGAAATTTCTGCAACATTAGGGCTGGAGGCTTTCAAACCATCTTATCTTGTTAAGTTACCAGAATCAATTGCTTATAATCTGGCAGGTGAGCTGGCAGGGCCACTGATTAATAAGAGTGCGATAAAAGCCAATTTCCAAACTGCAGATGCAAAACAGATCCAGGCATTATACGAATACGATAAAACGATTTTGAATGCTTATCTGGATGTTGCGAATCTCATGTCAAAGGTTAAAAATATAGATCAGTATTATCAGTTGAAATCACAGGAAACCAAAGCGCTGGATCAATCTATTGATATTGCCAATCAATTGTTCCGTAATTCAAGAGCAGATTATCTTGAAGTTCTTTTGAACCAGAGAGATGCGCTGGATGCTAAAATGGAGCTTATTGAAGCAAAACAGAAACAGCTTAGTACAGTAGTCGATATCTATAAAAGTTTAGGGGGCGGCTGGAAATAAAAATATCATAATTCAATCAATAAACAGTTAATGTTTTAGGGTCAATTCTTTTAGGATTGGCCCTTTTTATTTTTATGCGACAAGTTCTGTCGCTTCATAGAGATAATTTTGCATGAGAATAAGACAAATTTTAATCTATCATAAAGAAGATTTAATTATTAATAGTATGATTTACAGTAAACTGTATTAAAGTGATTTTGATGTCTTAAAAAGTGTTAAATTTGTGCGGTTTTAAATAAACTAATTACTAACTCAGAAAACAACAACGAGAGAATGAAAAAATTCTATATCGGTGCATTCACTTTATGCACGGTCTTGGGCATATCTGCCCAGGAAGTGGTATGGCAGAAAGATATCAAATCCTCTACTCAGGATTTTCTAAGCCAGGTCACCACAACCATTGATCAACAGTATCTAATCACTGGGAGCTCGATTCAAAGCAATAAGCAGCAGACTTCAGGAAGCAAACAAAACAACGGCTACGATTTCCATTTGGTAAAACTCAACCAGCAAGGAAATGAAGTCTGGGAAAAATATTTCTCCGGAACCAATCATGATTATCTATCAGCAACCGTTACCACACAGGATGGTGGATTTCTCTTAGCCGGAACCTCTTATTCAGGAAAAGGATTGGATAAAAAAGAGGATTCCAAAGGAGGCTCAGATATCTGGCTGATCAGAATCAATGAATTCGGAGATGAACTATGGCAGAAAACGTTGGGAAGTTCTTCCGATGAAGAAGCCAGAGCCGTGATTCAAACGACCGATTTAGGGTTCTTTGTTGCCGGAAATGTACAAAATTCCTCAAAAGGTTACGGTTCCAAAGACGTCTTGATTACGAGACTGGATAAGGATGGAAAAGAATTGTCACAATTAATTTTAGGCGGAAAAGGCTTAGACGAAGTAGAGAAAATGATTCCAACGAAGGACGGTGGAGCCTTACTGGGAATATATTCGAGAAGCGGATCCGTTAAAACAACCCATCAGCAATCAACGATCAATAATAATACTCCGTCTGAAAAACCGGCAACCGGCAACCTACTATCTGCAACCTCAAAACAAAGCGACAACTTTGGTGAGGGCGACTACTGGATTGTCAAATTAGACAAGAACGGAAAAGTAGAATGGGAAAAGAACTTTGGAGGGAAAGGGGATGATCATATCAGAACTCTGGCTTTAACTTCAAATGGTTTCATCATTGGCGGCGAATCCAGATCGGAAAGATCAGGAAATAAAACAGTAGGCATAGAAGAAGGAACAGATCTTTGGCTGGTTTCTTTAAATGAAAGAGGGGAAGAACAATGGCAAAAATCCTACAACTTCAAGAACCGTGATATTTTAATGAGTATGAGTGTCCTTCATTCTGCAGATGATAAATCTTCCAAAGGAATCTTATTAGGAGGCTACACTCAGGCTGAAGGAAGAATACAAACGGATGATGAAACGTTTTGGATGCTGTATCTTGATCAGAATGGCAATGAACAGTGGAGAAAACATATCACCGGAGAATCCAGAAAGAAGGAAGAAAGACTTTCTGATTTAAAATTGAATAGAGATGGTTCCATTATTCTTGCTGGAACCAGTGCCGAAGAACTGGGTAAAGAGAACTGGAAGATTGTAAAATTGGGAGACAAACAGGTTGATCAATTAATCGAAAAACATGATATCAAAATCTATCCAAACCCAGTATCAGATTATGCTTACGTAGAAATAGGCTTTGACTTTAAAGAAGCAGATATTCTCTTGTATGATATGAGTGGAAGGCAGCTTCAAAGTATAAAAACCAAGAACAAGGTAACTAAGATCAATACCCAGGCTTTGATTCAGGGAGCTTATCTGGTGACGATAAAAACGGATACGAATAAAACCGCAAATGCCAAATTAATCAAGAAATAACATTATGAGAAAAAAATATAAGATCATAGTATTCCTGTTTACATTGTGTACAGGTCTATTATTTTCACAAGGTGCATCAGGCGAAAGTTTCACCTCGGCACCTTCCGCTACATCGATACAAAGTTTCATCAATGCTCCGATATCACTATCCACAGGGGTTCCGGATATTAATATTCCTTTCTTTGCACTGGCTACCCATAACCCGGGAATAGGTCTCAATGTCGGAATATCTTACCATCCCAATAATTCTGCTAAAACAAGCAAAGCTTCTGATGTAGGATTGGGTTGGTCCTTATATGGGACAAGTTGCATTATTTACAGAGCAACAGCTCTGGGAAATGACAATGAACCTTCCACTACTTATTACTATTCCTTTATGGGATTTAACGGGAAATTCTTATTAAAAAACGACCCGCAATTAGGGAAATATACGCTTCCTATTACTGAGACTAATCTGGATTTCACTTATATGGCTGATGACACTTTTAAGGTTGTTGACCCATCAGGAAATACCTATTTTTTTAATAATAAAGACCAGAATATTTTCAAAAAATCTCAAATTTATAGATCTTATGCTTCGACTTATTACCTTACTAAAATAAAAGATGTTCATCAGATCGAACAATTACTATTCGAATATATAGAGGATAGTTATGTTCCAAGTCTTCAAACTCTTCCTATGAAAAGTTTAAAGGTTAGTAAAGTGACCTCACCTGATTTTGGGTCTATAGAATTCAGCTATAATCTTGATGAGGCTATCAGAAAGAGGGTTTCCGACCCTTATCAGCTGCACACTGTAGCACTGAAAAATAAAGCCGGAAAAGTGATCCAGAAATATACCCTGCAAAATGAGGAAGCTGTCTTTATATATACTGATCCTACTCCCTCTTCTTGTCCTCTAGATCTGGGAGAACTGATTTTTAATGAAAAAAGGAAACTTACTTCTATCCAAAAATATGGGACTTCCACCCAATTTGAAAAAACCAGTTTTGAATATATTGAACTGCCTTCTTCAGAAAATAACTGGTCAGGGCTTGACTGTCTGTGTCTTAACGGGCCGGGAGGTGAAAGATACATAAAAGTAGGGCTTTTGAATACCATAAAATACCCTACAGGAGGACAAACCCGGTATGAATTTGAACCTAATCAATATGAGGCTAAAAAGACCCATATATTTGATCCTTGGTCTAATTCTGGTGAACAGTATGTCGTACCATATGAATATATGGACCACGATGCCCAAATATTGGAAGATATTGGAACCTTTAATTTTGATACTCATTTTACAGATACTTATACCTTCAATCTTCCACCTAATCCAGACGATTCTGGAGGAGCAAGCTATCTGGTATACTGCATGAATGTGGGGGCTTATTATACAGATTCTCCGGTATGGGAACCCGGGACAATTCCTAATCTGGCTGTTGAACTGACCTCCGGAGTGATAGGAAGCGACGGGAATAAAAAATTTATGCCGGGAACTAATACTTTCAAAGTCTCGGGAACAGGTGGCGGCGGTACGGTTACCATTAAAAGAATCAGATACAGATCTATTCCGCTTCCCAACTATACAACAACAAGTGGGTTTAGAATCAAAAAAATAGAATTTCTTGAAAATGGAATTCCTGTAGATTCTGAGACCCGTTATTATTCTTATCAGCAGTTTGATGATAATTCTAAAACAAGTGGTTATGGGATCTGGCTTAAAGATCATACTGTTGTCTATAAAAATGTGAAAGAAACCGTTGGTCAGAATAAAGGATATGCCAGGTATTATTTTAAAACTTTAATGGATCATCCTGATAACCAAAATCCTTCTACTAATTTCTCTCACTATAATATATTGATTAATGGCCTTTTGGATAAAAAAGAAGTTTTTGATGCCAGCAATACTATGGTGGCAAAAGAAGAAAATACCTACGAATTAACTCCAACAGGATTCCCATACTCTCTTGATGATAATACTAATTCAGGTTTTCCGGTAAAAAACTCTATTGTGACGAAGCAGACCAATACCACGACTTCTTTTGTTGGTCAGGATGCTATTTCTTCAACGATAGAATCCACAAGAGAAACCATAAACCTTAATATTACAGGCAAAAAGACGATTACTCCTGAAGGAGATATTCTGGAAGAAAATTATAAATATCCAAAGCCAGCTGCCATGCGTTTGTTTGTTGCAGGAATCAGGGACAGGATTATTACTACTGAATCCAAAAAGAATGGGGTTACCCTTTCTAAAACAGAAAATCGCTATGATGATACCTCCCATTTATATCCAACCTCTGTCATAGGGTTTTTACCTGATGATCTTACCCAGTCCATTAAAAATGCAGTTAATGATATTTATGATGACAAAGGAAATCTTGTTCAGTACAGAGCATTTCCGGATGCTGCGGATTCCTCTGCAGGAGGAACTCCGACAACTGTAATCTGGGGATACAATAAGACCATGCCGATTGCTAAAATAGAGGGCGCAAAACTGTCGGATATTCCGGGGGCTCTTATCACAGCCATTGTCAATGCTTCCAACGAAGATGCAGATGCCCTTCCGGCTAATGAAGCGGCAAAAGAAACAGCACTGATCAATGCACTGAACACCTTCAGAAAAGATGCTGCACTTAAAAACTTCGTGATCACAGCCTATACCTATGACCCGATGATTGGGATGACCACTACGATTTCGTCTAATGGGATGATGGCAAAATATCAGTATGATTCTTTCAACAGACTTCAGAAAGTCATCAATAACGAAGGAATTACGGTGAAAGAATACCAGTACAACAACAAAAACTAAACGATGAAAAACAATATCAACATCATCCATACCGGAAGACTGAAGGTGAAAAAATATTTTTCAGCTTTCGCTTTGGCTCTTTCTCTGTCTGCTTTTGCACAGACAATGACAGAGAACTATGTCTACAGCAAAGTTTCTCTCTCTGAAGATGGCAGTAAAAAATCAGAAACCATACAATATTTTGACGGTCTGGGAAGACCCAAGCAGACCATTCAGGTAAAATCTACTCCTTTAGGGCAGGATATTGTAATGCCGGTTACCTACGATCAGCTGGGAAGACAGACCAGAAGCATTTTACCGGTCCCTATGGCAACCTCCAATCTTGGAATACAGAATGTTTCTGAAGCCACAGCTAACACTTATTATGGAGTTCCCAATGCCTATTCCGAACAAAAACTGGAAGCTTCTCCTTTAGCCAGAGTTCTGGAAACTGCAAGTCCTGGAAGTGAATGGGCAATGAACTCCGGACATACCCGAAAAGCAACCTATGAAGTCAACAAAACCCCAGATAAAGTAAAGAAGTTTTCCTTCACCAACTCATGGGTCAATGCAACTACAATTTCTTCTGTTCCTACCGTTTCTTTGTATAATGAAAAAGTATTGGTGAAAACTTCAGCAACGGATGAAGACGGTAACAAATCTATCGAATTTACCAATGGATTGGGACAAACTGTTCTGGTAAGAAAAGTCATTACCGCTACAGAGAATGTAGATACTTACTATCTTTACAACGATTATGGCCAACTTGTCTATGTCATTTCCCCGAAAGCAGAAGCTCCGATTACTTCCAATAACAATATCATCACCCAACAGATCCTTGATGATCTCTGTTATCAGTACAAATATGATAATAAGGGCAGACTCGTAGAAAAGAAAGTTCCTGGAAAAGGATGGGAATATATGATCTATGACAGACAAAACAGATTGGTAGGAAGCCAGGATGCTGAGTTAAAGAAAAAAGGACAATGGTTATACACTAAATATGACCAGTTCGGAAGAGTTGCCTTTACAGGAATCTCCGCCGGAGGAAGCAGGATTTCGGAACAGGATTTAGCTAATAATTTTGTTTACAACAATGTTAAAAGAACTAATTTTCCATTCTTTAACCGTGAAGGTATGGATGTTTTTTATGACCCTGATCAAACCTATCCTAATGTCGTTTGGGTTAAGTTGTTGTCAGTAAACTACTATGATACCTATCCTGGATACAGTTTCAATCCTCCATTTCCATCGGCAATTTTCGGAAAACCAGTTTTAAAAGATGATCTTTCCGGAAATGTAAGCACACGAACATTGCCTGTCATGAGTCTGGTAAAGAATATAGAAGATGACAACTGGACTAAAAACTATAATTACTACGATACCAAAGGAAGATCTGTTGGAGGATATTCTATTAATCACCTGGGAGGCTCTACGAGAACAGAATCTGAACTTGATTTTGCAGGAGTGCCACTTCAGACAAAAGCCTATCACAAAAGACTAAATACAGATACGGAGAGAGTTATTACACAAACGTTCACTTATGATAACCAAAACAGGCTGCTTACCCATACCCATCAGGTAGACAGCAACACTCCTGAAATCTTAACTCAGAATAAGTATAATGAACTTTCCCAGCTGCAATCTAAAAAAGTAGGGGGAACATCTGCTGCCTCTCCTCTTCAGACAGTAGATTACACTTATAACATCAGAGGGTGGATCACAAAAATTAATGATCCAGCGAACCTAAACGGAAAGCTTTTTGGGTATGAGATAAAATATCAAAATTCAACGAACCCATACTATGCGAGATTCAGTGGCAATATTTCTGAAATAGATTGGAAAACTTCTGTAGATGATCTTTTGAAAAGATATATTTATGCTTACGATCCTTTAAACAGGCTTACAGCAGGGTATTATCAGGAGCCGACAACTTCTGTTCCTATTAATCATTTTTATAATGAAGAAATAGCATATGATCTTAATGGAAATATTACCCGGCTTCAGAGAAATATGAAAGGAAGTAATAATTCATCAGAATATATAGATAATATTTTCTATACATATTCCGGGAACAGACTGATTTCAGCATCTGATGCGGCACAAAATTATAATGGATATCCCGCAGGTGGCAAGCTGATAGATTATGATGACAACGGAAATATGATTAATCAGAAGGATAAAAATATCAGTGCAATACAATATAATTATCTGAATCTTCCTTATTCTATAAAAATTTCTGAAGGCAAACAAGGCATTATTACAAAAGATATTCAATATACTTATAGAGCAGATGGAGTAAAAGTTGCTAAAAAATATACCCCATTTCTGGGTAATATTGAAACCAATTATTTAGATGGATTTCAGTATGATAACAAAGAAACAGGAGAAACCAGCCAGCCATTACCTCCGTCATTAAAATTTGTTTCTACTTCGGAAGGTTACTATAATTTTGAAAATAATAAGTACATTTACAATTATACCGACCATTTGGGAAATGTACGGGTAAGCTATTTCAAAAATGGAAGTGGCCTGGAAGTTCTTGAGGAAAGTAATTACTATCCATTTGGACTAAAACATGGAATTTCCAACCCTTCTGTAGGGAACCCAAGCTATAACTATAAGTACAATGGTAAGGAATTACAGGAAACAGGGATGTATGATTATGGAGCAAGAATGTACATGCCTGATCTGGGAAGATGGGGAGTTATTGATCCCTTAGCTGAAGCATCCAGAAGGTTTACCCCTTATCATTATGGAAACAATAATCCGATAAGGTTTACAGATCCGGATGGAAGACTTACCGTAGATAACCTGCAGGGAGGATATACTCCAGGAAGTGCTGTTATGGACTTCTTTAACAGAAATGGCTTAACAGATGAAAGAAATATGCCGCTATTTTATCGTAATGAAGGTGGGGCAATGATAAGAACCGAAGCTTTAGGAAAAGATGGTGAAGGTGGAGGCGGTGGAAGTTTTACTTTCACTGGAAAAGATGCAGTATCCGTATTTAATTATTTTAATAATGGAGGATCTATGTCTGGACTTAGTTTTGGTGATAATGATGTGACATGGTGGACAGGAACCCCTTCTTTAACTGCTTATAGCGGGGCAGATATACATGGAGAAATTGACCTTGGCATAGGATATAGTGCAAAATTTAAGGAGCTTCCATTGGATGCCTATAAAAATTGGGCAGACTGGGGAGCTAGTACTGCTGGAGGAGGATTTAAATATCTTGCTGATCGAAGAACATCTCTATATAATAGCGGATATTGGATTGATAATCTTGGACAAATGAGAAACACCGCATATGCAGGAAGAGCCAGAGGATCACTAATTGGACTAAGAAGCGATTATTTAAGGAATACTGCAATGCTTGGAAAATATGCCAAAAGAGCAGGTTATGTAGGATACGGAATCAGTGCTGCACAAATAGGATACGGTATGTATAAAGATGGTGGAAAGTTTGGGATTAAGGCTCAGATAGCAACAGCTAATGTAGCAGGAGGAATGGCGGGAGCTGCAGTAGGAGCGTGGCTTGGTGTAAAAGTATTAACTCCAATTGGAGGAGCTATTGGAGCTGCTTTTGCAGGCGTAGGGGCAGCCCCAGGAGCTGCAATTGGTGGCGCAATTGGAGGTATTGTAGGAGGTATTGTAGGAGGTGTATATGGTGGTGATTATGCAGAACAATGGGCAAGTGATATATTAAATAAACCTAGTTATTAAGTCAAATAAAAATGTGCAAAAAAATTGAATATTATTACTATTTAGTTTCTTATGTTATATATAGAATTGTAGTATAAATATTATTAAAATAGAAAAATTATGGAAAAAGTTTGGAATTATGTACACTACACAATTTTTAATTTTTACAAGATTATATATAGATTATTATCTTATATAGATCCTTTTAGATTGCTTTATAAAATTCCTGCAATAAAAAACTTTTATTCTAAAAGAGGAATTGAAGATATGAACCAATTTACTGACGATGTTATTTTTAATGATAAAGTATCGGGATTACATAGCATTTGGGCAGCTATTCAAATGGGTGGCTTAATAATTCTTATAGAATATGGTTTATTTAATATTTTTCAGGCAGTATTAGGAAAATCGTTAATACAAATCTTTTGGGAACCAGGAAGTTCCTATAAATGGATATTTATAATAGGACTGTTAGTTTTGCCTTGGATTATTAACGAGAA
The DNA here is from genome assembly GCF_003852415.1 of Chryseobacterium sp. KBW03. Lineage (NCBI taxonomy): Bacteria > Pseudomonadati > Bacteroidota > Flavobacteriia > Flavobacteriales > Weeksellaceae > Chryseobacterium > Chryseobacterium sp. KBW03. The sequence goes on along the minus strand of NZ_QAJO01000002.1, from coordinate 161,763 downwards.
ATTACTGTTTAAGAATAATAAATATTTAAAGTACTTTGATGAATTTGATAAAGAGCCAAAAAAAATAAGACATAAATATGCTTGGATTAGTTTAGGAATTATTTTAGGAATTATCACTTTTTTTGTTTTAAGTTTTATTCCATTGTCAAGAGTATATTAATTAGATAATGTTCCAAACACGTTAGGGTAATATTTCAAACGTGTTGGTAATAAATTAGAGTATTGATATTCAATACTCTAATTTTAAATATAATGGGAAAGAGAAAGAGCTTCAGGAAACAGGAATGTTTGATTATGGAGCAAGAATGTATTTGCCGGATCTGGGAAGATGGGGCGTAGTTGATCCATTAGCTGAAGCATCCAGACGGTTTACCCCTTATCATTATGGAAACAATAATCCGATAAGGTTTACAGATCCGGATGGAAGACTTACCGTAGATAACCTGCAGGGAGGATATACTCCAGGAAGTGCTGTTATGGACTTCTTTAACAGAAATGGCTTAACAGATGAAAGAAATATGCCACTATTCTATCGTAATGAAGGTGGAGCAATGATAAGAAATGAGGCCCTAGGTAATGAAGGCCAAGGCGGAGGTGGTGGAAAGCAAGGACCTAAGCCCGGTCTTTTTAAGACAATAGGTAATTTCATTGGAAGGCTATTGGGTAAAAGTAAACGTGCGGCTGTTGGTGTTATTTCTATCGGAGCTGCTACATTTGAAGGTTTCGCTCCTCCAGTAGAATTTGGCTCAACCGTGGCAGAAATAGATGGCTATGCAAGATTGGGATTATGGAGTTTACCTTTAATGCTTAATGGAGATAGTTCACATGCTAGTGGTTATGATATACCTCTTACAGGTGCTACTGATATATCTGGAGAAATTTCCAAGGGTGATAATAATAGAAATGGTATATTACTATATAGAGGAGTGTCATCATCTTCTCATTCTGAAATACAGGCTACTATGTATAATGAAGCATTGTTTGGAATTGCTATACCTAATGGATTAAGGCCTGAAAATATTCATAGAGCACATTGGGATATGGATGATCATGCAATGAGTGATAATATTTCAGTTTGGACGTCTTGGACAACAAATAAAGAAACGGCAAGATATTTTGCTAAAGGAGTTAGCGGAAAATCAGAAGGCGTGATATTATCAAAAAGATTTAAAATTGGAGTTAATGCGATCCCTAATGTATCCGAAACAGGAATGAAAATGCAAGAGAATGAATGGTTAATTTTTGGACCAGTAATAAGAGCTAATGTTGAATACATAAAACCATAAAAATGACAACAAAAGAAGATATTTTTAACTTAATAAAAAAAAACATTAATCTATCAGGAGAAATTAATGACTATCATATAAAATTAAATGATGGAAGATTTTATAGGGAAAATATGATTGGTGTATATAGTATTAGAGAGGGAATGGCTATTAATAAAAAGAATTATAACCTTGCAAAGCAAATGCATCAGCTACTTATTGGGTTGAGAAATGATTCTGGAATATTATTAAAAGGAGTTACTATTAAGGGGAGAAATTATTCTGGAATGTTCTATTTAAGTGAAAACTATGATAAAGTTATTGGATATTTAGAAGATGACATTGATGAAAGTGATAATATAATAAGTTAGAGTATTAATTATCTATCTTACGTTGGTGCAAGCATCTCGCTCGTGTTTACAAATAAAAGAAGCTCCCGGTGATGCGAATACCTCGCCCGTACCATATAAACAACAAACCCTTACTTTTGTAAGGGTTTGTTAAATTTTAAAAAAGTTAAAATATTTTCATTATAGGGTTTGCAACTATTTTATAACATGAAAAATAAATATAGACTTACGATTGGAACAAACGATAGACATGTGCCAGCAACAGGGACTCAAAAGTAAATAACTCTAAACCAAATAATACTGATAAAAAAAATTGGAAAGTTCTTGGAAAGCTTTTGGGAAAAGTAAAAGAGCAGCTATGGACGTTGTCTCTGTCGGTGCTGCTAAATTTTAAGGCCTTATCCCGTTAAATAAACAAGAAGTATTAATTTCTGGAATAGTAAAACACAACTAAATGGAAAAAAGCAACTTTCAAAGAATATTGAACTTATTTAAAAAGCAAAGTGATAATGATTTATATGTAACCATATATAATTATTTAAAATCAATAGATAAATTTGAATATATTCTTATCGATAAAAATAAAGCATATTTTATATATTCTGTAAGAAATGAAATCAATAATACTGTAAATGAAAATTTAAAAATTCAAGGCTATGATGAACTATTAAACAATCTTAATATATTTAATAGTAAAAGTGTGATTATTTCTAACTTTGATTATAACGAAAAGGATTTTACTATATTTATCAATGATAAAGAGACTCAAATATTAGGAATATTATGGCGGGATATAAACAATTAAATATAACCCGATGTCTTAACAATAAAACAAAATGTTATTGGAAAAATTGATATATTGTAAAATAAAAGAATATGATCCTCAATTAAATGATTTTGAAATTTCATATTCAAATCATCCTTTATTGTTGCATGATGTAATTATGTCCTATAAAGGAAGAAATAAATTAGCTAAAAGCGAAAGTATAAAAGAATTAACATATGAGATCTTAAATAATCTTCTTTTAATTAAAAACGAATCTGTTGAATATGTAAAATTTGTTGTTGTAAGATATAATATTACGAGTAGGCTGTTTGTTTTCGCAGAAGACTATTCAAAAGTTTTTTTTGATTTTACATCACCAACTGAAAATAATTTAGAATCTAATTAAAGAATATAAACAAGGGGAATATTCCAAACATATTGGCAACAAATTAGAGCATTGAAATTCAATGCTCTAATTTTAAAATATAATGGGAAAGAACTTCAGGAAACAGGAATGTTTGATTATGGAGCAAGAATGTATTTGCCGGATTTAGGAAGATGGGGTGTTATAGATCCCTTAGCTGAAGCATCCAGAAGATTTACCCCCTACCATTATGGGAATAATAATCCGATAAGGTTTACAGATCCGGATGGAAGACTTACCGTAGATAACCTGCAGGGAGGATACACTAATGGAAGTGCTGTTGCAGATTTCATGTTTAGAACCGGCTTAAGTTCAAATGAACAGAATATGCCATTATTCTATCGTAATGAGGGGGGAGCAATGATAAGAACCGAAGCCTTAGGTAATGAAGGCCAGGGCGGTGGTGGTTATACCTTTACTGGAAAAGCAGCAGCATCCATATTTAATTATTTTAATAACGGAGGATCTATGTCTGGACTTAGCTTTGGGGATACGGAGCTGACATGGTATACGGGTACTGCTACCCAAGATGCTTATAGAATGGGTGATGATATCTATTCAGACATAGATCTTGGAGGAATACATAGAGCAAAAATTGCTAATTACAACCCTATAGATTATGAAAAAGTTGCAGATAGAGTTTTTAACTGGGTACAAGGACACCCTAAAACAATTACATCCATTGCAGGAACTGTTGAAGGGTCTTCTCACTTAGTTTCTTGGGGCTTAAATAAATGGAATGCAGCTTCAAGTATAACAAAAAGTAGTATTTTTGCTGAAACGATAAGCACAAGATTACCACTATCAGCCCAAACTTTGAGTAGAACCTCAACAGTTTTAAAATGGACAGGAAGAGCTGCTGGTGCTATTGGTTTATTAAATACAGGTTATCAATGGCAACAGGGAAATATCTCAAATGCAAGAGCTATTGCTGACGGTATAATGGGAGCCGTGGGTTTTATAGGACCTTATGGGGCTGCAGCATCATTATTATACTTTGGAGGAATGGCTTTAATAGAACAGCATGGCAATAATAATAAACCTTTATTTTAACTTCATATGATTAAATTTATAAGATTACTTTTTTACCACATCTATATTTATTATTATAAGGCGGATAACAGAAATAAGGCATTAGCTAAGTTTACAACTTTCTTAATTTTTACTATTATATTTGTTTTTTTAATAGTGAATCTTTCTAATTTGGTTTACCAATATTATGATAATAATTATACTACACTTTCTGGAAATTCCTATATTTTGGTCAGTATAACAATTGGACTTATCATAGGTTATTATTTGTATAAAGATGGATTTCACGATTTTAACAAGTATAATGATTATGATAAAAAATATTATTATTATTTCTTTATCATAATGACTTTGATTCTATGTTTGGTTATTTATACAGGTAAAACAAGTAGAGAAAGAATTTTCAAACAAAAAGCTTTGGATAAAGAAAATACTGAAAAAATACAGGTAAATTGAATGTTTTCAACTGGCGTGAGAGTCCAATAATAAAAACAAAAAACCACTGCTGATGCAGTGGTTTTGTTTTATTTGTTCTGAAGAAACCGCTATATTTACCAGTACAGAGACCACTTGACAGACGAGTTAAAGAGAGGTTTTTATGAAGGCTGCGAACGCAGTTCACTCAGGATAAGTTTTGCAAAAAACAGAGAAGGAGTTCTTGAAGTTACAGACACCAACAATTACTATCCATTTGGATTAAACCATATTTCAAATTCGTTCAGCACATCTGGCTTTGGAAGTTATTACTCTTATAAATATAATGGGAAAGAATTGCAGGAAACAGGTATGTATGATTATGGAGCGAGAATGATGATGCCCGATCTGGGAAGATGGGGGGTGATGGATGCGATGTCTGAGAATTACAATTCTCTAAGTCCTTATAACTATGCGGTAAATAATCCTGTGCTATTTATTGATCCTGATGGGAATGATGCTTTTCAAACAGGAACTGTTTATAGAGAAGAGGTAGCACAAGCGATGTTTTCAGCTTATGTAGCAACGATGTCTACAAGTAGTGAATCTTCGGGAGGAAATGTATTTACGGGATTGTATAATGAGTATGATAAGAATGGCAAGATGATTAGTAATTTAGGTGGAAATAAAATAGATTTTTACCATCAAAGAAATGGAGACACTAAAGTAGTTAGTCGATAAACTGGAGCTTCAAATATTATTAAAGACGGAGAATCTATTATTAGAGGTTATACTCATAGAGGAAAAGATGTAGGATGGGAAACTATAGCAATTGAATATTTTGGAGGAAGTGGAACTGCTCGCAGTCTATTTAGTGATTTTAATGATTCTAATGATGGTCCTTTTGCTTCTCTAGATAAGCCATCGTCTCCATATTCTTCTTTAGCAAGACAAAAAGCACTAAATTCAAAAGATTCAAAAGGAGTTGTTAAAATGGATTATCTTCAAGCTAACCCCATCAAAGCAAATTTTGATTGGTATGAGCAAATGTGGGGAAGATCAAATGTGTCTTGGTATAAATTAGGAGATGAAACACTTTTTTTAATGACTGATTCTAAGTCACAAGAGTCGTTGTTTTATAGATTACCAGTAAATAATTTTGAAAGAATCGAAGGAAAGTTAAAAAGCTTTGGAAATACATATCAGACTTATATATGGACTGAAAGCAACTCCGAAATTCAAAAAAAAGTAATTAACCCAACCTTAAAGAACGTTTTTAAACAAGCTATAACACCACCATACTAACAAGACCTAGATTTTAAATCGAACAACTTAAATTTAATAAATATGAAAAAAAGTATAAGTTTAATTTTATTACCTTTTTTATTTTCTTGCCAAAATATTAGTAATGAAGATATATATGGAAAATATTCACCCATATCATACAAGAATACATACGACACTTTAACGATTAACAAGGATGGGGTTTATAACAGAGTAATTTACAATATAAAAGGGAAGAAATTGTTGAATTACAATTCGAAATACAAATTAGAAGGTAACACAATAGAGTTTAATGATTTTTATTTAAATTTTGATAAAGATTTAATTGCCTTTCCAGAAGATGTGAATGATACTGATATGACTTATACTACTTTTTTTGAGAAAAAAGATAAGAATATTGTACTTTGCTTTGGCTACCATGATGGGGAGAATTGTTATAAAAAGATTATAGAATAAAAAAAACGCTGGCGCGAGCGTCTCGCTCGTGTCCAAAAATAGAAAAACCACTGTATCAGCAGTGGTTTTTATTCTTTTGTCTGTTATTTTTCAAGCAACTTTTCCAGTCTGCTCATCATTTCATCCTTTTCTTTCAGAATACGTTCATACAACGCGATTTTTTCTTCATAAAGTTTTATTACTTGTTCAATAGGATTTAAAACGGTACGTATCGGAATATTTTAATTTCCTAACTTTGTAACAATCAACAATAATCAAACAAATATGTCAATCACCAACGAAGATCAAATGATCGGAATGCAAAAAGTAAGTGAAGCCGTTGCCTATACTTTGAAGAAAATGATGGATTATGCTGAACCGGGTATGACCACAAAAGATCTTGATGAGTATGGCGCTAAAATTCTGGAAGATTTCGGGGCAAAGTCTGCTCCTTATCTGACGTATGGATTCCCGGGCTGGACTTGTATCAGCGTGGATAATGAATTCTGCCACGGTATTCCGACAGATCAAAGGATTTTGAAAGAAGGCGATCTGATCAATATTGATGTTTCTGCTGAGCTGGGTGGATATTGGGCGGATAATGGAGGTTCTTTTGTGATTGGAAAAGATATTCATGGACATCAGCAATTGGTGGAAGCATCTAAAGATATTTTGATAAAAGCGATCAGCAACATAAAAGGCGGGGTGAAAATCGCAGATATAGGACATTTAATGGAAACAGAAGCGAAGAAAAGAGGTCTTAAAGTCATTAAGAACCTTGCCGGGCATGGAGTAGGCAGAAGCTTACACGAGCAGCCTGATGAATTGCTGAACTACAGAAACCGCTATGATTCCAGACGTTTTAAGAAAAACTCTGTCGTGGCGATTGAAACTTTTATTTCTACCGATTCCAATATTGCTGTAGAATTAAAAGATGGCTGGACAATGGTAGGAAACAAAGGTGGCTATATGGCCCAACATGAACACACCATTGTAGTGACCGACGGAAAACCGATCATTTTAACCCAAATGAACGAAATCCTGAATTAGAAAAATGAAATATCGTTCAATTTATGCAGAATAAACCACCAAGATAGGTATGACAATAAAAGTTTTTTAAGGCACGAGAATTCTATCATCATTTCCTTGCTGAAAATCTTTGATTTTCTTGCGCCTTAAAAAACACATCAGAATTAAAACCCTTTTCGCCTTTGCTTTAAAAAAAAATATTCTTTTAATTTCAAAGCTTCATCCAATCAACTTGTTGATTCCATCTTTGCTTCCTTCTATTCAAGATTCACAATTAAAAACTTTGCGTTAAAAATAAAATTTTAAAACAGTAGTATCTATGATCAAAAGTCTTTCAGAATACTTTCATAATCTGGATTGAAACCATTTTCCATAGTCCCTTCCACACGATACGTTTCAACATCCGTAATTCCGGTATAACTTCTGAAAACATCTTTGAGATAAGCAGAAATATAATCCGGAGCATCTTCAGCACTTCTTCCGCCGGAAGCAACAGCGAGATACACTTTTTTATCTTTAAACTGTCCCAAACGGTTCCACTGTTCATCAAAAACATACGTAACTCCCGCCCGGATCAGCTGATCCAGCCATGCTTTCAAAGGGGTTGAGATTCCCAGATTAAACATAGGAGTTCCAATGACAATAATATCAGCCTCACGTACTTCATCCACAATCGTATTGGCATATGAAAGAAGCCGTTTACTTTTTTCATCATACAATCCAGGATCTTTATAAAACTCATAGATTGATTCTTCATCCGCATACGGTGGTGCATCCTTCACCAGATTCTGTACAGTGACTTGATGATTCCTGTTTTGTTGCAAAAGTTTGTCAACGATAGCCGAACTGAGACCTTTACTGTAGGATAGATTTCCTCTCGCGCTGGAAATGATGTGCAGAATATTCTTCATACTATTTTTTGTCCTAATGACGATCTTATTTTCATCATGGGGACAGGTTCATATAGTTTTATCCGTTGTGAATTCTTAAAGTGTTTTACCCTTGAAAGTTCAAAGTGAATTGTTAAAGACCAAATACTTTGCTATATTTATAGGATCAAACCACTTCACAAAAACGTAACCGCTATGAAAAAAATTCTTTTACTCCTTTTGGGAATCATTATTATTCTGGCTGCTGTAGTATTAATCAAAACCTACACCTATCCATTTAAGAAAAATAATATCGGAGCAGGTGAGGGGTGGAAACCTGTAAAAAATGATTCTGCCGTAATGAGATTTTCGGGCGGAATAAAAATTCCTACCGTTTCTACCGGAAGTTTGGGTGAATTCAATTATGCACCGTTTGATCAGTTCAAAACCTATTTAAAAACATCTTATCCTTTAGTATATCAGAATACAGAAAATGTTGAAGTGAACCAGTATGGATTGGTGTTCAGACTTAAAGGAAGCAATCCGTCTCTGCAACCTATTCTATTCCTTTCCCATATGGATGTTGTTCCTCCGGGAGATGCCAATATCAAAAATAATGAAGAAAACATATTCCGTCCGGATGATAAGCCGCTGGATCCTGTTGCAAAAGTATCAGAAGACTGGGAATATTCCCCTTTTTCAGGAGTGGTTGCCAATGGAAGGATCTATGGAAGAGGAGCGATCGACATGAAAGGAATGCTTTTTTCCTTAATGGAATCTATGAATTCTATGATCAAAAGCAAACAGATTCCGCAGCGCGATATTTATCTGGCTTTTGGTTTTGATGAAGAAGTGGGCGGACAAAAAGGAGCAATTCAGATTGCCGATTACTTTAAGAAAAAAGGTTTGAATTTCGATGCCGTTTATGACGAAGGGGGACTGATTATGAGAAAGGGAAATGTAGCGGGAATAGATACAGATGTTGCCGTTGTGGGATGTGCTGAAAAAGGATTTCTTTCCGCAAAAATAAAAGTAAAAGGACTGGGCGGACATTCTTCTATGCCTCCTATGGAAAGCGCTATTGGAAAAGCCGCCGTTATTATGCAGCGTCTGGAAGATCATCAGATGAAACCTGTAATCACGCCACTCATTAAAGAGTTTTTTAATAATATTGGAGGAGAAATGCCCTTTACGACAAGAATGGCACTGGCGAATCAATGGTTGTTAAAACCTGTACTGATTTCCCAGCTTACCAAAAATAATACGACCAATGCATTGGTAAGAACGACAACCGCTCTCACCATGATGAAAGGAAGTGATGGTACCAATGTGCTTTCTCCTGAAGTGGAATTTGTCGTTAATTTCAGACTCCTTCCCGGAAATTCGGTGAAAGATGTAAGGGATCACATTGCTAAAGCGACTGAAGGTTTTGATGTTGAGGTAGAAGAAATTGACAATACAAGAGAAGCTTCCGCAATTTCTCCAACCAATACAAAAGCCTTTAAATTAATTGAAGCCGGAGTGAAGGAAATTCATCCCGGAGCGATTGTTACTCCATACCTTACCATGGCAGGGACAGATGCCGGTAAATATGAGATTGTGAGCAAAAACGTATCCCGATTTATGCCCATTAAGATCAATAGTGCAGAACAGCAGAGCATTCACAGTACCAACGAATATCTCAGCATCGAAAACTACCTGAAAATGATTCATTATTTTGAATACATCATGAAAAACTATGATAAATAAATGAGTCAGTTTGTTTTGCTTATGAGTTTTTATTTTAACGCGAAGCTCGCTAAGATATTTTATTGTTTTTAAATCCGATCGCAAAAGCAATGTATAAACTAAGATCCTGGCTGAAAGAAGTGCCTTTGCGAACAAAATATAAAACGTTACCTAACAAACCTTGCGAACATTAGCGTTAATAATGACTAATCCTTGACTTAACAATCTTTCAAATCTTTTTTACAAAAAATATATTACGTCAAGTTTTGTCGCATTACGAGTATAGCTTTGTCATATCAAAATTACAGAGCTATGGAATTGCCATTTTACTTAAACTTTAACGACTTTGAAAGTAATTATTACGATAACCTTGAAAAATGGTTTGAAGAATATCATAACACCAGCGAAACAGATTATCTGAAAGCGCTGGCTGAACTTTACAGCCCCTATGTCTATTACAATTTTGCAGAAGACAGGTTAAAGCAGGATGCTTCCATAGAAGTTAAAGACTGCTTTTTTCCTTACCATGAGAAAATCGGAATCTCTTTCTGTATTGATTGTGAAAACGGAAACTCGCCAGCCAATGCGATGCACCATGTATTTGAATTTAAAAATATTTCGATGATGGAATATGCCCAGCATATTCTCGATAAGATCAATAAGTTTTGTTCAAAAAATGCCAATGCCCTGGATAGCAGTAAAAATATTCTGGACTATATCAATAACTATGCTGTCATCACATCGGTAGAAGGGGTAGGGTTTTGTATCAGCTACAATAGGCATCAGAAAGCCATTCCTTTTTTAAAGGCTTATCTTCCCTACTATGGCCAGACGGTTAATATGGCGGTATATAGGGATTTTCTCTTCTCCATTGTGCAGATTGCTGAATTCATAGATCAGAAACTGAAAAATGTGCATGCTTTTAAACAAACTATTTATGCCAGTTCAAGATCAGAGGCGAAATTCAAAGTACAGATGAGCCGCCAGTTTCTGACCTTGTGCAATTAAGATTTTACACCAAACATTCATACTTAATTATATTGCGGAAAAACTTATGTTTTTCAAACAAATCCCAATCAATAATGATTGGGATTTTGTTATATGTTCTTTATAGATTATCTTTTTCTATAAGGGATATTCCAGATCACATCAGCAGCCAGATAATGAACGCCACCATGATGAATACTTTTGCTGCCTCTGATCAGGTCATCCATATATCCTACATCTACTGTAAAAGGAGAATTGGGAATTGTAAACATATAATAAGCTGCAATACGCATTTCACGGTATCCGAATGATCCCCACTCAGAATTTGGTTCATTGAGATGACTTATAGAAAACAGAGCTTCAGCACTCAATGCCAGCTTTTGATTGTTTTTAGGGGATAAATTGTAAGTCAATTGACTCTTGATACGGGTTCGCAGTTGAAAATCTTCCTCTACTTTATGAAAGTCTGCATCAAAAAACTTCCTGAATTCCTGCCGCACCGTATTTTTCAGTTTCCATTGTTGCCCAAGTTCAAAAGTGTAGGCATATCTTCCGTATATCCTGAATTCCTGTTCTGTATTTTCTTTGTCATAAGGGGCTGTGCTTTCATACTGAGGCTGCCTGCGGTAGCTGATCGCATAGCTGTATTGTTGATGAGGAGCAAAGGAATGATATACCTCATGATTTAAAACAATGATAGCTTGCTTTGAAAATAAATTATGGTTATCCGGGCTGCTTTTTCTTCCGATAGCAATATAGCTTAAAGCCTGTTTCTTACCTAAAGAATCCAACTGTCGCTTCACTCCGAAAGCACCCCAGAATGCATTATGGGCATCTCCCAATCCGGGGGGACTGATCTGTGCCTTGATGCAAGTTCCTATGCATCCCAATAAAAATAGCCCTGCAAAAATTTTCTTCATGCTCAATAGTATAGATAACTGTTTTATAATTGACTTAAAATGACTGCGAAACCATGAAACGGATAAGGATACTGTTGATACGCAGAAAGAATACTTTATCCTGCCAAATTTAGAAGCTTTGTTCATAAAATGTTTATTCAAAATCTTTTAATACTATTTAAAAACAAGACAAAATAAGGACCTGATTTAGGATAGAATTAGGAATAAAATAAATTGCGGATAACATGTGGATAACTTGTTAACAACTCGCGGTAAAGCGGTGCTTCCATAAATAAGTTAAAGCAAGAACATCTCTTACTACTTGGTTTACTTATTATCCCCATGCATTAACTTAAGCACAAACTCAAGAGGATTTAAAATTTATTTAGAATAGTTCAAATTAATATTGTGGGAGAATTTGCTATTTCTTTATTTTGCACTTTTATTTATAATTATTTTAAATAAGGCTGAAAAATGATACAATCAAATGAATGTGTGCTCTCATTGGGGCATATGGCTCATTCTGGAATTACCACACGGAATGATATTGCAACCCACCACAAAATACAATGGCTTAAACGATTTCTAATCTTCTTATTCTCTTTGCTCAGTTTTACAACTCTGTATGCTCAGGATTTACAGGGAGGCATAACCGGAAAGGTGAATATGGTAGATGGGCAGCCTCTGAGAGCTATATCAGTTTCATTGTTGGAAACAGACCGCCAGACCCTGACAGATGATGATGGGAATTATCATTTTGCAAACCTTAACGCGGGAACATACACTTTAAAATTACAGATTCTTGGAAGCAAAGAAGTCCGTCTTTCTGTTGAAGTGAAAGCAGGTGAAGATACAAAACTTGACTATCAGCTGACAAAAGAAAATATTCAGGCGATACAGGAGGTTGTCATAATGAAAAATACAAATAGGTTTTCCAAAAAGGAAAGCGGATTTGTAGCAAGGCTGCCGTTGAAAAATTTAGAAAATCCACAAGTCTACAACACGGTTACCAAAGAATTATTTCAAGAACAGGTGGCGGTAGATCTTGGAAGTATTTCCAAAAATGTGCCGGGAGCCGGAGTTCCTATGATTGCCAATCAGGGAAGAGTAACATTTCGTTCAAGAGGATTCGAAACAGAACCTAACGCACGAAACGGTGTGGCGGGAGCTGCATTTTCAGTAATTGATCCTGTAAATTTGGAACGTATAGAAGCTATTAAAGGGCCGTCGGCTACCTTGTTTGGGAAAAGTGTAGCCAGCAGCTATGGCGGTGTATACAATAGAGTAACGAAAAAACCGTATAATAAATTTGGCGGGGAAGTAGGCTATGTAGGAGGAAGCTGGAGTTATAACCGATTGACAGTGGATGTGAATACTCCGGTAAACAAAGATAGAACAGCTCTTTTCCGTCTTAACGCTGCAGGAACGTTTGAAAAGAGTTTTCAGGACCTCGGATTTACCAATTCTTTAGCCATTGCTCCTAGTTTTTCTTATCAGATCAACGATCGTATGTCGCTTCTTCTGGATGTGGAATTCAACCAGGCAAAGGGAACATCCGTTGTTCGTTTTAATCCTTATACAGGAAGCAACAAAACCCAGTCTATTGCGGATATGAAGTTTCCCTACTATAAAAAATTCCTGGGTGATGATCTGGCGTATGAAACACAGATGATGAACATCTTTGCTCAATTGAATTATAAAGTTTCTGAAAACTGGACCTCACAGACTATATTATCCCGCGCAAGATCTACAATCAATGGGTATATTTCTGCGATTAACGGGAAAACAGACTCTACAGCAAGTGCTCAGGTGATGGTTGGTACAACTTCGTTTATTGCGACCAATATACAGCAGAATTTTATTGGAGATTTTCATATCGGACGTTTCAGAAACAGAATGGTTGTAGGATTGGATTATTATAACAATTCCAATCATTTTGACCGTTATCATACCAATACCAAAGTGTTCAACTTTGTTCATCCTTCAGCAGATTTTAGAGTCAATCAAAATATAATTGATGCCCTTACCGCAACGTCTGCTTTCAGAAAAGAAAATAATAGTGATAATACCTATGCTGCGTATGTATCAGATGTATTCAATATCACCGACCAGCTTATGGTGATGGCCAGTTTGAGGGTAGACCGGTTTCAGTTTAAAGGAGTATATGATATCACAACAGGAGAGATCAAAGGAGGACTGAGCAATAGTGGAACCCAATCGGGACCTTATGGACAGACGGCTCTTTCACCTAAGATGGGAATTGTTTACGAAGTATTAAAGAATAAACTTTCCTTGTTTGGAAATTATATGAATGGTTTTAATAATGTAAGTGGAGTAGATATTAATGGAAATACATTCAGACCAGAGTATGCCAATCAGTTAGAGTTTGGAGTGAAGGCAGATATTTTCAACCACAGACTGGTAGGAACATTAAGCTATTATAACATCCGTGTAGATAATATTTTAAGAACCAATCCTGATGATATCAACTATTCAATACAGGACGGAACACAGCTAAGCAAAGGAATAGAAGCTGAAATTACTGCCAACCCGTTTGATGGATTGAATATTGTAGCAGGATATGCTTATAACGACAGTAAATATACCAATGCCAATCCTTCCGTTAATGGTTTAAGACCTGCATTGTCAGGACCTGCCAATATGTACAATTTTTGGATCAGTTACAGGATTTCTGAAGGTAAATTGAAAGGCCTTGGAATAGGTGGTGGTGGAAATATGGGATCATCTTCCTATCAGACGAATACACAAACGGCCAAAGTCATTATTCCATCTTATAAAATGTTTGATTTGGGGATATTCTATGATCAGCTAAAATATAGAGTAGGACTGAAATTCGATAATATTACCAATGAAAAAGCGTGGTCTGTACGTTTGACACCTCAGGCTCCATCGCGTTTTCTTGGAAGCGTTTCTTTAAAGTTTTAAATAAGATGATAATCATTGAAAATCCCGGACACATGATCCGGGATTTTTATTTTGTCGATTTAAAGAAGATCAGTTGATCCAGAGACAATAATTATTACGATACCGTATTTTTCCATAGGTGTTCCCCTGAAATGTTCCTAGAGTATTGTCTTGCCAGTCTTGCCTGATTACGTACAATCCCGGAAGAGTCGGTTTAAAAACGGCTTGATTATTTTCATCAACTGAAATATTCTTTTCCCAGTTCTCAGGGTTGAATATTCTGATTGGAGTTCCCTTTTCTACGGGTTTCATATTCCGATATGGAGAAACCGTGTAAACACCATTCTTTTCCTGAAGAATAATATCCATAAACTGGGTAGGGGATGCCATATTGGAATGCTGTCCAACATGGTAATCACCACACATAAAATCGATAGGACGTACATTTTCCTGAGGATTTTTAGAACGTAGCAGCACAGGCAGCTGATCATTCATTCCTAGAATCCGGTAGCTTCCCTCTTTATCAGGAGTGAAAGTTCCTTCCCAATGATCTCCCACCATTTGTAATTCAAGCTTTGACTTTTCTCCTTTGATGTTAAGAATATAGAATTTGAAATTCTTAATCTCATTAAATTCCGGTCCGGTAGTACGGTGGCGCTCACTAAGATCATTAATAAAGCCATAGCAGACCTGAATTTTTACAGGATCTTTTAATTTTCCCGACCCATGAATTTCCATCCAGTAAGCACTGGCTTTTGTAAGTTGGGGAACTAGAAAAACAGCTAAAAATAACAGCAAAGGGAAGGCTGTTCGTAGTTTATACATATTGATCAAATCATATTTTAATAGGCTAATGTAGTGAAAAATGAGCTATGGGAAATTTTGTTATTTCACATCAAATTGCCACAATAGTAAATACTGTGGCAATTCTGATTTATGGAACTGTGGACTGTGATTTTTAGTTTAGTTTTTTCCTGTCTTACACATGGCATCCCATGTGGTCCAAAAATGAGCATTGATCGCTCCAATAGGAGGTTTTGTGCTATCAGCAACGATCCCTACCATAGAGGCGCAATTGGAGTTGCAGCCTATTTCATTATAACTTCCGGCCTGAGGCGGAATCTGGCGCCATGTACCGGTAGATGCACTTAATAATTCTACCTTAATATCAAAGATCCCTGAAAGATTAGGGGTGTGAATTTGCTTGGTAGGATTTTCACTTGAAATGGAATCACTCCAGTTTCCCTGTGAGAATGTAACTCTCCATGTAGAAATCATCTTGGATGTTTCGTTTTGAGGAGAAAGATATACCCAGAACTGTGCTCCGTTTCCAAGTTGCACATTGCCTGAGGAATTTGCGTTTACACTTGTAGATGTCATGTTAAGTTGGTTTTTGTGGTTATTTTATATTCCAAAGTAACAAAGAACGAAACAGATATGGTATAGTACAAATGACCAATTATGGAGTTGGGTATAAATACCTATTAAAGAAGAACGGATAACCCTTTTGTAAATGGGTAGAGATCTGCCATCAAAAAATGATAAAAAAGTAAAGAGTTTTACCCAAAAAATAAGCCTGTGCTAATGTTAGCACAGGCTTTAGTTTTCTTTGCAGAGAGGAAGGGATTCGAACCCTCGATACAGTTACCCGCATACTACCTTTCCAGGGTAGCTCCTTCAACCACTCGGACACCTCTCTTTTTGAGATTGCAAAAATAGTGTATTTTCTTTAATATCCAAATTATTCTTGCAATTTAATCTGTAATTTCTCCACAAAGGCTTCTGGTGAAATTATCTGCAAAGCTTCCGGAGTAACTTGGGTTGTCAATAAGGTGCATTGCTTTGGTGATCGCCGTCTCCGCAGTCATGTCTCTTCCGCTGATGGCACCTATTCTGGAGAAAATATTACTATTTTCATATTTTCCGAAAGAGATACCTCCTGAAATACACTGGCTTACCACCACAATTTCAGTTCCGTTGTTTCTGATTTCCTGAAGGGTTTCCTGCGTTTTTGCACTGCTGAAAATCGTTCCGGAACCAAAAACCTGAAGAATAAGAACCTTCATTTTTGGGATCTCTTTGAAATGGCTCAGATGCATACCCGGAAAAATTCTCCAGAATAAAATATCTTCTGAAATATGTTCATCAACATGAAATTCTACTTCAGGATCACAACGAAATAAGCTGTCTTTGATAATATTCAAATGCACTCCGGACTGTCCTAATATAGGGTAATTCGGACTTGCATAGGCGTCAAAATACTCAGCAGAATATTTCAGGGTTCTGTTCCCTCTTAATAATTTATACTCAAAATAAATGGCAACTTCCTGAATGACTGCTTCATCATTTTCATAAAGGCTGGCATAATAAAGACTCGTCAGAAGATTTTCTTTGGCATCCGTTCTCAGGTCACCAATGGGAAGCTGAGATCCGGTCATAATCACGGGTTTTCTTAATCCTTTTAGCATGAAACTTAATGCTGATGCTGTATAAGACATGGTATCTGTTCCGTGAAGAATCAGGAAACCGTCGTAGTCATCATAATTTTTATGAATATAGTTGGCGATAACTCTCCATTCTTCAGGCCCCATATCCGAAGAATCAAGCGGTGTTTCGAAAGGATGAACAAAGACTTCACATTCCATGAGTCTCATTTCAGGCATCTTTTCAAATATATTACCAAAATCAAAGGCACGGAGACTTCCGGTTTCATAATCTTTTTCCATCCCGATGGTTCCACCGGTATAGATGAGCAGGACTTTTCGCTTCATGTACTATTTTTAATTAAGAATTGGAGCCCGATTAGGGTTCATAGCCCAAAATTACGTTAATTTGCAAAGATTTGAAAATGAATGAAACGCTTACGGTAAAATTTTATGATAATAAGATGATAATCGTAGGTATTACATTAGGCTATTGAAAAAAATAACTAAATGCAGATGAGTGATTTAGCACCTACTTTTGAATATTTAAAGCAGTTTTTAACAGAAGAAAGACTGGCGAAAATTGAACATTTCTCCCAGGAAAGTTCAGATTTTGTGCTTCCGGTTGTAGAAGATGTTTATCAGTTTAGAAATGCCGCAGCCATTGTACGTTCTGTGGAAGCGTGTGGTTTTCATAAAGTAGTGGCTTTACAGGAAGAATACAGCTTTGAGCCCAACCTTCGGGTTACAAAAGGCGCAGATACCTGGGTTGAGGTAGAAAAGCTTCCCCGAAATATGGAATCCTTTCAGAATATTAAAGACAGAGGATACAAAATAGTGGTGGTTTCTTTGGAAAATAATGCTAAAATGCTTCCCGAATATGAGATCACAGAACCTATTGCTTTGGTTTTCGGAACTGAAATGGAAGGCGTATCTCAGGAAATTCTGGATTTTGCAGATGAAACGCTGGCCATTCCGATGTATGGATTTACGAGAAGTTTTAATGTATCTGTGGCAGCTTCCATCTGTATGTATGAATTGAAACAAAAGCTTATAAAATCTGGTATTGAGTATAAATTAGATGAAGAGAAACTTTTGAGAATGAAAATCCTTTGGACGGTCAATTCCATCAGAAGCGGACAGCAGATTTTTGAAAAATATCTTAGAGAAAATAATATTGATTGGAAATAAATAAAAAAAGG
The DNA here is from genome assembly GCF_003852415.1 of Chryseobacterium sp. KBW03. Classification (NCBI taxonomy): domain Bacteria; kingdom Pseudomonadati; phylum Bacteroidota; class Flavobacteriia; order Flavobacteriales; family Weeksellaceae; genus Chryseobacterium; species Chryseobacterium sp. KBW03. The sequence goes on along the minus strand of NZ_QAJO01000002.1, from coordinate 143,731 downwards.
AGGTTAGCAGCCTCCTTTATTATTGTTGTCAATAGCTCGAAAACTATTTTTTTGATTCAATATCTATATCATATTGTAATAATTCCATGCTGCTACGAAAACTCCGGCAGTTTCTGTTCTCAGTCTTTGATTTCCGAGAGATACTGCTTTTACTTTATTTTCTGCCAGAAATGCAATTTCCTTTTCAGAAAAATCACCTTCAGGGCCTATTAAAAAAGTAAGCTGTTCCAGTTGAGGAATATTTTTAAGGTCAATTCTTTCCAGATTCTCATGACAGTGCGCTACAAAAGTATGTTCCGGATCAATGTTTTTTAGGAAGTCTGTCAGCTTTACCGCATCATTGATCACAGGAAAATGAAATCTCAAACTTTGCTTTGATGCAGCAATAGCCTGTTTTCTGATCTTATCAATATTGATGTTTTTACGTTCCGTTTTTTCAGTTACAAGAATGGTGATCTCAGAAATACCCATCTCGACAGCCTTTTCCACAAAGAACTCGATTCTGTCAATATTTTTGGTCGGAGCAATAGCAATATGAAGCTTTGGATTGAATCCCGGCAGGTTTTCTTTGATCTCAGAAACTTCAATACCCGCTTTTTTACCTTCTATCAAAAGTTTTCCGGCAGCCAGCTTTCCTTTTCCATCTGTCACATGAATGTCTTCACCATCTTTCATCCGAAGAACTTTTATGATATGTTGCTGCTCTTCATCGTTGATGATCACTTTTTGATCTGCTATTTCTCCGTAAAATAATTTCATATATCCTGGGTTAAAAATGCAACTCCTGTTTTGATAGTTGTATAGATGTCTGTATCACAGTCCCGATAAGAACACATGAATATTTCTTCAATCCAATTATTATTAATAAAAATCAGATTTAAGTATTCCTGTTTTCTCAAATTATTTTTAATAGACAAATAATCTCCTTCTTTGGGAGTGTAAGGAAAACTAAAAAGATGTTCAGAATTTATTGATTTTAAAATTTCTTCTTTTATATCCTGAATGTATCCTTTTTCAGAATTTGATGGAAAATAGTCTAAAGAATTTTCCTGGTTATCATTTTTTCCTGTAATGGTTTCTAATACCCAGTAATATTTTGAATTTTTTTTAGACTGTGTCCCCAGTATTTTTTCTTCTAAGAGTATTTTCATAAATCATATTTTGCTGTTGCTGAAGTTCTCAAATCGGTAAACTCTCCTCTCTCGAATTTCAGTTTCGCTACCATGGCGATCATTGCAGCATTATCTGTAGTATATTCGAATTTGGGAATGTAGATATCCCAGCCCAGCTTTTCTTTGTTGTTTTCCATTGTTTTTCTCAGCGCAGAATTGGCAGAGACACCACCTGCGATAGCAACTTGGTTCACATTGAGATCTTTGGCTGCTTTCTCAAGTTTATTCATCAGAATTTCGATAATAGTCCTTTGTACAGAAGCACAGAGATCATTTAAATTTTCCTTGATGAAATCCGGATTTTTTCTGACTTCTTTCTGAATGAAATACAATACTGAAGTTTTAATTCCGCTGAAAGAATAATCATAGTTTTCCAGCTTTGGCTTATTGAATGTAAAAGCGTCAGGATTTCCTTCTTTAGCGAGTCTGTCAATGATAGGTCCGGCAGGGTAGTCGAGATCAAAAATCTTTCCGATCTTATCAAAAGCTTCTCCGGCGGCATCATCAATGGTTTTCCCGATGATTTCCATGTCAAAATAGTCTTTTACCAATACAATCATGGTATGCCCTCCGCTTACGGTAAGACATAAGAAAGGAAAGGTAGGCGGCACAGGATTTGCATCTTCGATGAAATGGGCTAAAATGTGTGCCTGAAGGTGATTTACTTCAATCAATGGAACATTAAGGCTCATAGCCAAAGACTTAGCAAATGATGTTCCTACAAGAAGAGATCCTAAAAGTCCAGGTCCACGTGTAAATCCTATAGCAGAGATAGCATTTTGTTGTATATTTGCTTTAGAAAAAGATTTTTCAACAACGGGGATAATATTTTGCTGATGGGCCCGTGAAGCTAATTCAGGAACAACACCTCCATATTCTTTGTGGATGGCCTGATTCGCGGCAATGTTTGAAAGAATAGAATTTCCCTTGATGATAGCTGCTGAGGTGTCGTCACAGGACGATTCAATACCTAAAATTATAGAGTCGCTCATAATAATGGCAAAGTTAGAGAATAATAACGAGAATAAGAATAAAAAATCAGTAGCTGAAAACCTAGGGGATCAGGTACAAAAAACTGTCGAAAATGTAGAAGGAAAAGTGCGGGAGACAGTGAAAGAAGCATCTGAGCTGGCTTCAGATGCCCTACATCATCCTGTGGAAACAGCTGAAGAGTTTGGGAAGCAGGCGGTGAAGGATGTTACCAGCTATACATGGTGGGCAAAACTCCTTTTGATTCTCTTTTGGCTGGGTATTGTTCTTGTTGGAGGAATACTTGTTGTCATCAATCTTCCGGTCACAAAACAATGGGCAGCAGATCAGGCTCTTCAGATTGTAAATAAAGATTTTAAATCAGGTTTTTCCACAGAAAGTGTAGATGTAAACTACTTTGGTGATGTAACCATAAAAGGCTTAAAAGTAAAAGATTATAAAGGATTTGATTTTATTACAGCCCGTGAATTCCGTGCAGATTCTGACTGGATATCCCTTGCAGTAAATGCCATCTCCGGAAAAAGCAATTCTCTAAGTTTCAATTCTCTGACCCTTGTAAATGCTGATGTAAAAGTTATTACCTATAAAGGAGACAGTATCTCCAACTTTGTAAGATTTACAGAACTCTTTGATGATGGGAAAAAAAGAGATCCTAAAAAACCTCCTTTTGAGCTGAATTCCAGAGTACAGATCATTGATTCTAAAGTTTCTATTGTTAATGAAAACTCTCCCGGAGAAGAAGGGAAATGGCTTACAGCGACCAAGTTCAATTTAAAAGCACCCAATGTTAAGGTCAACGGTCCGAATGTTTCAGCCTTGATCAATAACATGTCATTTGTCACTTCAAGATGGGGGAAATCTCATATTGTAGATACCTTTTCCACAGAACTGTCTTTAACGAAACAGTTTTTATCGTTAAAAGATCTTACACTGAATACAGACCATACTTTACTTCAGGGGAATATTAAATTTAATCTTCATGACGGTTCATGGTCAGACTTTGCTGACAGGGTACGATGGGATATGAATATTCAGCAGGGAAGCCAGATAAGCGGTTACGATATCAGTTATTTTGTAACGAACTGGGATAATATAAAACCGTTTAATCTTTCGGGAACGATGACGGGGCCTTTAAATAAATTTCACCTGGAAAACTTTCTGATCAGAAACCCTGATGTTAATATTGCAACCAAAACAATGAAGGTTGACAATCTGCTGAAAGGACATTTTGCGATTGAAACGAAAGACCTTTCTACAGATTTTACGTATAAAGATTTAAAAGCAATGATGCCTTCCTTTATCTCCAAAAAGATGAAGAACTTTGCAGATGATTTCGGAAAGTTAAAGTACAACGGAACGGCAAGAGTAAATCCGGATCAGATCTATGTGGATAACGGAAACTTAATGACAGGAATCGGGCAGGCTAAAATTTCTAAGCTGACATTGACAGGCTATAGTACAGCGATGCCTAAATACTCAGGATATCTTGATGTAAAAGATCTTAATACCTCCGTCATTACAAAAAATAAAACAGTAGGTTTAATTTCCGGTAAATTTGATCTGAACGGGCAGAGCTTTGATGTGAATACAATGCGTCTGACAACCAAATCTCAGATTGCGAGTATTGAAATTATGGATAAAACGATCAATAATCTCTATCTGGACGGATTATTGGATCATAAAAAATACAACGGACTTATCACCGTCAATGATGAGCAGGCAAAAGCTACGATCAAAGGATTGATAGATTTCAGTACTTCAAGAGTAGCAATGGATGTGAATGCAGACGTTACTTACCTGAACATGAACTATTTTACCAATAAACCTGGCAGCCAGGTGGTAAGCGGTCAGGTTGATGGGAAGATGGCCATGTCTTCCATTAACGATCTTACTTTAGATGTCGACGCTAATAATCTTCACTTTGCTACGGCTACTCAAAAATATAATATTCCGAATGCCAAATTGAAAACATTCGTAGAAGCAGGAGGGCGTGTGATTGATGTAGATGCGCCGGGAGCAGCTACGGGTAAAATATCCGGAAGATACAGCCTGGCAGATCTTGTCGGAATGGTAGAAAATGGGGTAGGACGAATTTTGGTAGGACCGCCACCGAGAAAATTGTACCATGGGCAGAATTTTGCCCTGAAGTTTGATATTCAGCAGGGATTGGTCAATTACTTTTTACCTGACCTGAGATTGCCGAACGGAGCATTGGTGGAAGGAGAATATGACGGAAATTCAAATAACCTGATTCTGAATCTGGATGCAGCTTCTTTGAAATATATCATGACGAAGGAAGAGGAAATTACCGATGCTGATAAAGCGCTGGCAGCTTCCAATCCTGATTATAAAGTGAATGACCGCAAGAATCTCAACAGAGACAGTGCTATGGTTGATAGTGTTAAAGTTAGAATTAATACAGCAGACCTTAACCAGCAGTTGTATGCGAAGATCAATAGAGTGGTTTACAACAAAAACGTAATCAAAGATTTTGAGCTTAAAGGAAATAATGAAAACGGAAATACTCTTCATTTAGCGACCGTATTTAAACACGGAAGCCCTGATGATGAATTGAATGAAAAGCTTAAAGAATATGCCATCAATGTAGATCAGTCTACGGATGCAGCAGGAGATTATGTATTCAGGTTTGAACCTACTGAAGTGAAATTTAATGAAGTTACCTGGGCTATTGATACCAGTCCGGAACTGAATCATTCCATTACATATAGAAGAGAAACCGGAGATTTTGATATCAGAAACCTAAGGGTTTATTCTGATAAAAGTGCGTTGTTTATTAAAGAAGCACAGTTTAAATCGGCAAAAGATTTCTACGTAGATGCTGATATCAATGACTTTTCTGTGGAAAAGCTTCTTGAAATGCAGTCCGGAGGAAACACCATGGATATAAAGGGGCTTGCCAATGGAAGTGTGAAAATCAAAATGGATAAAAGCACACTGCAGCCACTGGTAGATCTTACCATTGATGATATTAAGATGAATGGCAATGATATGGGGGATATCTCTATTTCTGCCACTAATGGATTCTCTCTGAATGTGTATGATATTGATGTAAAAGTACACTCTGCGGGAGTACTTGGAAATAACAGCCTTAATCTGACAGGAACTGTCAATAATAATACTTCTTCGCCGATCATTGATCTTACCGCAGAAATGCGTGATTTTGACCTGTCATTTACCCAACAGTTTGTACAGACTATTTTTGGAAACATTCGTGGTAAGGCTACAGGAGATCTTAAAATCAATGGAAAGCTTAGCAATCTGGATTACAATGGAGATATTGCTTTAAAAGATTTTGGATTAAAATTGTTATTCACGGGAGTAGATTACGCGTTTGATGACACTGTGATTCAGCTGACGAAAGGTCTTGCGATTCTCAACAATATTGAGGTGCATGACGGAAGAAGCAATTCCAAAGGGAATATTTCCGGTGCGATTCAGTTTGAAACCCTTTCTTCAATGGGGGTGTCTCTCGTAATGAGAGCAGACAACCTGCTGATGCTGAATACCTCACAAAAAGATTTTGACCTGTTCTGGGGAAGAGTCTACGGGCAGGGGGATCTCTACGTAGACGGACCCGTTTCGGGACTGAGTATCACCACTCCTAATATGAAGGCACTTAACGGAAGTACCTTTACCTTTAATTCCAGTTCCACTTCCAATGTTGAGGAATTCAAAATGCTGAGGTTCCTGAAAGAAGGAAAAGACGGTCTGATTACGCTGGAAGAAAAGAAAAAAACGGGAGCCAATATGAATATTGATTTCAATCTGGCTGTAGATAAAGGAACCACCGTAAATGTACTGGTGGGTGATGATGTTGGAAATATTACCGTAAAAGGATCAGCGGACCCGTTGAGATTCCACATGAACAGGCAGGGGAATATTGCGATGAGCGGTACCTATAAAGTAGATAACGGAACCTTTGTTTCCAAAGCCATTCTTAATAAAACTTTCCAGATAGAAAGGAACAGTAGTATCAGATGGGATGGTGATGCTATGAAACCCGCATTAGACATTAATGCCAACTATATGAGGATGGTTTCCAATGCCGGGGAATACTTAAGCATGGGGAAACTGCAACCTATCAGTATTTTGCTTCAGGCTCATATTACCCAGTCGTTGGTAGACCCTCATATTGATCTTAATGTAACCGCTATGGATGTATCCAGTCAGGTAAGGGAAACTCTTGCGGCGAAAATGAGCCAGGAAGGAGAGAAAGTCCTTCAGTTTGGTTCCGTCCTGCTATTGAGTACCTTCAACGTATCAAACTCCGGCGGGGTGGATGTGAATGTAGGAAATGTAGCAGAATCTTCCGGATACAATATGTTACTGAAACAGCTGGGATCTGTACTTAATACCATGAGTAATGAATTTCAGATTGACCTGAATTATGTAAAAGGGGACCAGAATTCAAATTTTGGTGACAGAGCAAATGCCGGATTGAGTGTAGCTCTTTCTCCAAGAGTAAATATAAAAACCGGTTTGGGTATCCCATTATCGAAGACAGATGGCGCACAAAACAATTATTTGTCTACAGAAGGGTCTGTAGAGTATGATTTGTCTAAAAAGAATGACGGTACGCTGGTTATACGTGCTTATTCCAAACCTACGAACATCGGAATGGTGAGTACAAACGGTTCTGCTAACCAAGCTTATGGTGGAGGGGTTGTGTGGAGTAAAAGCTTCAATTCTTTGTTTAAAAAGAAGAAAAAAGATAAAAAAACTTCAGATGCAAAAGGTGAAATAAAAACAGATTCTATAAAATCGAATGCTAAATAATTAGAATATTTTAATGATTTTTATCATCTGTGTTAATTATTGTTAATATTTGATATATATTTTTTAGTTAAATTATTTTTCGTAAATTTGCAAAAAATACATAGATTTTTTAAAGAAATTGTAATTTAACTAATATGAACTATCAACTGGACGAAATAGACAAGAAGATTCTTGATTTCTTAGTAGAAAACACAAGAATGCCTTTTACTGAAATTGCAAAGCAGATGGACGTTTCTGCTGGAACAATTCACGTAAGAGTGAAAAAGATGGAAGATGCAGGTATTATTTTGGGATCATCTCTTAATATCGATTATGGTAAATTAGATTACCACTTTACAGCTTTCATAGGTATCCTTTTGACAAAATCAAACCGTACTCAGGAAGTATTGAAAGAATTGTCAACTTTACCAAACGTAATTGAGGCTAGCGTTATTTCCGGGAAATATAATATTTTCTGTAAAGTAAGAGCCAAGAATACTGATGATGCTAAAAGAATTATTTACCAGATAGATGACATTCAGGACGTAATGAGAACTGAAAGTATGATTTCTATGGAAGAATTCTTAAGTGACAAAAACAGACTGATCAACGCTATCTCTGTGTAAGTCAAATTTTAAACGAATAATTATAAAAGAACTTATGAAATCTCTCATAAGTTCTTTATTTTTGTAGGTATGGAAGAATACAGTTATTTTGACGAAGATCCGAAGAAAGGATGGGGATTTGTTCTGGCATTTGCAGCTTTGATGTTGTTTACCATAATGGGCTTGGGAATTGATGTGGATGAATATCTGCAGCATGAATACCTGCAGATTCCAAGGTGGTATTTCTACGTTATTTTTTCAATTGATGTACTGATGATGCTGGGGCTGGTATTGATGTTCTTCTACAGAAAAGCAGGGATCTTTATGTTTCCAGCTTTGCTGGTGATGCACTTCTTTATGCACAATTATTATCTGTCTACATTTTTGTATACAGATGTTACCAATCTTTTCCTGTTTACAGGATTCGGAATGCTTGCCATTATCCCGAAATGGAAATTTTTCAAATAAGATCTAATCAATTTACAATAAGATAATAAACCGCTTTTAAATGAAATTTAAAAGCGGTTTTTGAATCCTACAAGAGAAAAAGTATTATCTGAGTTCCAGCGAATGAAAAATTTTTTGCTTTAAAGGATTCTTTGTCCAGTTTTCCCATTTTCCCGCATAGGGATTGTAGCCACATTTTAAAGGTTTTGATACATCTAGTCCCTTTTTGTTTTTAGCGGTATTTTCGGTGTATGCCCTGCAGTCTGTACAGACATATCGGAACTCACAGTCCTTGCAGATTTCTATATTGTCTTTGGTGAGATTCCAATATTTTTTGAAATCAGGTTGAACTATTGCTTCTTCAAGGCTGTGATTATGGATATTTCCAAAACTTTCAATCATCAGCGGACAGTTTTTGATATTACCGTTTCTGTCAATGCCTATCTTTTTATACAGGCAGGAATTGTAGTTCTTGGCTTCCAGCACTTTTGGAAGGTTGGTATTGAAATATTTCAGTTCCACTTTTCCACAGGCAAATAGTTTCAGATCATCTTCCAGAAAATGGAGTGAGAATCTATATTCATCTTTAGCTTTGAAAGGAGATTTCGGGCAATTGTAGAAAATGAGGCTGTATATTCTGACTGTATTTTTTTGAAGGACCTGTATAAAAGATAGGTTTGTTTCCTGATGAAAGGGAGAAAATATTTCTATTCCTGATAATACTGAGGTTTTAAAGATATCATCAATTTCTATAAATTCCTTTGTTGTTAATGGTTTTATACTGTAAATAACCAAATGCTTACTTCCAAGGTTTTCTATAGAAGGTTTTATTTTTTTCAGTAACTCAATGTCTTCCATTTCTACAAAGAGATCTGTAATGATGCTGGGTTCATGATAATCATAAGAAAGGGGAGGAAAGTTTCTGTCCCAATCGCTTTCAGTGACAAATCCATATTCTTTTTCCAGCAGGAGATTGATATATTCCTGAACAATTGATCTGGATTCTTTATCATAACCTTTCAGGATATCTTCAATAGAATGAGTTTTCAGCTCTGCTATAAGCTCATACAGTTCCAATGGATACAATTCTGACGCATTTCTCTGCAGGTCTGAGATGAGTATCCGGGTTGCTCCTTTGGTGATCAGGATGTTGCTGAATAGATTAAAATAGTTCATAAGTTAATTAAGTAGAGATTAATTGCTTTCTTGGAGAATCTATATTATTTTAAAGTTTATGATATTCGATTTTATGATTGAGTTCAATAGGATTATTGTTTTTTCTGATATTTTCTTGCTCGTCTTTATTCATTTGCCTAATATCAAAATCAATAACATTTCCGTGAGCATCTTGCATGATGACCTTTTTTGCATTTCTGATTTTTTGTTCCATTTCAGCATTGGGGTTCTCATAATATGATTTTGCTAATTGATCATATTTATTCCAATCAATGACTATTGCTTTTTCTCTGGCATTAAATAAGTTGACGGATTTTTTAATTTGTATTAGGTCGAATTTATAATCTCCACTGCTGTCTGTTATAGAAATAATCAATCCGGGTAGATTGTTAAAAATATAAGGACCGTCATTAATAGGGATATCATTAGAAAACCATGCTGTCCATTCTCTATTTCCGTAGGTAGTAACGGCTTTTTGAGAATTATATATTCCAATTTTTTTCTTTTCTGAAGATATTTCCCATTTTATGGTTTCTTCAATAGGGAGAAAATAGCAGAATTGGCCGTTTGTGATTATTTTTGATATTTTATTTTTTGAAAGATCTTTCTTTATATAAAATTGATTTTCAAAGCCTGAAGAAAGCATTGGTGAACCATTATTCATTTTCAATGAATCAGATTTTCGATCCATACTTTCTCTGAAGATAGATTGTTTGTCTACAAAATCTAAAATCATAGTTTGGGTAATAAACTGATCGGACATTTGGTGGCTTAATCGGTAATTTACCTCATAAATAAAACTCATTTTTTGCCCGAAACAAAAGGAAGTTAATGCTACCAGAATTAAACTTAATTTATTCATATATATTAGTTATTTATATTCTACTTTATAATTTAACTCAATAGGATTATTCTTCTCCCGAATTCTTTTTTGAATATTCTCTCTCATTTCTTTAAAGTTGGTTTTTATTATATTTCCGTTTTCATCAAAAGATGTTATATCAGATTTTTTGATCATAGATAATGGTTCGGTGTAGTAGTTTTTTTGAAGTTTTTGAAAGTCTTCCCAACTAATTTTCTTTTGAAACTTATCTGTATAAAGCTCTTTCCATTTAAAGTTTCTTACTTGAATGAGCTCAAAATCATAATCAAATTTTTCATCAGAAATTTTTACAATCAGCCCTGGCAGTCCATAAAAAACATATGGACCTTGTTGTAAAGGGATTTCGTTTGTAAACCATGCAGTCCAGTTTCTTCCTCCATATTCTACTTCTGCTTTTTGGCAGTTGTAATTGCCAATTTTCTTTTTTTCTTCAATAATTTTCCAATGAAATTCTTCATTAACAGGAATAGCATAAATATTATAAATTAAAGGAACAAAGACATATTTTAAAACCCCTCGGCTACCGCCTTTTTTATAAACATAAAGCTGTTTATTTTTATATTCCATATCAAATCCGTTTCCCCAACCTCTTTTTGCCCTTAATGAATCAGATTCACGAAATTTATCTGACCGGAATACATATTCTTGATCCTTAACATCTAAATAGAAAACGGTTTTTTCAGTTTTCAAGCTATCAGAATTAGGCTTATAATTAAGCTCATATATAAAGCTGGTATTCTGTGCCTTTAAAAATGAAACCATAATTATTAAATACGAATAGAATATAAAAGTAAATGCTTTCATAATAACCTTGTAAGTGGTTTAAAGGGTTTTTCACGAATGTAAAAATCAGAGCTATATTTTTTAGATTCTAAAAAACATACGGTATCACTGGTAAGTTTTGCATTAGCTTTACTACCAAATTTCGTTATATTTTTAAATGTTAGTGGGAGTTTATGCTTTTCTCCAAATCTATTTTTCATAAGTATTCTGCTATTTCTTTTTCTAATGAGTAATTACATATTTTTGATAAATATCCAAATTGCCCTATTGGATTTACCTCTAAAAAATAAAACTTATCTCCACTTTTCATAAAATCCAAAGAACCACAATTCAGATCAAGAAGCTGCATCAGCTGATGAACTTTTTCTTCGATCTCGATTGGAAGATTATATCTTATATTTCTATTGCGCTTTTTATAGTTATAATTTCTAAAATCAACTTTTGTCTGTTCGTCATTTTGTGAAAAAATACCTATCGACCAACATTTCCCATTTAAATAGAAAGTTCTTATCTCAAAATCCTTTTCAATTTTTTCCTGAAAGAGAGTAGGAAAGAAATCTTCTTTTTCATATTCTTCAACTACTGAAGTAAACATCATCCCATTTGAATTTTTATAGAAAAATTCTAGCATAGGGTTTCCTGCTATGGTTTTTACTATTGTTTTTCCCAAAATAACATCATCAGTATTCTCAGATATAAAGTATGGCGGAACATCTAAACCTACTTTTTCAGCTTCCTCTAATACCAAGAGTTTATTTACCAAACTATTACTTTCTTTATTGATATGCTTTACAGATTCAAGTTTTTTCTTCACATAATCTTCTAGCCAGTGCTGTGCTTCATTCATGTTGATATTTATAGCCTTATTTTTATATCGAAGACGTTTAAAATTCAATCCTCCCCTTCTATACCACACACTAAGTATATCATTAAGAAAAAAAGTGTTCCGGGCACTTTCTAAAAAAATACTTTTATTCCGAATTTTGATTTCAAATATTTCGTCCTCATGCACTCGGATAAATTTTTTCTGCATTACTAAAAGCCATTTGATAACTTCTGTAGTTGAAATATCATTATTATCAGAAATTATTAATATCATTTTTTCTTTGAATTATTTTTTAAAAATTCTTTTGTTATTTTTCTTCTAACTTTAAGACTTTGTAGGCCGATAAGTTTTCTATTGTAATTAATATTCACAGAATCTTTTATAATTTCTTCATCAGTACTTTTTACACCATATACAGGTTTTAAATGATTAACCTGAACATGTCTTTCTACCATTTCTACATAATCCCGTGGTGGTAGATCACCGGATTTTACATAGTTCAATAGTTTAGTTTTGAAATACTCATAGTCTTCTATTTGTGCCATATGATTTAAATAAATCAACATTGGCATAAAAACACCATCATTTGTTTCAAGTCCTATTTTTTGCATTGATGGGTAGCCATAGTTTCTTAATGTCCACTTTAGCAATGCAGCATTTTTTCTAAAATTATTTAGTGATTGTTGACCAGTTATTGAATCCTTTGCCTGATCTCTGATAAATGCAATTCTAAAAGAATCAATAAGTTGCTTGTTTAACGAATTTTTCCATTCTACTACCTTCTGCTCTACTGTAATACTATCAATACCATATTTTTTATATAGTTTAAAAAAATCTGTATCTTCTCGTTTGAACTTCCAATATGGAGCAACTAAGGGTATAAGTTTATATAGACTTTTTTTTCCTCCAAAATTTTTATTGTATTTATCTGAAAACTTAATATAGTTTTCGTATTCTTCCATTCTTTCATCATTTCGTGGCTCAAAATTTCGGAATACTCTTTTAAATTTTTTTATAGCAGTAAGAGTATCATTCTTCATTCTGTAGATACTGTCAATTGAATTTACACTGTTGTAATATGCAATGTAATCAAGTTTATTATTTCGACATGAAGTTAAAATAAAGTAGCTGGCAACAAAAAAAATGCTACTAATTTTAAAGTATTTTTTTGTACAACTATACATTTTGAAAAATTTTTAATTGATACTCTGATTTCGTATTAAACCAAAAGAACTAAAGAGAAATTCTCTCTTTAGCTCCTAATAGTTTAAATGTAATGCTTAAGCAGGTTCTGTGATAACAGCTACTAATTTATTATCTCTGTATACACCTGTATCAGAACCACTTCCTGTTTCATGTGTCCATTGCATGGTTGTTTCAGCCATCAATAGACCTCCGTTGATTTTTGATAAATCATTTAACTTCTTGTTTTCTAAAGAAGAGAAGTCTCTCTTCATTCCATTTAATTTTTTCATGTTGATAATTTTTTGTTGTGTTGTGTAAAATCATTTGTGCCATATAAACCCTGACATTGGGATTGAATACTTCACATATTTTCATGTACTGTACACATACAATGCAAAGATGTAGAATGTATTTCGTCAACGTTGATTGGGGTAAAACTATAAATATTTAGATCACTTCGAGGAGATAAAATGTGCAATTCATTTGTTTTTTATTCTATGCACAAATACAAATTTTGACGTGGATTATAGCTTGGATTTGGTGAAATATCTGAAATTTGGAAAAGTATAAAGTGAAGTCTGATCATGTAAAGAAAATATCAGATCATTATAATATGTTGTACGGGAATATATTCTATTGTACAATAAGCTAAATGAGTATTGAAAATCAGGGTTCTAGTGTCTTTTTTGGTGAGAAAATTTTTAGTTCTATAGACTTTTGCCCAAAAATGTTCGGGTAATCATTATCGAAATGAAGATTTTGGGCTCAGAAAATCATTGATAATTCTTATCATGCAAGAAATATCTATGCTTATACAAACAAATTTTCTCGGAAATATCACTGGATTGAGATATGATATAACAGAATATCAAAGAAAAAAAATATTCTCAGAGAAGTAGGATATATTCTTGACCATAGTTACATTTTTGAGGATTGATCGAAGAAATTGCAAGTCTGATGATCATAAAATTCTAAAATAAATTATCCATAATCATGAAACTGGCTAGACTTCTAGAAAATATAATGCGTTGATTTGGCAGGATAAAGGTAATTTTACCGCCCATTTTAAAAAAGAAAAGAAGTATGGATTTTGAAATTTTGAAACAGCAGATAGAAAATGCTGCTAAGAAGGCTTTTTTAGAAGTGTATGAAAAACATGGAGCCGAAGGAATTTACAGCTTTGCATTGTACAGTGACGAGGGAGCAATGACGGTATGTCCTGCTGCCAATACAATGAAAGTAATGGAAACGGCAGATGAAGACGACATTCTTTATTATAAATATGAGCCGGCAGAATGGATCTATGAAATGAAAGGAGCCGATAAAGAATTCAATGAAATCTGTACTCAATTGAGGACGGAACTGGATAAACATGACGATGATGATCAGTGGTTTGAAGGTTTTCAGACTACACTTTATTCTACATGCATCGAAGTGTTGGAGAAACTTAAAAATGAAAACTTTTTTACACAAATCACAGGCAAAGATGTTTTCCTGATATTTACGGTTTCAGAGTATGAGTTTGAGACAAAAGATCTGCAGGATATTATCATCAGACTCAATGATAATGAATACAAAAGTGAATATCTGGACTGGATGGCTACCTGGGGCAATTAAAAGAATGAGGAATTAAAAAAACACTTTAAATATATACATATGAAGACCGATAAAATAATTGTCTCAGAAGCCTCTTATAAAAGCAGCGATCCTTATGATATAATCCGCTCCAATATTTCTGTGGTAAGCCTCTTAGACGAAGAAGGAATTGAAGAAGAGAATATGCATGAAGATTCAATTACCAGTTACTATGTTGATTATTACATCAGTCAGTATAAAAACGGAAATTTTTCTCAGTTTGTGTGGAACTCCGGATGGTCGGCAGAACTTAACAAGATCATTGGAGAAGGGTTAAAGAAAATAGGAGCTCAGAAACATTTAGATTTGTTTCTGGAACAGTCCTCAAAGGTAGAGAGTTTGAAGAAAGAGGAATTGGAAACGTTTTTGGAAAGCGAATATTTTGGTTCCAATCCCACAAGAGATACCTTGAAAAATGATTCATTTTACAGCCTTGAGGAAGACTTAACAGCGCTTCATGCCCAATGGTTGAAAAATCATCCGGATCTGAAAGTTCTGACTATCGATGACATGTTTTCAGAGCTTGAGAAATGGGTAGGAAGGGAAATCGCGAGATAATATTGAATTCTTAAATGAATACAGCTATGGAAGATCTTAAGAAACTTAATATTGAACTTGAACACTATCTGAATAACATCAGTGTACCGCTTACTGAAGATCTGATTCACTTGTTGGAAGGTAAAGGAATTAATTACCTTCATGGCACTACTCAATCCGATATCAAAGCTTTTTATTTTGAATATGAATTTGAATATCTGAATATCGTCTTCTGGGGTGTTGACAGTAAAGGTAAAATCACAACAGAAACAATATCCCTGCCTGCAAAAAAGAACAAGAATAATGATGAAAAGTGGACTGCATTGATTCCAGAAGAAATATGGCAGAAAGCTTCAGATTTTCAGGATGATTATGAAGAGGATGATTTTGATGAAATTCTGGATGAATATAATGATGAAAAGTCCCGCCTGTTTGAACAGTGGTTTTATACATGCTGGAAAAAAGCAGCAGACCAGACCAATATACAAATGGATGCCTATTTCTCCATTCACGATACTTATTTCAGAACAGATCTGAATACTCTGAAAACCCTTAATGAGGATGAAATTGCCCAACGTTTTGAATAGATGGAATCTATGATAAAGCTATTTTTATAACAGTAAACCCCAAATCAAATTATCAACAACAATTATATTAATTATGAACAATTACAAATTTTACAAACAAGAAGGAAACCAATATATCTTTAAAAATCAGCCCGTATTTGTAATGGTGCTTTGTATTTTCTTTCTGATCGTAGCAGGATTACTCTTTAATAGTGTCAGAACTCTTAGCTACGTTCTTATTGCAGTGGTAGTGCTTATTTCGATTAATTTTTTTACCAAGAAATTCATCATTGATATGGACCGAATGACCATTACAGGAAAACACACCATTTTTGTTCCGGCAAGAACCTATCCGATAGAGAATTTCAGAAATTTTCATGTACTGGCAACAAAATATATGGGTTTTATTACCACCAATGTAATACTGTCTATTTATTTTGAAGTAGAGGGTAAGGAAAAGAAACTTACGATAGGACAGGCCATTACCCAAAAAGGAATACAGAAAATGGTAAACGAAACAGAAGATATTATGAACATCAACGGAGCAGACAATGAACGTAACAGACCGTTATAAATTTGAAGAAAACGGAAGTGAAATAAGCTTTATGCCCAATTACAATTTCCTGCGTACTTTGGTGTGGTGGCTTGCTCTGGGGGTGATTACCCTTCCAGTGATTATCTATTATTTTATGGATAAAATGTCCAGAGACCAGTTTAATATCGCGTTGGGAATATGGGTAATTTACATGATTTACTTTCTGTTTGACCTGGTTTTCAGAGTTCCTGTGAAATATGTATTTGATAAATCTGAGAAGTGTATTTACAGAAAACTGTTGATTTCCAAAAAGCTCATGAACTTTGATGAAATGACCTATTTTGTTAATGATGAAAGAGGAACGTATTATTATTCGATCGGAAAGAAGAGAAATCAGTTTGTAAAGAACTATAGAATCAGCAATTATTTTTCCGGTTCAAAAGCTTCCGGCAGAAGAGAAGATGAGTACATACAGGAAATCTTATCTCCTGTTCTGATTGCTGTAGGAATTCCCCTAAATCAGCAGGAACAATAAATCAGTAACAAAAAGTAAGGTTGAGGTTCAAATGACGATCATAAGTATTACCATTCCCATCCTCCGGAGGGGTGGCGAAAATTCAAAGAATTTTTGACGGGGTGGTTATCAGCGGCAATCAACTTTTTACAATAAAAAAACACGGCGGTTTCTTTGAAACCGCCGTGTTTTGTCTATATAAAATAGCTTATCTTAAGCTAAAATTCTCTTTACAGCTTCTTTCACTGCAGCAGCATCTATTTTATACTTCTTCATCAATTCCGCAGGTGTTGCAGACTCTCCGAATGTATCATTTACCGCTACGAATTCTTGTTTTGTAGGTCTTTTTCTTGCAAGCATACCCGCAATAGATTCTCCTAAACCACCAAGGTAGTTGTGCTCCTCAGCCGTTACAATTTTACCTGTTTTTTCAACAGATTTTAAAATGATCTCTTCATCCAGAGGCTTGATCGTGTGAATGTTGATTACTTCACAAGAAATACCTTCTTTCTCAAGCTCATCCGCAGCCAGAAGAGATTCCCATACAAGGTGTCCTGTTGCAACAATCGTTACATCAGTACCTTCCTGAAGCATGATTCCTTTTCCGATTTCGAAAGGCATATCTTCAGGGATGAAAACAGGAACTACCGGTCTTCCGAATCTTAAATATACCGGACCTTCATGGTCAGCAATCGCCAATGTAGCAGCTTTTGTCTGGTTATAGTCACAAGTATTGATTACCGTCATTCCAGGAAGCATTTTCATCATTCCGATATCTTCAAGAACCTGGTGGGTAGCACCATCTTCTCCTAAAGTAAGACCTGCGTGAGATGCACAGATTTTTACATTTTTATTAGAATATGCAACAGATTGACGAATTTGGTCATACACTCTTGAAGTAGAGAAGTTAGCAAAAGTTCCTGTAAAAGGAATTTTCCCTGTGATGCTAAGACCTGCAGCAAGACCAATCATATTCGCTTCAGCGATCCCTACCTGAAAGAATCTTTCCGGAGCTTTTTCAATGAATTTCTCCATTTTCAAAGAACCGATAAGGTCTGCACAAAGTGCTACAACATTAGGGTTTTTATCTGCAAGTTCAGCTAATCCTGCTCCGAATCCTGAACGAGTGTCCTTTTTTTCTGTATATGTATATTTCATTTTTTTTATTTAAATTTAATTAGGGGGAGTATAATAAACACCGCTAGATTTGAATTTTTGTGATTTTTTACGTTCCAATTCATTGTTTTTTTTGATGTCATTCTCAATATCGTATATAATTTTGAAATTGATACTGGTAATTTTCTTAAGTTCAAATGACATTTTACCTTTTTCATTTTTAATGCCTATAATTAAACCTTTGGGAAAAATAACTTGTGAAAAAGGAATGCTTGTCATAAAATTTAGTAATTCTGTATTATTTATAGAATTTTCACTATCAATAAGTACTCGGAAATAAATTTCTTTATTTTTTAGAACTACATATTCTTTACAGGTAAAGCCATTTATACTTGTGATTCCTTGATTCTCATTGTATAAAATTTCATAGGTATTTACAACATCTTTAACCTCAGTATTATAATTAGAAGCTACTACTAAGTTGAAGGTTTTTTTGATGCTCCCTCCATAATAGTTAGATTTTCTGTTTTTTATAATCTCAATATTGTATGGAACGTCTGCGCTAATTTCTTTTATGATCATTTCATTATCCTTATCAACATATACTTTATTATCATTTTGATAATCCAGTTCATATTTTAAAACCACGGAACGCTGGCCCCATAATTTGATGGATATGAATAATAGTAAAAAAAATAATTTAGCTTTCACTTTAATAATTAATAATCAGCTGGAGCTTCTAGGTACAATTGCTTGAATGCTGTGTCCAGTTGCTCATCATTAGGAGCTTTACCATGCCAAGCGTGAGAACCCATCATATAATCAACTCCGTAACCCATTTCTGTATGAAGAAGAATAACAACCGGCTTTCCTTTTCCAGTTTCTGTTTTTGCTTTCTCAAGAATAGCAATTACCGCTTCAAGATCGTTCCCGTTTTTCTCTTCCAAAACAGTCCATCCAAAAGCTTCCAGTTTTGCATGAAGATTTCCTAATGATAGTACATTGTCTGTGCTTCCGTCAATTTGTTGTCCGTTATAGTCAATTGTAGAAATGATGTTATCCACCTTCTTAGCAGAAGCATACATGAAAGCTTCCCAATTCTGACCTTCCTGCAATTCTCCATCTCCATGTAGAGTATATACCAAAGAGTTGTCTCCATCTAATTTCTTAGCCTCAGCTACACCTAAAGCCACAGAAAGACCTTGTCCTAATGACCCTGAAGCCACTCGGATTCCCGGAAGACCTTCATGAGTTGTAGGGTGACCTTGCAATCTTGAATCTAATTTTCTGAAAGTACTTAATTCCTGCACCGGGAAAAAACCAAATCTAGCTAAAGTAGAATAGAATACCGGAGAAATGTGTCCGTTTGAAAGATAGAAATGATCTTCATTTTTACCTTCCATTGTAAAAGGCAAAGTATAATTCATTACTTTTCCGTAAAGGGCTGTGAAGAATTCTGTACAACCTAAACTTCCACCTGGGTGACCAGAATTTACAGCATGAACCATTCTTAAAATGTCTCTTCTGATCTGCGTAGTAAGAGTTTTTAACTCTTCAATACTTTTACTCATTATATCTGATTTATTTACATGCGAATTTACAATTTTTTACCGGCTTATGGAAATGCAAAAATCCAGATATAAAAATCCGGATTTTGACTGATTTGAATATTTTCCTGCTTTTAACAGCCTTTGTTGAGGTAAACGGAAATTTCAGTAACGATATTATTAACAAACTTAAAGCTTAATAGTGTTCCCGCCTGGCTGTCTTCCAGATTGAAATAACCGGAATCTTTAATCGTTTTGTTTTTTTATTCTAATGGATTTTCTAATGGATTTATATTATCGTTTTCAAAGATAAGTAAAACGCTAAAAGTCTATAAAATCAGTTATTTTGATAAAGAGAAAAATTAAAAATTTACTTATTAAGTTGAATGCTTTGTGGTAGCCTGATTGTTGCTTTTTTGCAATTGAACATTGCTTTTTTTTGAATTTTAATATATGATAATTGGAATAATTTAACTAGTTTTATAATTCTATATTATTTGAATTATTGATCTTTAACTAATAATTATTTAGTTTTTGGTCTTATTGTTTGGATTAATAAAAATTACATACCATTATATATGAAAATTAAACAATTATTTTATCTGGGGATATTCGTCATATCCATTTCCTCAGGGAAGGCACAGGACTTCTTTACAGTGGTCAGTGAAAGGTCTATTAAGGCAGATCCTAAAAACAGAACAGTACAACCGGAAAAGTCATTGACTTATACCTTGGATGTAGCTGGAATGAAAAGCTATTTTAATTCCGTTCCGG
This sequence comes from Chryseobacterium sp. KBW03, assembly GCF_003852415.1. Classification (NCBI taxonomy): domain Bacteria; kingdom Pseudomonadati; phylum Bacteroidota; class Flavobacteriia; order Flavobacteriales; family Weeksellaceae; genus Chryseobacterium; species Chryseobacterium sp. KBW03. Next base: position 123,664 of record NZ_QAJO01000002.1, on the reverse strand, counting down.
AATTGAAAGACAGTGATCGTAAAGATAAAGCACCCATTATTGTACTACCAATGCCTGATGGTACAAAAGCAAAGTTCAGAATCTGGAAATCTTCTGTAATGGCTCCAGGACTTGCCAGCCAATTCCCTCAGATCGTTACTTTTACAGGACAGGGAATGGATGATAAATACGCTACTATAAAACTTGATTTTACCGAACTGGGATTCCATGCACAGATAAAATCTGTGGTAGCTGGAGATACTTATATTGATCCTTATGCAAAACTGGATATTAACAATTATATCATTTATAAGAAAAGTGACTTAATTGATAAAACTCCAAGGTCTTGTGGAGTAAAAGATGAAGAAGATTCTCCACTGGGAAAAAAAAACGCTCAAAAAACCACATCTCCAAGCGTAGGAACTCAAATTAGAGTTTTTAGGTTTGCAGTAGCCTGTACAGGAGAATATGCAGTAGCAGCAACAGGTTCAGCTACGCCTACTGTTGCACAAACGCTTTCAGCAATTGTAACTTCTGTGAACAGAGTAAATGGAGTGTATGAGCAGGAAGTAGCTTCAAGATTGGTGTTGGTTGATAATGAAGCCAATGTAGTCTTTACCAATGCAGCCACAGACCCATTTAATGGAAATAATGCTGCGGGTACATTAATTAACGAAAGCCAGACTCAGATTGATTTACTTATAGGAAATGCCAATTATGACATCGGGCATACTTTCAGTACTGGTGGTGGTGGATTAGCAGGACTGGGAGTAATCTGTAATGCTACCAATAAAGGAAGAGGAATCACCGGTTCATCTAATCCTGTGGGGGATCCTTATGATATTGATTATGTTGCCCATGAAGTAGGACATCAGTTTGGAGGTCCACATACTTTTAATGCAGTCACAGGAAGCTGCAATGGTAACCGTAGTGCAGCCAATGCTGTAGAGCCGGGAAGTGGAATTACCATTATGGCTTATGCCGGTATCTGTGGAAGTGTCAATAACTTAGCAGCTAACAGTATTCCTATTTTCCATACCAAATCATTCCAATCTATCACGGCGAAAGTTCAGTCAACATCATGTCAGGTAACAATTCCTTCTAACAATTTTGCTCCTACCGTAAATGCCGGAGGTGATTATACCATACCTAAAAGTACACCTTTTAGACTAGAAGGATCCGCTTCAGATATAGACAACAATCCACTTACTTACTGCTGGGAGCAGAATGATGTAGGCCCGCAAGGTGACTGGAATACGCCAACATTAAATGCTGCTATATTCAGATCATTTGTTCCTGTAACGGTTCCTTACAGATATTTCCCGAAAATTACCGATGTGATCAATAATACAGTAAGCAAAGGAGAGTTTTTACCATCTTATGCCAGAACGATGGAATTCAGACTGACTGTAAGAGATAATAATGCAGGCTGTGCAGGCGTTGCCAATGATGATGCAATCATTACCGTTGATGGAAACTCAGGACCGTTCACTGTAACGGCTCCGACTACAGCTGTAAGCTGGGCAGGTAATTCTACTCAGACGATAACATGGGATGTAGCAAATACAACAGCATTTCCTGTGAATGCTGCTACTGTAAATATTTACCTTTCAACAGATGGAGGTCTTACGTATCCTACTGTGATCTTAGCTTCCACTCCGAATGACGGTTCTCAAACTATTACCATTCCTAATGTGACTACTACACAAGCAAGAATTATGGTAGCAGCAGAAACAAATGTTTTCTACAACATTAATCCTATTAACTTTACGATTACTCAGACGTTGGGAGTGAGTGAAGCAGCTGCAAATCAAGATGTATTCGTAGTATATCCTAATCCAAGTAAAGGACTTCTGAATATCAAATTTTCCAAATCAAATGAAGTGTATGATATTACAGTGTATGATGTAAGCGGAAGATTAGTATTCAACCAGGAAAATAACAAATTGAATCATGATAAAGTAGGTACTTTTGACCTATCTCACCTGATAAAAGGAGATTATCTGATCAAGGTTAAATCTAAGAATTTAGAGAAAACTATCAAGTGGATTAAAGAATAAACAATCCACCATTGAATAAAAAAAGGCTGTCTTCTATTGAAAACAGCCTTTTTTATTTTGTATAAAGATTAAACAACTTTTAAATATTGTTTGTTTTTGACCAGCCATAGCCCAATAAAGGTCAGGAGCCCGTTAAGGACAATCAGTTCTACCCCAATTCTGTAATCTGTATAAGTTGTAACCGCCAGATTGATGAAATAAGTCAATACAGGAGCTAAAAGAGTAACCGCAAGAATGGAGTATTTTCTGGAAATCTGAAACTTGGTGAAAATTCCAAAAGCAAAAAGTCCCAAAAGCGGTCCATATGTATACCCTGCAATTTCCATAATCAGATAAACAATAGACTTGTCATTCAATGCTTTGAAGACCATGATCAGGATGAAGAAAACTACTGTGAAAATTAAATGCACTTTCATACGAAGGCGTTTTTTCTCTTTTTCAGTTTTGGTTTTATCTTCATTAAGGTTTAATAGATCTACACAATATGAGCTCGTTACAGCCGTTAAAGCTCCATCCGCTGAAGGAAATAACGCTGAAATCAATCCGATAATGAAAATAACGGAAATAGCCATTGGAAAATATCCCTGAAGTGATAAAGCAGGGAAAAGGTCATCGCCCATTATATTTTTAATATTTCCTGTTGAATCTTTAAATCCAAAAATATTAGTTATCGTTTCAGAATTAAGAGTTCCATATTCAGCGCCGTGCTGTATCGCAAAAAGATAAAGTAATCCTCCAAGAAATAAGAAGGCGAGATTTACCAAAAGAAGAGTTCCAGCAAAGGTCAGCATGTTTTTCTTTGAATTCTTAAGATTGTCTACAGAAATGTTTTTCTGCATCATTTCCTGATCCAGTCCAGTCATAGCAATCGTAATAAAAATCCCTCCCAAAATGGTTTTTAGGAAAAAAGTTTTAGAATTTGGATCAAAATTGATGAAATGAGTATAATTTTTCTGTTCCAGAATCGTATACGCTTCACCAAAAGATAAATTCAGGTTTGATAAAATAAAAACGATACACGCTACAAGACTGATAATCATAAAAGAAGTCTGCAGAGTATCGGTAATAACAATTGTCTTTACACCGCCTTCAAAAGTGTACAGAAGGACCATCAGCAAAAGAATAAGAGAAGTCACCCAGAAAGGCACTCCAAGACCCTGCAGTAAGAAGATCTGTAAAACATTTACCACCAGGTATAATCTTGCCGTAGCACCAATGGCTCTTGAGATAATAAAAAATATAGAGCCTATTTTATGGGCTTCCACATTGAACCTTCTCCCTAAATAGGTGTAAATGGAAGTCAGATTCATCTTATAATACAGGGGAAGCAGTACAGCTGCTACAATAAAATACCCGATGAAAAACCCAATAACCATCATATAGTATTCAAAACCACCGTAAATATATTCGGAGCCGGTCATTTTACCCACGGTTCCCGGAACTGAAATAAAAGTAACCCCGCTTAAGCTGGTTCCTATCATCCCGAATGCAACGAGCCACCATTTACTCTTTTTGTTACCGATAAAAAACGACTGGTTATCAGAGTTCCTACTGGTGAAATAAGAAATCACCAAAAGGCCGATAAAATAAATGAAAACAAATAGCAAAAGGATAGTTCCTGGATTCATGCTTGATTTTTAAATTTTAGCAAATATATAAAAAAGATCAGTCGTGAATTGCGAATTTACAAAGCAGTCAGTTTTATAGTGAATTGCGAACCGTTAATTTGCTCGACCGTTTATTTTTATAAGTGCTCTGGATATAGATTTTGTTTAAAATTTTAAAAATAAAAAACCTTCCAGAAATACTCTGAAAGGTTTGTATGGTAAGGGAGGAAACAGTGACTAATTCACTAATACATCCTGCAGTTCCTCACTTTTCTGAAAACTTGCTTTAGCGAAAGGACAGAGGGGAATAATCTTTTTCCCGTTTTTCCTGGCAAAATCTACTGCTGCCAGAAGCATTTCCTTGCCTACACCTTTTCCGTTGTAGGCTTCTTCCACCTCCGTGTGGTCTATAATAAATCTTTCTTCTCCTGCCCAGGTATAGGTCATCATTCCTGCGCGTCTTCCATCTATGAAAGCTTCAAAACTTCCGTGTTTTTCGTCGTTGTTTTGTTTTACTTCGATCATGTTATGAGAATTTAGTTAGTATTTCTATGTCGTTAGTTAATATTTTATGAACAGGGCAGGCATCAGCAATGGTATGCAGTCTTTTCAGCTGCTCCTCATCCAGAATACCTTCAAAGGTGATATCTCTTTTGAAAACTGCTCTTTTTGTTAATGGATAATTTTCAAGTTCTACTTCCACATTGATGTTTTCTACATCCCATTCCTTTCTTTCAATGTACATTCTCAGCGTAGCAGCTGTACAGCTTGCCAGTGATGTAGCCAGAATTTCCATAGGATTAAAACCTTTATTCTGTCCGCCTTTATCAATAGGTTCATCAGTGATGATCGTATTTTCGCCGGCTGTTACTTCGGTATAATATTTTGTTTTTCCTAAACTTGCTTTTACTGTTACCGCCATTATTTTTCTGTATTGAATTTATAACTTAATGCACCTGAAGGGCATAAGTCTATCTGTTTTTTAAGTTCTTCCGGAGTTGCATTTTCTGCTTTTATCCAGGGTCTTTTTTTAGGATTGTAGACTTTTGGAAGTGTTTTTACGCATATAGCAGAGTGGATACACTTTTCAGGCTGCCAGATGACAGTAATGTTACCATTGGGATATTCGTGTGTTTCCATATCAATTTTCTTTTAATGTTTTTTCGATTCTTCTGTCCGGAATCAGCCATATGAGAGCCACGATATAATAAAAACCTATGGCAATATAAGGATAAAAAAATGAAGTAGCGATCCCGAGGACATAAAATATAATAGAGATATATTCTTTGTATTTCGAGTGAATAGCCTCTTTCAGCTTTGAATCTTCACCCTCGCATTTGATGATGACATGCTCCAGGATGGTATAAGCAATCGCCGCCATAATGAGCCCTATACCATAGACTGCAACAGGGTTTTTTGCAAAACTTGTAGTGCCGATCCATTCTGTGGCAACTGGCATCAGGGAGAGCCAAAACAAAAGGTGAAGATTGGCCCAAAGAATACTGCCATTTACTTTCTTTACTGTCTGAAACAAATGATGATGATTGTTCCAGTAGATTCCTACATAAATAAAACTGAAAATATAAGCCAGGAACTTGGGAAGAAGAGGTTTGAGACTTGTCCAGCTATTTCCCTCAGGTACTTTGAGTTCAAGTACCATGATGGTGATAATAATAGCGAGGACACCATCGCTGAATGCCTCTAATCTTCCTTTAGTCATTCGTTTTAACCTGATTTTTAAAGTTTTGTATTTTATCTTTCAGATCATTCAGCATATCAGGATTGATCACTCCGCTTTCCATATCAAAATTTTCATAAAACTTCGGTAATGAAAAAGTATCCTTGATATCTGCTGCAAACTGTGGGAAAAATGTTTTGGCTGTATTCATCACATTTCCGCCGCCATAACCTCCGGGAGACGTGCTCATCAGAAGCATAGGTTTATTCTGAAATACTTTTACATTAATTCTTGAAGACCAGTCAAAGACATTTTTAAAAGCAGCGCTGTAAGAACGGTTGTGTTCTGCAAGAGAGCAGATGATCACATCACAATCCTCAATAACTTTTAAAAACCGATGGGCTTCATCCGGAAAACCTTTCTTTTCAAGATCTACTGAGAAAACAGGCATTGTGAAATCGTTGAGGTCTATCAGATTGATTTCTTCATCCTGAAAATCTTTCAGAACAAATTTTACCAGTTCCCTGTTGATAGAAGTGGAAGATGTACTTCCGGCAAATGCTAATATTTTCATGATCTGAACTGAATTTATTTTCTGTTTAAAATAGCCTTAGGAAGCGGAACATATTCTTTTTCGTCACCCGGAACCAAAGGAAAAGCATCATGATTCTGATCATTCCAGTTTACTTTAGCCTGGTCGAGCTTTTCTTTATCTGAGTTAACGAAATTCCAGAATATAAAACGTTCCTCATCAAATGGCTCACCCCCAAAAAGGTAAACTGTTCCGTTTTCGCTCATATCAAATTCACAAAGCTTGGTATCTTTAGCAACCATAAGCTGTTTTGAACCATATGAGTTTCCATCTGTAGTAACGGTTCCGTCCAGCACATACATGGCAGCTTCTCCGTAAAGATCTTTTCCAATGCTTATTTTCTTAGCCTCTTTTGTTTTGATCTCAATGAAAAATAGCTTACTGTGTACAGGAACCGGAGACGTTCTTCCAAATGCTTCACCGGCAATTAATTTATACTGAATGCCATCTTCTTCCCAAACCGGAATATCATCCGCTTCACTATGATGAAATGTAGGCTCCGATTGTTCAAGGTGCTTCGGAAGTCCTACCCAAATCTGGAACCCGTGAAGTCTTTTATCAGTGTGTCTTAAATATTCAGGCGTTCTTTCTGAATGTACAACCCCTTTTCCGGCCGTCATCCAGTTCACAGCACCCGGTTTTATTTCAAGAGCACTTCCGATACTGTCTCTGTGGAAAATAGAACCTTCCAACAGATACGTTAACGTAGATAAACCGATATGCGGATGAGGCGGAACATCAAGGTTTTGATAATCCTTTAATTCCGAAGGTCCCATATGATCGATAAAAACGAAAGGTCCAACAGCTCTTTTTTCACGGAAAGGAAGAAGTCTTCCTACCAGAAAGTTTCCGATATCTGCTGCTTTTTCTTCAATGATAAGTCCGATATTTGACATGATGATGTGATACTTTTTAAAATGTTATTCAATAAATAAGTGGTTTTGGTGAAGGATTAAAGTTTGTCATATCCTTCAAATTTCTCATCCACGATACGTTTCCATTCAGGATGCTTTTTGATAAAAGCAAAAACGTAAGGACAGAATGGAAGGAGCTTTTTTCCACTTTCTTCAATATAATTCAGTGTTTTCTCGACTACGGCAGAGGCGGCACCGGTTCCTGCCAATTCAGGTTCTGCTTCTGTATGGATCAAAGCAATCTGGTGGGTCGTCTCACGATAATCGATAAATGCGTAATGCCCGTTGAATTCTATTTCAAATCTTTTTTCTGCTTTTACGAGAGAGATATTTTCAAATTCTGCTTTCATGTATTTTGTATTAAGAGCGTTCTGTTTTTTTAACAGGATTTGCTCATTATGACAGTTAAACCTTATAGGTTTCTAAAACCTACAAGGTTTGCCATTATATAAAGTTAATAAAAAAAGGAATAATCAAAGATTAAGATAAATTTAAATCTTTTAATCTTCCAGATATCCAAATTTTCCGGTATTGAAATCTTCGAAGGCCTGCATGATTTCTTCTCTGGAATTCATTACAAAAGGGCCATGAGGAAAGATGGGTTCGTTGATAGGCTCACCGCTGATGATCAAAACAATCGAATCTTCTTTTGCTTCTATGGTGAAAATTTCGCCCTCATTTTTAAACAGTGCCAAATGATCAGTTTTCACATTTTCCTCACCGTTGACGATGATACCTCCTTCAATAACCAAAGCGGCAGTATTGAAATGAGATGGAAAATTAAATTCAGCTTTTCCTCCTGCTTTAAGCTTTGCATTCATCATATGAAGTGGGGTGAAAGTAGAAGCGGGACCTTTATGACCGCCATACTCTCCGGCAATTACTTCTATAAAACCATTTTCCCCTAAATCTACTCTTTCCATTGCAGAGTTTTCAATCGCCTGATATTTTGGACAGCTCATTTTATCTTTTGCCGGAAGATTTACCCAAAGCTGAACCATCTGAAAAATTCCTCCTTCTTTTGCCCATTCTGTTTCATGATACTCTTTATGAAGAACTCCTTTTGCAGCAGTCATCCACTGAACATCCCCTTCTCCGATAACGCCGCCGCCTCCGGCACTGTCATGGTGTTCTACCTTTCCGCTATAAGCTATGGTTACTGTTTCAAAACCTCTGTGCGGATGAACTCCCACACCTCTTGGTATTTCTGATCCATTGAAATGAAATTTCGAATTGTAATCCAGCATAATGAACGGATCCATTCTTTTCATTTCTAAACCAGGTGCTCCCGGAATAAAATTATGAACCCTGAAACCATCGCCTACAAAATGTGCAGGTCGTGGAGATACTACGATTTCTACTTTTTTAGTTGCCATCACATTGTTGATTTTTTATATAAGCAAAAATATCATAGTTATCAACGAAAAGCATTGATCTGTGATAAGTTCGTAGGAAGGGTAAAGAGTGAAAAGGCAAATGTTCGGAATTGTGATTTTTGACTATTCTTCCTTCGACTTCATGTTCTTTCCATCCGAAATATGAAGTCTTCTGAAAACAAATCCAGATATAATCGTCAATATTCCTACGGTGAGAAATGTGTACCGGAATGCATTGTGAATTTCACCTTTGATCAGGTCTGTATTTTCAAATAGTTTTAAAACAATCAGCCCGAATGCTATTCCAAATCCGATGGCCAGCTGTTGATTCACCGAAATTAATGAGTTTCCACTGCTGGTCTGGAAATTCCGGAGGTCGGCAATAGAAATAGTGTTCATAGAGGTAAATTGTATAGAGTTGAAAAAACCTAGTACAGCGATAATAGGCACAAACCAATATAAAGAAGTGTGTATATCAGGAATAGCGAGCAGACAGATCAGGGTACCAATAATGAACGTATTTACCATTAAAGTCTGGCGATAACCATATTTATCTAAAATTTTAATAACAGATGATTTCCCGAAGATAGCTGTTAAAGCCATGGGGGCAATGATCCAGCCTGAAGTTACAGCAGATTGTTTGTACGCAATCTGAATCATGAGTGGAAGGAGTAGCGGAACAGAGCTGATTCCTAATCTGGTGGCAAGATTTCCTACAATACCTACCCGGAAAGTTCTTACCTGAAACAGATTTAATGGGAATATAGGATTTCCTCCTCTTTTAGCGTGTTTATAATAATAGTACAGGAACAGGAAGCCCATGATGAATACAAGCAAAACAGGGGAGATATTCTGCATATCTCCAAAAAGTTCCAATGAAATGGAAAGTAGGAGAGAGGCGGCTGCAAAGATTAAGAAGCCTTTTAAATCAAAATCTACATCATCAGATTTATAATTGGGCATGAATTTTAATCCCAAAATAATTCCCAAAATACCAATGGGAATATTGATCAAAAATATCCAGTGCCAGGAAAGATAGTCTACCATATATCCTCCAACTAACGGACCCAGTACGGGACCAATAAGAGCTGGGATAATGGCAAAGTTCATGGCCTTGAGCAATTCGCTTTTATCAAATGTTTTGATCAGTGCAAGCTTTCCGACAGGGGTCATCAAACTTCCTCCAACTCCCTGGATAACCCTTGAAATAACCAGGTGGGTAAGATTTTGAGACAGGGAACAAAACAGAGAACCTAAGCTGAACAATACCAATGAGAAGATGAATATTTTTTTTGTCCCAAACCGATCGGCAAGAAATCCGCTGGCAGGCATAAAAACCGCTAAAGTCAGAACATAGCTGATAATGGCGTTCTGCATATTGAGCGGAGATTCTTTGAGGTCTTTTGCAATAGAAGGCAGGGAAGTATTCAGAATTGTGGAATCCAGCATCTGCATGAAAATAGCAGTAGCGAGAATCAGGGGAAGTATTTTCTTTATGGACGTCTGTTGTGTGCTTACTTCTGTCATTGGGTATAGGCTGGGCAGTCAAAAAACTTCCAGACTTATTTTTATGTGAAGAAATTGCTTGCTTTAAGCGGTTTGATCTTTAGATCAGGAAATCCATATAAAATTAAAAAAGTCCTGCGAGATTTCACAGGACTTTTTGATTTATTTTCTAGGTTTTTCTACTCCTTTCCATTCGTCACCGGCTTTTCTATACTGGCTTAAGATGAAAGTTTTGAAATCCTTTGTTTTATATTCAATGTTATCAGTGTTTTGTTCAAACGGCATGATGTAATAGTAATCGATATCCGTTTTATCAGATTTGTTTCCTTTTTTTACAGAAGGGACATATTTTGAAAACTTATAGCTTGGAAGATATTGTTTCAGTCTAGCGTAGAAAGCTTTATCTTCTTTTTCGTTAGGAATGATATCTACAATGTTCAGATCGTCTTTTTTCTTATCGATCCAAAGGTAATATGTTTTTTCTTCTCCTACATTTCTGTTGACAGAGTTGAAAGCAAATAATTCTTTCGGTACAAGCTCCTTGATTTTTTCAGGATCTACCTTTGTATAATACTGACCTTTTGAAGGATCTACATACGTTTCAAGGTTGTACATTAAAACAGAATTGTTTTCAAATTTTTTATTTTTAAAATATTGATTTAATGATAATTCTGCTGTAGCCCTTAGTTCTTTGGCTCTACCATCCAGTTTTTTTGTTGGATTCTGAGGGTTTACATATTTTACAAACTCATATAAAACGATTGGTTTTATATCTTTAAGGTGAGGATACGTTTTCAGCTGCTCTGCTTTTACAAGCCAGTAGAATTGTTGATAGTAGTCATCTTTATCTGCATCTTTCACACTCTTATAAGCTAAAGCAAGCTTTTTTGAATTCAGATATTTGCCATATTTTCCCTGTCCAAAAGCAAAACTTATGGCTAATAAAGCAAATAAAACAGTAAGGTTTCTTCTCATTTTTTTATAATTGATATTTTCGTTTTCCAAATATAATTATTTATTAGATATTATTTTGGATTGTCAGTTAAATTATGCTATATTATTATCGTTAATTCAAGAAAAAATCCTGTATTGCTACAGGATTGATAAATTATAACTGAGGGAGTTAGCCGTTGTGCCTGATTGTCAATAGGCAGTTGTTGCCGTGTAAAGTGAATCGTGAATTATTTTACACGATTAAAATTCACAAATGCAACGAATTGACGATTCATAATTGGCTAATCTATTCTCTACTCGTATGACGTTTCATGTACCTTCACGGCTCTTCCGCTTGGGTCATTCATTTTTTTGAAAGCTTCATCCCATTCCAGGGCGATAGGAGTGGAGCAGGCTACGGATGGCACAGATGGCACAGTAGCGGCAGCTGTTTCACTTGGGAAATGTTCTTCAAAAATAGTTCTGTATCGGTATTCTTCTTTGTTCTGAGGAGTGTTTAGCGGGAATCTGAATCTTGCGTTAGCCATCATTTCGTCCGTCACTTCTTTTTCAGCAACTTCTTTTAAAGTATCGATCCATGAATAACCTACACCATCTGAAAATTGTTCTTTCTGTCTCCATACAATAGAATCTGGAAGCATATCTTCAAAAGCTTTTCTCAATACCCATTTTTCAATTTTCCCTTCAGCAGTATTGATCATTTTATCTTGTGGATTAAGAGTCATCGCAATATCCATAAACTCTTTATCAAGGAAAGGAACTCTGCCTTCAATGCCCCAGCTCATCAATGCCTTGTTGGCTCTTAAGCAGTCGTAAAGGTGGAGTTTACCCAGCTTTCTTACGGTTTCATCATGGAATTCTCTTGCATTGGGAGCTTTATGAAAATATAGATAACCACCGAACAATTCATCAGAACCTTCTCCTGAAAGCACCATTTTGATTCCCATAGATTTGATCACTCTTGCCAGAAGATACATCGGGGTGGATGCTCTGATCGTGGTTACATCATACGTTTCAAGGTGATAGATGACATCGCGTATGGCATCCAGTCCTTCCTGAACCGTAAAGTTGACTTCATGATGAACAGATCCGATATGTTTTGCTGCTTTTTGAGCTGCTGCCAGATCGGGAGAACCTACAAGTCCTACAGCAAAACTGTGAAGTCTTGGATACCATGCTTCCTGTGTATCTCCGCTTTCAATTCTCTGACGGGCATATTTTGCAGTAATCGCTGAAATCACAGAAGAGTCTAAACCACCTGAAAGTAGTACTCCATAAGGCACATCACTCATCAATTGTCTGTGAACAGCATCCTCTAGACCTTTTCTCAACTTTGCGATATCTGTTTCGTTTTCTTTTACCTGATCAAAACTGTCCCAGTCTCTGGTGTACCATTGCTGAAGATCAGCACCGTCTTTGCTGTAAACAAAGTGTCCCGGTAGGAAGGTTTCTATTTTTTTACATACCCCTTCAAGAGCTTTCAGTTCGGAAGCTACATAATAGTTCCCGTTTTTGTCCCAACCCTGATACAGAGGACAGATTCCCATATGATCACGGGCGATGAGATAAACATCATTCTCAGTATCGTATAATGCGAATGCGAAGATCCCGTTCAGTTTTTCAACGAAATCTTTTCCGTATTTTCTATAAAGAGCCAGAATAACCTCACAGTCAGACTGGGTCTGAAACTCATAATCAGGAAATTCTTCTTTTAATTCTCTATGGTTGTAGATTTCACCGTTGACCGCTAATACTACTTTTCCGTCTTTTGTAAATAAAGGCTGTTTTCCAGAGGTAGGATCTACAATGGCAAGTCTTTCATGAGAGAAAATTACTTTTTCGTCCTGAAAAACTCCGCTCCAATCCGGTCCTCTGTGACGGATTTTTTTTGACATTTCTAAAATCTGAGGTCTTAATACTTCAGTTTTTTGCTGGGCGTCGAATAAACATACAATTCCACACATAATTTTTATTATTTATGGAACAAATGTAAAGGTGATGTTTATGAATAGCAATAAAAAATATTTAAAAACGAAAATTTTTAATTAATTTATATTTTTAAGTTAAAATTCTTAACTATTTATTGAAATTAACATGTATTTGATTAATTTTTTTTCGTTGGCTAAAATTCATGCAATATCATACGAAATAAAAATGACATATTTATTAATCTATGGTAATTTATTATATGAATTTTAACCCTTACTTTGTGGCTCGAAATAATTTTTTTTCATCATTTGTGTTTTTACCTTCTTGCAATTCTCATGCAAGAAGGTTTTGTTTTTATTGGACTCCCAGTAACGTTCCTGAAACATTCCATGAGCTGAAACTTGTTCCTTCTGTGGGCCCCTGTGGGATTTTTACCTGAATTGTATGTTTTCCTGCTTTCAAATCCCCAAGAGGGATGAAATTAGGATTGGTAACCGTTCCCGGGCACCAGTTTGATCTGCTGAGGTCTGATGAAGAAAGTCCGTCCGGGAAATTTCCTGAAGCAGGGTTGTAAAGACGATATGATCCGCAGTCTGTTCTCCATGGTACAAATGAAAATACCGGTTTTTCATCAAGAACAATAGAATTGGCTTTTGGAACGAATTCATCTCCGTTTTCCCAACCTCCATGTCCGGTAGTGGTATATCTTAGCTGAGCATTCTTCAGATCTTTATTTAGAGTGAAGCTAACAAGCAGTCCTTTATCCTGATTAAACATTGTAGAATAATCCTGCCCGGCCATTTCCATAATATTTAAAGTATTAAACAAAGGGATAGCGATATTATTTTTATAAATATTCTGATCACTCTTGTGAATGGTAATATCAAGACTTACTTTGTGTCCTCCCTTATCATAATTGCCAATAAATGTACCTACCCAAAGCTCTTTTCCCGATAATGCCGGTTTCAGCTCTGTGATATCCTCTCGGTAAGGGCTGATCGTCTGCCAGGTTTTTCCTTTAAGCTGAATATGATTGAACTTCTGGATTCCAAAAGGGGTAAAGAATCTCATCATTTCCATAGCAGGGTTGTAGCTGTCTGTAGTTATTATTCCGTAATACTGCTTTCCATTTCCGTTTTCGTAGACAGGAAGTGTTTTTGCTCCTTTTTCCAATCCGTCAAAAAAAGACTTTTCTTTATCCTGTGGAATGAAAAATACAGTTCCGGTTCTGTCATAGGCATCTCCGTTCGACTGTTGTTTCAGTTCTACAAAAATATTTTCACCTTCTGTAATAGCAGGAAATTTTATCTTTTTAAGAATAATGGTACCATTAGCATATCTCTTGATCTGTTCGTCTGATTTGGAGGCGTCAGAGAAATTGATCATTTCATTTTCAAAAACGTTCAGGGTGATAAATCTGCTTTTCCAAAGAAGGTCTTTATATCCCAGCTGATCAGTAGTTTGTATATTTCCTTTCAGGATATTTTCAATTCCTGTATTTTTAATTTTTTTAATGGAACTGGCTGTAACTAAAGAGTTTTTATTTCGCTCAACTTCCAGAACCAGTCCTAAATTCTGTCCCAAAACAGAAGGTCCACCTTTCAGCTTCAGGTCATTGGTATACCAGACTTCAATGGTATTTGAATTGACTTTTGTAACGGCTTTTTTACAGTTGTATCCTAATATTTTTTTTGTTTCATTGGTGAGTTCAAAATCCTGCTTTCCTACAGATTCGGCATCAGAGGTTGAAATAATAGATTCCGGTTTTAAAAAAGCATACGAGACAATTGTGTTTGAAGGTTTTTCAACCTTAGTGATTTCATAAGGGAAGTTGCTTTTTTGTTCTTTGATGGTGCTGTTGAGGATGAAATTTTCTTTCTCATTAACCCAAACTATAGTGGAGGGTTGGTCAGCAGTTGTTTTTCCGTTATATGAACTGGTATACTGAATTTCGTAGGTCTGCGCAGAAAACAGACAGTATAAAAAAACGGCTAGAAAATTGAAAACAATTCTTGTATGCATAAATAAATGAGTTTGCTGCAAAGTTATTATAAACTTTCCACAGCATCATACGGTTTTAATCTATACAGTTAGTAGACAGTGTAGTGGAAATGTTACAAAAATTGTTACATTTTTTTTGAAAGATTTTAAAACAAAAAAAACTACTCCAAAAAATAGAGTAGTTTTATATATTTCATTGGTTTAGATTAAGAAACTCTCTCAATCAAAGCCATATAGAATCCGTCATACCCTTGGCTAGGCATTACTTTTTCATCTTTAACCATTTTGAATCCAGGATTGCTTTTGATGAATTCTTCTACCTGCATATTGTTTTCAGAAGGAAGGATAGAACACGTTGCGTATACCATTTTTCCTCCTTTTTTTAGCATTTTAGAATAGTCCTGAAGAATTTGTTGCTGTTCTTTTTTAATTCTGTCAATAAAGGCCTGATCAATTTTCCATTTACTGTCCGGGTTTCTTTTTAAAACTCCAAGACCTGAACATGGTGCATCGATCAAAAGTCTGTCTACTTTTTCGTAAAGACGTTTGATGACTTTGTTGTCAGAAATCATACGGGTTTCAATGTTGTGAGCACCTGCTCTTTTTGCACGACGCTTCAATTCAGCTAATTTCCATTCAAAGATGTCTAATGCAATGATCTGACCTTTGTTTTTCATGATTGCTGCCAAGTGAAGTGTTTTTCCTCCTGCACCTGCACACGCATCCACCACTCTCTGTCCTTCTTGTACATCAAGGAAATAACCGATTTTCTGAGAAGAGGCATCCTGAACTTCAAATAATCCTTCTTTGAAAGCTGTAGTAAGGAAAACGTTTTTCTTTTCTTCCAGCTGAACAGCATCAGGATAATTTTTAATAGGAAAAGCAACGACTCCCTCATCAGAAAGATCCGAAATAAGTTCCTTAGGAGTTGTTCTTAAAGAGTTCGCTCTTAAAACCGTAGGAGCCTGCTCGTTCAAAGCAAGCATTTCTCTTTCCCAGTTAGCCCCCAATTCTTTTTCAAGAGTTTCAGCCAGCCATTCAGGGATAGAATGTTCTATTGCTTTTGTAGGAACACTATTCTTTTTAAGCTTTGTAAGAATATCGGCGATTTTGATTCCGTCAAATTCTTCAAATTTTTTATAATTGGTTTTGCTCCAAAGCAAATAGGCGATGATGAGTTTGTAGATATTGTTAGGTTTCACCCCTTCACCCATATAGTATTCAAGGCGTTTTTTCCAACGGATAATATTGTAAAAAATTTCAGAAACAACAGCTCTGTCCTGGCTTCCCCATTTTCTGTTTGCTTTCAAAAGTCTTTCAATAACTTTATCGGCATATTTGTTTTTCTCAAAAAATGTCTCCTGTAGGGCATCGTGAATTCCGATTGCCAAGTTTCTGTGAATAAGTTCCATAAATTTGCTTCGCTGTTTGAATCTGCAAAAATACGACTTTTAATTGAGAGTTGAAGATTGAGTGATGAGTTTGGGAATTGGAAGAGTTTAGAATGGGGGAGTAATGTGATCTGATCTAATCTAATATTATTGATGTAAAGTCAATCTGTTTATTGATTTTTTAAGTGGTAGAAATACATTTTAATGCTGAATTTGTAAATATTTTCCGAATATTTATATTTTTTATTTGTTGACAATAGCCTTTCCCTTTAGAACAAATAAACCTATGTTTTTGCTTAATGAAAAATATTTGCTAGTAAAATATACACTGTTCATTACTATACTTTATTTTCTTTGTAGCAAGTTTATTTAATTTATATTAATTCACTATTTTGTGTTATATTAGCATGTGCTTATTATCTATTATACTGAACTTTATCTCTTGACTTCAACCTCTAAAAAGCTCTACCTTTGCAAAAATTAAAAATATGAGTGATACAGTACTTTGTCCGAAATGCAGCTCCGAATTTACCTATCCGAGCGATAATATGATGGTCTGTTCCCAGTGTTTCTACGAATGGAACCCTGAGGAAGCAGTTTCTGAGGCAGCTAGTGAAGGAAAAATATTGGATTCAAACGGAAACGAACTTCAGGATGGAGATTCTGTAGTTGTCGTAAAAGATCTTCCTGTAAAAGGAGCACCAAAACCTGTAAAGGCGGGTACTAAAGTGAAGAATATCCGTTTAAGACCAGGAAGTGATCATAATATTGATTGCAAAATTGATGGTTTCGGAGCGATGGCTCTTAAGTCTGAGTTTGTAAAGAAAGCATAAGAAAACGTTGTTTTTGTATGCCATAAAAATAAGAAAAGGAAAAAATTGGACAGTGTAATCTTTCATAAGACTTAATTGCAAGATTGCTAATGTCCGTCTGGAAGGCAGAAAGAGAAATAACCAAAAATTTCCTTATGCTTTGGAGGTACAAATGTAAGAAAAAGTTTTATAACTGATTCTTATGTTTGTATTTTTTTTATAGGTAAGTATAAGAAAACGTAGATCTTATGTGGTGTATAGTGAAAAATAAAATCGCAAATAAAGACTCAGCGGGTAAATAAATTTACTTTTGCTTTATATAAAAGAAATAGTAATCAAACCCTCTAATTTTTCATCAGTATAAACCACTATTTCTTTATTCCTTGCTTTAATTTTGTTCCAATAATAGTTTCCTGCAAATCGGCTTTCAAGGACTTCGGCTTCGAGACCGGTTTCAGTGATTTTTATTTCTTTAGGATAATAGGAGAATTTTGAAAGCTGGAAATCTTCAGCTTCAGTTTCGCTGAAGATATTTACTTCTCCGAATAACTTCGCAACATAAGAGTTGTAAGGACGTCTGTAAGTTTCTTCCGGACTGTCATTTTGAATCAGTCTTCCGTCCTGTAAAATGACGATCTGATCCAGCCATGGCATAATATCCTGAAGTTCGTGAGTAGAGATGATTAAAGAAACGCCGTGCTGCTTTACATATCTGAAAAGCCGTTCTCTGAGTTCAATTTTTCTCGGAAAATCAAGATTACTGAAAGGTTCATCTAAAATCAGAAGTTTTGGAAGCACAGAAAGCGCTCTGGCAATGGCCACTCTTTGCTGTTGCCCGCCGCTTAAATATTTGGGAAGCACATTGGCGAACTCCTGAAGTCCTACTACCTCAAGAAGTTCCGCTACGGTTTCTTTTTTTTGTTTTAAATTGATATTCGAAATAAACTTCCCTACATTTTCGGCAACAGTAGCGTAAGGCATAAGATCAAAATTCTGTGCTACGAATTTCATTTCTGCTTCTCCGGGAACGAGGTTTCCTTTCGGTCCCAAAAGCCGTGTTCCGTTAAAAATAATTTCTCCGCTTTCCCAGTCAAGAAGACCATAAATAAGGTTGAGAAGAGTAGATTTTCCGCATCCGCTTTCTCCTGCAAGTGCTATAATTCTGTTTTCTTCAAACCTTAGGTTAAGGTTCTGAAACAGGGGATTTTCTTTGGTATGAGAGAAAAATAAATTGTTTATTTCTAATAGCATATTACAAATGTAAGGTTTTTATGAAAACATAATTTTTTTTATTATATTAGCGGAACTAATAAAAATAAATCAAAAATGAGAAAAAAACTGTTTTCGTTAGCGATTCCTGCGTTATTTATTGCTGCTGTAATGGTTTCTTGTAAAAAAGATAAACCGCTTACCAGTGAAAGTAATGAGGTGGCAACTACCAAAGAAGGTAGCCAGTTCACTTTGGATACGTTAAACAGTAAGGTTGAATGGAAGGGATATAAAGTATTTAAATCTGAAAATACGAGCCATTTTGGAACAATCAAGTTTGAAAGTGGAGATGTGACAGTGAAAGACGGAAAACTGGAAAGCGGAAAATTCGTTGCTGATATGAACTCATTAACTTCTGTGGACTTGAAAGACAGCCCGGAAGATTTAGGGAAATTAAATGGGCACCTGAAGAGCGGTGATTTCTTTGAAGTTGAAAAATTCCCGACAGCTTCTTATGAAATTACAAAAGTAACTCCGGCTACGGAAGGAGATTATAATACTCTTTTAGAAGGTAATTTAACCATTAAAGGAATTACAAAACCAGTTCAGTTTAAGGCTAATGTTTCTGTGAAGGATGGAGAGGTGAGTGTAGCTACTGAACCGAAAGATATCAAGAGAGAAGAGTTTGGGGTAAAGTTCCAGGCTCCTGCTGAAAACGGTGTCATTAAAGACGAGGTAACTCTTCAGATCAGCGTTAAAGCTTTAGAAAAGAAATAATTTTTTTATTTAAGTGAAATAAGTGATTGAAGTCTGCCTCCCGAAAAAGAGGCAGATTTTTTTATAACGGACTTATTTTTAAACTTAAAAGTCGTATTTTTGCAAAACATTTTGAAAGGGTAAAATAATGATAGAAAAGATAGAAGAACTACTGATCGAAGTAAATGGCTTCAATGCTAGCTCTAAGGAAGATATCGAAAACTTCCGAATCAAGTACAACGGTAAAAAAGGGGTTCTGAATGATTTTTACGAAACATTAAAAGAAGTTCCTAACGACCAGAAGAAAGATTTCGGACAGAAGATCAATACTTTAAAACAAGCAGTAGCTGTAAAATTGGAAGACTTGAAAAGCTCTTCTGAATCTTCTGTTGTGGTAGAAAAAGAAGATCTTACAAGACCTGCTTTTCCATTGGATTTGGGCTCAAGACACCCGATTAATCTTGTTAAAAACAGAATTATCGAAATCTTCAAATCGATTGGCTTTGCAGTAGCAGACGGTCCTGAGATTGAAGATGACTGGCATAACTTTACGGCGCTTAACCTTCCGGAATATCACCCGGCAAGAGATATGCAGGATACGTTCTTTATTGAGCAGAATCCGGATATTCTTTTAAGAACGCATACTTCTTCCGTACAGACCCGTTATATGGAAGAAAACCAGCCGCCAATCAGGATTTTATCTCCGGGAAGAGTTTTCAGAAATGAAGCAATCTCTTCACGTTCTCACTGTATTTTTCACCAGATTGAGGGATTGTATATTGATGAGAATGTAAGCTTTGCAGACTTAAAGCAAACGATTCAGTTTTTTACGACTGAGCTTTTCGGAAAATCTAAAATCAGAATGAGACCTTCATTCTTCCCGTTCACTGAGCCAAGTGCTGAAATTGATGTGTATTGGGGATTGAACTCTGAAACTGATTATAGAATTACGAAAGGAACAGGATGGCTGGAGATCATGGGTTGCGGAATGGTAGATCCTGCCGTACTGAAAAATGTGAATATTGATTCTGAGAAATATTCAGGATATGCATTCGGAATGGGTATTGAAAGAATCACGATGCTTCTTTACCAGATGAGTGACATCAGAATGTTCTTCGAAAATGATATCAGAACACTGGAACAGTTCAAAACACTATAAAAAATCAAACCTCCGGAGCTCCGGAGGTTTTTGTTTTTAATTACTGACCTAAGAAACAAAACGTAACTAAAAACTGATCTTTATTGAAAAATTTACACGTGTCTGTTTCTTATGCCCATACTTCGGTTTCGAATCCGCTAGGTACCTCAACGAAGTATTGACATGCTGCAGCTCCTTTGTCTGCCTCTATAATTAAGACAATCAATGTTAACATTCTATTACATTGAACATAAAAAAAGCCTGTAAATAATTTTACAGGCTCTCTATTTAAAAAAATAATTATTCTTTATTTGCTAAACTTTAAAGGATATTTTACATTTTTATAATCATCAATACTTGCTTTCAGTGAACCTACTGCCAGTTCAGCTTTTAACAGCATAGGAAGGTGATTGGCATCGTTGGAAACCCACATCGTTACGCCTTCTTTTTCTTTAAATACTCTTCCGCTCTTTACAGATGGAATAATCTTTAAGCAATTGATGGTACCGAATTTTGTCTTTAAATTTTCTGTCCCGGTTACTTTTAACTGAAAAGGAAACATCTCGTCATCAATCCATACATTCATATTGATGATGGTTCCCACTTTCAATTCATCGGGGCTTTTACTTCTTAAATAGTAAAAACAGGAAAGCATATCCTGAACTCCTTTTACAGATTTTAAAACCTTAGAACCATTGGCAGGCGTCTTTTTATCTGTTAAAATCAAAGTATTATTATCGTGATTGAAAACCGTTTCAAAATGCTGGCGGTAGCTTCCTTCACGTACATTTCTGACATAAAAGCTTGGTAGCCCTGTCTGTGTATTGATAAAGCTTTCATATAAATCTTCCACTTTGAAGAATGCTTTTACAGCACCCGTAGTCTGCCCTGTCCCTTTTACATAGAGATGGGGTACCCCTTTGTAGTTGGTTTGCTTTGTCGTAAGGTTCGCAGTTCCTGCATTAAGGAAACCATAGTGAATTCTAAGAGTGATAGATTCGCCGTCTGCGATGTTATCAATCTGGGCCGAACCTAAAAAGAATATAAGTACTGCAAAAAGGTTTAAAATTTTCTTCATAACAAGACATTTACAAAAACGTTGCCAAATTTAAAATCTTAATTGATAGATATTTGACAAATCTCAGGTTTTTATTTAGAATCAATTAAATATGCTTCGCATTAAAATTAGTAAATTTGCAGCTACATGTATAATTAAATTATCTTAAAGATTATGATAACCACTGATATATTGATCATAGGTGCGGGACCTACAGGACTTTTTGCAGTTTTTGAAGCTGGTTTATTAAAAATGAAGTGTCACATTATTGATGCGCTTCCACAACCGGGAGGGCAGTTGGCAGAACTTTATCCTAAAAAACCTATTTTCGATATTCCAGGGTATCCTTCAGTAAACGCTGGAGAATTGGTGGATAATTTGATGGAGCAGATTAAGCAGTTTCAGCCTGGATTTACTTTAGGTGAGACCGCTGTTTCTTATACAAAGGTAGATGATGAGTGGTTTGAAGTGATCACTAATAAAGGAACCGTTCATAGATGTAAAGCAATTGCAATCGCTGGTGGATTAGGGACATTTGAGCCTAGAAAACCTGCTTTCGACAATCTTGCTGATTATGAAGAAAAAGGTCTTGAATATTTCGTGAAAGAACCTGAGCATTTCAGAAACAAAAAAGTAGTAATCGCCGGAGGTGGAGATTCTGCTTTGGACTGGAGTGTTTTCCTTTCCAATGTTGCGAGTGAAGTGACATTGATTCACAGAAGAAATGAGTTCCGTGGAGCTTTGGATTCTGTAGAGAAAGTTCAGGATCTGAAAAACCAAGGGAAAATTAAATTAATTACTCCTGCTGAAGTTACTGGTGTTAAAGGTGACGGAAAGGTTGAAGCTATTACAGTACAGGTTGACGGACAGGACGCTTACGATATTGAAACAGATTATTTTATTCCTTTATTCGGGTTGACTCCAAAATTAGGTGAGATCGGAAACTGGGGATTGAATATCGAGAAAAATGCAATTGTTGTAAACAATGCTCTTGATTATCAGACAAACATTGACGGAATCTACGCCATTGGAGATATCAATACATATCCTGGAAAATTGAAGTTGATTCTTTGTGGTTTCCACGAAGCTACTTTAATGTGTCAGAGTGTGTACAACAGATTAAATCCAGGTAAAAAATTCGTTCTAAAATATACAACCGTAAGTGGTGTAGACGGATTTGACGGAAGCCGTAAAGAAGCAGAGAAGGCAGTTGTGAAAAAAATTGACTAGTTTTGCAGAATTATGTCAGATGTTAATATTAAAATCACCGACAGAGAAGGTGTAACCCACGATGTCGTAGCTCCTACGGATATGTCCATGAACTTAATGGAAATTATCCGTGCTTATGAATTGGCAGAAGAAGGTACTATTGGTGTATGCGGAGGAATGGCGATGTGTGCTTCATGCCAGGTATATGTAATTAATGATCCCGGTTTGGAAACAATGGGAGATGAAGAAGATGCCATGCTTGCTGAAGCTTTCCATGTGAAAGAGAACAGCAGATTGGGATGCCAGTTACATATTGCCGATGCCATGGAAGGGCTCGAAGTGGCAATTGCTCCTTATCCTTAGAAAATATTTTTTAATCTTAATAAGAAACCCGTCCGAATTTTCGGACGGGTTTTGTTTTTATACTTCATCTTTAGAAATCACTTTCCAAACTGTAGGAGCCTGATAGTTTCTCATCTTTTCCAACAGATCTTCAATAGTATCGCTTACTAGGAGCATATCTTTGTTGACCTGCTTTAAGAATTCTTTATCCACCATGGTTTGAATCAATTTGATCAGATCATCATAAAAACCGTCAATATTCAAAATTCCGATCGGCTTTTTGTGAAGTCCAAGTTGTGCCCAGGTGATCATCTCGAAGAGTTCTTCCAGTGTTCCATAACCTCCTGGCAGAACGATGACTCCGTCGCAAAGTTCATTCATTTTTGTCTTTCTTTCATGCATCGTTTCCACGATGATGAGCTCTGTTAGATTTTTGTGGGCAATTTCTTTGGTTTGTAAAAACTGAGGCAGCACTCCGATTACCTTACCATTTTCACTTAAAGCCCCATTGGCTACTGTTCCCATTAAGCCGGTTTCCGAACCGCCATAAACGAGTTGTATATCTTGTTTTGCTAAGGTTTGTCCCAGAAGGAATGCCTGTTCTTTGTAAATGTCATGCGAGCCGAAACTTGAGCCGCAGAATACGGTGATACTTTTCATATTATTTGCAAAAATCTTTTAAATAATTTCTAACTTCAAAAGTTGTTAAATCTCCAGCTTTTCTGAAGCTGGTACATGCCTGTTCATTTTTTCCAACAGCAAGATATGATATTCCTAACTTAATATATCCGTCACGAAATCTTGAAATGAAGCGATTATCTTTAATTTGTAATTTATCCAGCTTACTGAGGTTTTCAATTGCTTTCTCAAATTGGTTATTATTATAGTATTCAAAACCATTTCCAATAATATGGTATAAATCTTTCTCTGATTTGTCATTCAAATCATGAAAAAATTTTAAGAAATGTTTTTCTTCAGTTACTAACATGTCTACTCCATAGGGATTTTTAAAATATTTTTCTGCCTGCATTAATGCTTGCACAAATTGTGTATCATATTGAGGAGTACGTTTGTCAAGTATTTTAATATTAGTAATCTTATTATCTTTTGTTAAAATATATTCAATTTTAAAATATAAGTCATCCATATCTTTTGAGTTTTCTTGCTTCATTAGGGGGATTATGAAGTCATCAAAAGTTTTTTCATGGTTAAATATTGGACGAATTACCTGGTTGGCAACCAGTAAACTATCATTATTTCTTACTTCAATTTTGGGCTGAAATTCCGGATACTTTTTTATAAAATCTTCTTCTTTTAATAATAATGATATTTCATTTCCTTCTTGCATCACCAGATAATCATCTTCAAACCAATATTTGAACATACGATTTTCAAGACTGATCTTGTCATTATAAAATTTTGCTTTAAATTTTTGATTATAAATAACTAATTCATCTTGATTAATGAAGTAAAAAAGCCTGAACGAATACTTGGAATTATTTATCTCTAAATTTTTTCCATCAGGCTGTACAATTTTATCTAAAATCCATTCACCTCTTAATTTCTGTGATTGAGAGTAAGTTTTAATACAGATTATCAGATAAAATAGAAGTAATATTCTTTTCATTATATTTAAAAATTAAAAATATCCAAAATCTTAAGACTTTGGATATTCAATATAGTAATTTTAATGTTCTATTTCTGAGGAATATTCGCTAAAATATCTTTCAGGAAGCTCCAGAATTTTTGTGCTGAAGGGATATTGGCTCTTTCGTCAGGTGAGTGTGCTCCTCTGATCGTTGGTCCAAAGCTTACCATTTCCATTTCAGGATAGTTGGCACCGATGATACCACATTCAAGACCTGCGTGACAAGCTACTACATGAGGTTTTTCATTGAACTTCTCAGTGTAAAGCTTCTCCATCAATTGTACAATCTCTGAACCTGGTTTTGGTTTCCATCCCGGATATGAACCGCTGAATTCAACATTCATTCCAGCCAGTTCTGCTACAGATTTCAATTGTTCAGCTACTGAATATTTAGAAGAATCTACAGATGATCTTGTAAGATTTAAAATTTTAAGTTCTCCACCCTTTAGTTCTACTCTTGCTACGTTGTTGGAAGCTTCTACAAGATCTGCCACATCCGGGCTCATTCTGTATACTCCGTTGTGAAGAGATTTTAAAGTAAGGATGATTTTTTTGGAATCTGCTTCAGAAGTTGCTTTGTCAGAAGATGTAGAGTTCTCAATATTGATCTGAAGTCCTGGTTCTACAGAAGCAAATTCTTCTAAAATATCCTTTTTAAGAGCGGTTGCCTCTTCCATAAATTCCTGCGCATTTCTTACTGAAATAATCGCAGCCCCTTCTCTTGGAATTGCATTTCTCAATCCACCGCTGTCGATAGAGATCAATTCTATATTTTGTTTCTCTAAACCTTTATAAAGAAGTCTTCCCAAAATAATATTGGAGTTTCCGAAACCTTTATGAATATCCATTCCGGAATGTCCTCCCTGAAGACCTTTTACGGTGATCTTTACAACCTGTCCTTTTGATGCTTCAGTTGAATAACTTTGAGTAATCGTTACATCAACGCCTCCTGCACAACCGATATCGATCTCGTCATCTTCTTCCGTATCAAGATTCAATAGAATTTGTCCTGCCAATTGACCTGGCTTTAATCCTAAAGCACCCGTCATTCCTGTCTCTTCATCAATCGTGAAAAGAGCTTCCAATGCAGGATGAGGAATATCTGAGCTTTCAAGGATAGACATGATTGTAGCTACTCCTAAGCCATTATCAGCCCCTAAAGTAGTTCCTTTTGCCTTTACCCAGTCACCATCAATTTCCATTTTGATTCCTTCTGTTTCAAAATCAAAATTCACATCGTTGTTTTTCTGGCAAACCATATCAAGGTGCGATTGAAGCACAATAGATTTACGGTTTTCCATTCCTGCAGTGGCAGGTTTCTTAATAATGACATTTCCTACTTCATCTACCGTAGTTTCCAGTCCTAAATCTTCACCAAATCCTTTGATGAAAGCAATTACTTTTTCCTCTTTTTTTGAAGGTCTTGGAACAGCATTTAACTTTGAAAAATTTTTCCAGATTATCTGCGGTTCTATATTAGATAATTCCATTGAATTTTATTTTTCTCAAATTTACGAAATAAAAAATGCTTCCGTGGGATACAGAAGCATTTTTGTATGTATTTGGAGGCAAAAAGCTAAAACAGCAAATTTGCTAATCTGTCTTTTTATCTTTTTAAGATTTCACTCTTATTAACATCCACACTCCCCGTAGATCGGGGTTGTGAAAGTAGTGCCATCCGGCTTTTCAATAGTCAAAGTACCTTCAAACAATAAAGCTTCTTCGCCTTTTACTTTTTTACCTTTTACAGAGATCTTATAATCATCATTTTCTATTTCTTTGGTCAGTAATTCATCTACTTCCATATCACTTGATGAAATAAGATTCATAGCCAGTCTTTTGCCATCCAGCATCATGTAAGCTGTTTTCCCGGCATCATCTGCATAGATGTATCTTTCATTTTCAAAATCGGCTTTGCTTACAGCAAAATAGCAAGAACATTCTTTAATTTCTTTCGGAAAAGGAATGGTTCCCACCAGAATATTTCCTGATGAAGATCCAGTTGAAGCAGAGTCTTTAGCAATATGTAAAGAATCAGCAGGAGCAGAACCTGAAACGGTTTCTTTTTCCTTTTTGCAGGCTACCAGTAGAAATGCGGAAAATAAAATGATTAAATATTTCATGTGTTTGTGGTTTTGTTATTTTTTAACCTCTTGCTCTTTCAAGAAGTGTCATCATTAATAAAGAAAGGATTACCAGGCTTTCTTCCTCGTCATCAATATCGATCAGTCTATCCAGCTGGAATCTTCTTCCAAAGAATGAAGGCATTTTTTTCAGTTTAAAATAAGCTTTTCCATCAATACCTGTTACGGTATAAGAAGGATTAAGGAAATACCCGGTGAACATTCCAATGATAGGAATTTCTCCTACAAAGCTGTCCCAGAATCTTACCCAGGCACTGTCTTCCTGAACTTTAAACTTTGGCTGATCTTTGGCATCCAGAATATCATAACTTGCTTTCCAGATAGAACGCATTCCTTTTCTTGCCAATCTACCGAAGTTTTTATTGTCAACAATGTCATTCAAAGAATAGGATGCATTGAAATCAATCCATTTATTCGCTCTGATTCTGAAAAGCTCTTTAGACTTGCTCTCATCATTGAAAACGATAACATCTTCTTTTAACTTGAACATTTTCTGACGAACATACGCTACATAATTCCCGTTTTTGTCAGTAATGTTGAAGTCACTTGCTAAAGTAGTGATTTTGAATTTGAAATCCAGAGGATAGTTAAGATTGTTAAGTACCATGTTAGTTTTTTTTCATATTAATTTAAGCCGCAAATATAAAGGTTTTTTTAGAGTTTATGGGTATTGGGAAAATTTAAAATATCGTTTTGGGACATTCTGGAGCCGGATGTTGATCGATAATCAGGAATCAATTTTTGCTGCGCAAAATCAATAGTAAATAGATCTCCCGAGAATAAATTTTCATAAGTGAAACGAATTGACGATTCACAGGTGATTCTTACAATTTATCATCCCTTCTCATACTCATTTCCTCAACTTTAATCCTTATTTTTGTACCTATGGATTACCCAAGTAAAGTGTTGGCAAAGGCGGTAGATGAGATTTCGGGATTGCCTGGGATTGGAAGAAAAACGGCTTTAAGATTAGCATTACATTTGTTGAAGCAGCCCAATTCCAGAGCCGTAAGTCTTGGAAATTCCGTGATTAATCTTGTCAACGAAATAAAATATTGTAAAGAGTGTCATAATTTTTCAGATTTTGATATCTGTGAAATATGCAGCAATGAAAAAAGAAATGGTGAATTGATCTGTATTGTTGAAGATGTACGGGATGTAATTGCTATTGAAAATACAGGGAAATATACAGGGAAATATCTGATCCTTGGCGGGAAAATCTCTCCAATGGAGGGGGTAGGACCCAGCCAGCTGAATATTCCAAGTATTGAAAAGAAACTGAATGACGGTAAGGTGAAGGAATTTATTTTTGCATTGAGTGCCACCATGGAAGGGGATACTACCGCTTATTATATTTACAAGAAATTTAAGAGCTTCAATGTGAATTTTTCAAGCATTGCAAGAGGAATTTCAGTAGGGGATGAATTGGAGTATGCGGATGAAATTTCTTTAGGAAGATCTATTATCAACAGGCTGCCATACAACGAAAAGGATTAATATGAAGCTGTCCGTTATTATTGTTAACTATAATGTTACCCGATTGCTCAGAAGCTGTCTCTTATCTCTTCAGAAGTATATACAGGAGGTGGAATATGAAGTGATTGTTATCGATAATGCTTCTACAGACAGTTCATGGGAAAATCTTATTCCTGAGTTTCCAAGCGTACATTTTATATCTTCTGAAACGAACGGAGGGTTTTCAAAAGCGAATAACCAGGCGGTTCAAACTGCAAAAGGAGAATATATACTGCTTTTGAATCCTGATACGGAATTAGAAGGGGGTTATATGAAAGAACTTCTGGACTTTGCAGATTCGCAGCCTTCTTTCGGATGTCTGGGAGTAAGAATGCATGATGCAGAAGGGCATTTTCTGCCTGAAAGTAAACGCTCGGTACCGGATATGTTTAATTCTTTTGAAAAGCTGTTTACCAATTTTAAAAACAACAATTCAAAAACCTATTACAGAAACGATATTGAAGAAGATGCTGTTGCTGAAATAGAAGTGATCACAGGAGCATTCTTATTAGCTAAAAGAGAGGTTTACGAAAAAATAGGAGGTCTGGATGAAGCTTACTTTATGTATGGAGAAGATATTGATCTTTGCTATACCTTTTTAAGAAACGGTTATAAGAATTTCTATTATGGAAAAGTTTCAATTCTTCATCACAAGGGAGAAAGTACGATCAAAGATGAAGTATATCTCAAGAGATTCTACGGTGCTATGCAGATCTTTATTGATAAATATTATAAAGAATCGAAGCCTGTACAGTATTCATTTTTAAAAGCAGGATTGAAGCTTCGGCATCAGATAGAAAAGATCAGATTAAAATAAAAAAGCAACTCAAAATTGAGTTGCTTTTTTGTATGTAAGATTGTATTCTTCTTATTTTGCAGGAGCTACAGGAGCTTTAGCCGGAGTTGTTGTAGAAGAAGCAGGAGCAGACTGTTTTGCTGGAGCTTCTTTCTTCGCTGGCTGATTAGGGGCTACCTGAGACGGCTTACCTGTAATAACAACGCTCAAAAGGATAAGAACGATGATAGTTGCGCCTAGAGTCCATGTTGCTTTTTCCATGAAATCATTGGTTCTTTGTACTCCAAACTGTGCAGATGATGCACCTCCGAATGTACTGGAAAGGCCTCCTCCTTTTGGATTTTGTGCCATAACGATAATTACCAATAAAACACTGGCAACCATAACAAGAACCATCAATAGTGTAAATATAGTATCCATTAATTTGATATCTTTTTGAATGGGCAAATTTAATCTTTTTTTACTGAATGACAAAGAAAGATGTCGCCAAATGTTGATAAAAATAGAAACGGCAACAATTGTTGCCGTTTTTTCTATAAAAATAAGAGGTTTCTATTTGAAATCTGAATCTTTAGCCTGATTGATCAGGTAAGATTTTACACTCAGGTTGATATCCATTCCGCCCATATTCTGAATGATGGTAAACGGAAGTTTCACTCCTGAAACATCTTTGTAGTCTGCATAACTTGTAGGGATAGATCCTCCTTCTCCAGCTTTTACTTCACCTGTCTTAAGGCCTGTTTTTACACTGTAATAGTAAGTTTCTTTAGTTCCTTTTACGACATAAGAGTCTTCGTTATTATACTTTTCGATTCCTGCCAGTTTGTATTCTGCACTTTTAGCAAAAGTAAGTTCAGGGAAAAGTTCCGGATCTGACATATCAGCTTTCTGTTTGTCATTCAGAGGCATTTTTTGTCCCTGAGCTTCCATGTATCCGTCTTTCCCGTCAAAAATGATTTTTTGTACGGTATTTCCCATCATTTTCATATCCATTGCCATTTTTCCTCCTTTAGCCTGGATCAGTTTCATCGTCATATCCATACCCTGGATTTTTGTAGTAGCATCTGTCGTGATAGAAGTTACTTTCTGAACAGCAGCAAGACCTCCGATCGCGTTGATGTATTTATCAGCAACAGATCCAATGGTAACACTTGCATCTACTTTCTGTGCAGCAGGTTTAGTTACCGGATTGGCTTCCTTATCGAAATATTTTACAGGATACCCAAGTTTCTCCAATCCTTCAGAAATATCAGCCGCTTTACCAGCGATGAAAATCCTGCTTTGGTTTGGTAAAATTGTAGTTTTTACAGCATTTGATACATCTGCAGCAGTTACTTTATCAATAGATTTTAAGTAATTAGTATAGAAGTCAGCAGGTAAGTCCTGAACTTTTTGGTTTAAAGCAAATCTTGCGATAGTAGCTGGCTGCTCCAAAGACATAATGAAAGATCCTTTCAGTTTAGCTTTAGCATTTTCCAACTCTTCCGGTTTTACAGTAGAAATAGCGTTAAGTTCATTCATGAATTCTTTAACAGCTTTGTCTGTAACTTCATTTCTTACACTTGCACTTGCAGAGAATTGTGGAGAATACTTGCTGGCAACCATACTGGAATATGCACCGTAAGTAAATCCGTTCTTCTCACGAAGATTCATGAAAAGCCTTGCTTCACCACCACCACCAAGAATGTAGTTAGCGATTGTTGCAGGGAAATAGTTGGCATCCTTCATCTTCAGGTTGTTCAGGTTGTTTAATGAAACAACAGACTGTACAGCAGAAGGAACATCCACTACATTGATCTCTGTTTTAGCAACATTAGAAGCCGGTTCTAACTGTGCAACAGGAGTATTTGCTTTTTTCCAACCATTGAAAGATTTCTCGATCAAAGATTTTACCTGGTCAAATTTTACGTCTCCAACGATTACTAAGTAAGCATTATCCGGAGCGTAGTATTTTTTATACGTATTTTGTACGTCAGCTAACTGAATTTTGTTGATAGATTCAACTGTTTCAAATTCACCTCTTGACGTATTTTTTCCATACATCAAAGCAGAAGAAACTCTTCCAGCGATAGAAGATGCATTTTTCTCTTCAGATTTTAATCCTTCTACAGCTCTTTCTTTAGAGTTTTGAATTTCTTCAGCGGAGAATTTAGGATTAATGATCGCATCAGCCATCAGACCTAATACTTCAGGGAAATATTTTGAAAGTGAATTGGCAGAAGCTCCATTAGAAGAGAAATTAAGATTAGCACCAAGATAATCTACTTTTTTGTTGAAGTCATCTTTGCTGATGTTCGTCGTTCCGTTTTCGAACTGTTCAGCCATGATTTGGCTTACTCCGGTTACGCTTCCTTCATTGTACGGAGGTCTGTCCATAGAAAGACTTGCGCTTACTCTTGGCAGTTTGTTGTTTTCCACCACCATTACCGTAAGACCATTGCTTAGCTGGAAAGTTTTTGGCTTGGCAATGTTGATCGCAGGAGTAGGTCCCGGTTTCGGCATTGCATTAAGATCTATTTTTTGTGCTGAAACCATTCCTGTAAAGAAAAACGCTGCAGCTATATATGTTAATTGCTTTTTCATTTGTAAAAATTTAATTTTAAATAATCATAGTTTAACCTGAGAAGTTGAAATGATTACTTTTTTTCAGGTACGTAATTAATGATTATTCTTTGGTTAGAATTAAGATACTTTTTAGCCGCATTTTGAAGATCCTGTCTTGTGACAGCTCTGTAAATGTCGATTTCTTTATTGATCAAATTCGTGTTACCCATCAATACATGATTGGTTGCCAATGAAGCAGCAATTCCCTGAATACTAGAGTTGGCATTTACAAATTGGTTTTCGTACTGGTTTTGAAGCTTTTGATAATCTTCTTCAGAAATTAAAGTAGTCTGTACTTTTTTGATTTCAGCATCAATGTCAGCCTGTAAAACCTGTTTTGTAGTCTGTCCCATCGGAATCGCATAGAATGCGAAAATACTGTAGTCTTCAAGACCCTGATTGAAGGCTCCTACCTGAAGCGCTTTCTTTTCCTGGTCAACTAATTTTTTATATAAAACTGAAGATTTACCATTACTTAAATAAGAAGAAAGCATATCTAAAACATAAGCATCTTTTTCTTTGTTAGCAGGGGTCCTGTAGGCAAAGATATAAGCTGGAAGCTGAATGTTCGGGTCCGTAGCCGTAACTTCTTTTTCCTGAGTAATAGGGGTTTCTTTCGGGAAATCTTTCGGGTAAATTGTTCCTTTTGGAATTCCTCCGTAATACGTTTCGATCCATTTTTTAGTCTGCTCAGGCTTGATGTCTCCTGCCACCACTAAAGTAGCATTATTCGGAACGTAATACTTTTTGTAGAACGCCTGGAACTCTTCTAGTTTAGCAGAATTTAAATCTTCCATAGAACCAATTGTTGGCCAGTTGTATGGGTGATTTGTAAATAAGTTTTTCTGAATCGTTGTGAAAAGATTTCCATAAGGCTGGTTATCCATTCTCAATCTTTTTTCTTCTTTTACAACCTCTCTCTGTGTATCCACTCCAATTTGGTTGATAACTGCGTGACGCATTCTTTCCGCTTCCATCCAAAGACCAAGCTGTTCGTTGTTGGAAGGGAATGTTTCGTAGTAATACGTTCTGTCATTGGTCGTGTTGGCGTTGTTCTCACCCCCGTTTGAAGAAACGATTTTGAACCAGTCTCCTCTTTTGATATTCGGAGTTCCTTCAAATAAAAGGTGTTCAAAGAAGTGAGCAAAACCTGTTCTGCCTTTTACTTCATCTTTTGCACCTACATGGTACATTACACCTGTCGTGACAACCGGTGCAGAATTATCCTGATGAAGAATTACGTGAAGACCATTGGGAAGGTCATATTCTTCGAATTTGATTTGCTGTGCATTCAGCATTAGCCCGAAGAAAGCTACGGCAGCAGCAGAAAGAAGTCGCTTTTTCATAAAATTTAGAAATTGTTTACCAATTAGTGTGAAAAGTGAATTAATTGTTACAGATCTTTATAAAATATATGATAAGAAGTCGAAAATTACAACCCATAGATAAAAAATATACTTTTCTTACGCCTTCTTTATTTCACCAATTCAATGACAAACCCTTTTCTCTCACCAATGGCCTGCCAGTCTCTAAATTCTAACCTCTAATAATCTAACTTCTATATGAAAGTTTGAATTCTCCTCTGAATACATTAATTTTGTGTTCCCAAAATTTTTTTGCTGTATGGATTATTTGAAAGGACTCAATGAATCACAATATGAAGCCGTTACTTCTTTACAAGGACCTTTGATGGTGCTTGCGGGAGCTGGTTCCGGGAAAACGCGTGTACTTACCATGCGTATTGCCCATTTAATACACAATGGAATAGACCCTTTCAATATCCTGGCTCTTACCTTTACCAATAAAGCGGCACGTGAAATGAAAGACCGTATTGCAAAAGTAGTAGGAGACAGCAATGCAAGGAGCCTTTGGATGGGAACTTTTCACTCGGTTTTTGCAAGAATTTTAAGAATTGAGGCGCATTACCTTGGATATCCTTCCAATTTTACCATTTATGATCAGCAGGATTCCCTGAACGTGATCAAAAAAGTGTTGAAGGATATGAATATTGATGCAGATCTTTATAAACCAAAGAAAGTTCAGGCAAGAATTTCAAATTACAAAAACAACCTGATTACGGTAAAAGCCTATTTCAACAATCCTGAACTCATGGAGGCTGATGAAAAGGCGAATATGAAATTCATTGGTCAGATTTACCAGCGGTATGTTGATCAGTGTTTCAGAAACGGATCTATGGATTTTGATGACCTGTTGTTGAAAACCAATGAACTGCTTACCCGTTTTCCGGAAGTGCTGGCAAAATATCAGGATAGATTCAGATACATCATGGTAGATGAGTACCAGGATACGAACCACTCACAGTATCTTATTGTAAAAGCACTGGCTTCAAAATTTGAAAACATCTGTGTGGTGGGAGATGATGCACAGTCTATCTATTCCTTCCGTGGTGCGAATATCTACAATATCTTAAACTTTAAAAAAGATTATACGGATGCTAAAACGGTATCGCTGGAGCAGAATTACCGTTCTACACAGAATATCGTAAATGCTGCCAATGTTGTGATTGCAAAAAACTTGCAGCAGTTTAAGAAAAACGTGTTCAGTGATAATGAAGAAGGAGATAAGATCAAAATATACAGATCTCTTTCCGATGCTGATGAAGCGAATTTCGTGGCCGGAAATATCTGGGAACTTCGTAACCGGGACCAGAGAAAGTACAGCGATTTTGCTATTTTATACAGAACCAATTCTCAGACCCGTGCATTTGAAGATGCGCTGAGACGTAAAAATATTCCATATAAAGTGTATGGAGGACTTTCTTTCTACCAAAGAAAGGAGGTGAAAGATCTTATTGGATACCTGCGTCTTCTGATCAATGAAAATGATTCTGAAGCGTTGATGAGAATTATCAATTATCCTGCAAGAGGAATTGGAGAGACCACACAGAACAAGCTGATCGTTTTTGCAGATGCTCATAATATTGCGGTTTCAAAAGTCTTGGATGATCTTCCGATGTATTCACCGCAATTAGGGTTGAACAATGGAGTTTTAAACAAGCTGAATGACTTTTGGTCCATGATAAAGGCTTTCCAGGTATTACTGAAAACAGAGACTGCTTACAGTGTTGCTATGGAAGTGGCAAAACGAAGTGGTTTAATCAAATTCTTGAAAGATGATCAGACTCCGGAAGGAATTTCCAGAGTAGAAAACGTTCAGGAATTGATGAACTCTATGCAGGGATTCATTGAGGAGCAGATACAGCTGGAAGACGGAGACCCAAGCCTTTCCAATTTCCTT
Organism: Chryseobacterium sp. KBW03; assembly: GCF_003852415.1. Taxonomy (NCBI): domain Bacteria; kingdom Pseudomonadati; phylum Bacteroidota; class Flavobacteriia; order Flavobacteriales; family Weeksellaceae; genus Chryseobacterium; species Chryseobacterium sp. KBW03. The sequence goes on along the minus strand of NZ_QAJO01000002.1, from coordinate 89,189 downwards.
GAAAATATTGCACTCTCTGCCGATACCCAGGATAAGAATCTGGAAGATGATATGGTTTCATTGATGACGATTCACCTTTCAAAGGGATTGGAATTCCCGGTAGTTCATTTGGTAGGACTTGAAGAAAATCTTTTCCCAAGCTTTATGAGTTCTGCAACCAGAGAAGATCTGGAAGAGGAGAGAAGACTATTTTATGTGGCATTGACGAGAGCTGAAAAGCAGGTGTTTTTCTCATATGCTGTTTCCCGTTTCCAATGGGGGAAAATTACAGATGCGGAGCCTTCAAGATTCTTAAGTGAAATTGATGATGAATACATTGAATTCCTTAATCCGGCTTTGGAAAAAAGATTTATCAATAATGCAGGAGTGAAATCTAATATTTTTGATGAACATCCTTCTGAAATGAAATCTTTTAAAAAGGTTGAGAAAAAGACAATAGATAAAGGAGATGCATCAAAACCGGTACAGGAAGTAAGAAAACTGAAGCCGGTAAGTACTGCAAAAATTATCAACCCAAGCGGAGCTTCGTCTCAGGATATTGAAGTGGGAGATAAAGTGAGACACGACCGTTTCGGAATAGGAGAAGTGAGTTTTCTGGACGGAACAGATCCTCAGAATATCAAAGCGAAGGTTATTTTCATCCATGAAGGAGAGAAAAACCTCATCCTGAAATATGCTAAACTGACCAAGATTTAATTTCAGAATAATACAATATATAGAAAACGGATTCAATTTTTGGATCCGTTTTTTTATTGAAAATTCTTTAAATTATCTTAATTTTAAATGAGGGATAGAAAGAAACAATAACCATTTTTTATAAAAACAAAGTCTATCTATTTTGTAGACTAATAAATATATTTTACATTTGCACCCTGTAAAAACATAAATGTTCAATCAAATTCTAAACTATGACAAATAAGAAAACTATTCTTTCGGCCTCTGTTTTATTTTTCCTCGGTGTATTTACTTACGGGCAGGAAAAAGACAGCATAAAAACAAATAAAGACAGTATAAAGACCAATAATGTAGAAGAAGTAGTTGTATTGGGGTCAAGAGCCGGAGCGAGATCTAAAACAGACAGCCCGGTTCCTGTAGATGTATTCAACGTAAAAGAATCTTCACTGATTCTTCCACAAACCAATATAGGACAAATACTGAATGCTGTGGCACCTTCTTTCACATCCACTATTCAGACCAATTCAGATGGAACAGACCATTTGGATCCCGCACAGCTGAGAGGACTGGGACCGGATCAGGTTTTGGTTTTAGTTAACGGAAAAAGAAGACATACTTCCGCATTGGTAAATGTAAACGGAACACCCGGAAGAGGAACGGTAGGAACCGACCTGAATGCCATTCCGTCTTTTGCATTAAACAGAATTGAAGTATTAAGAGATGGAGCTTCTGCACAATATGGATCTGATGCCATTGCCGGAGTGATCAATCTCGATCTGAAAAGAGATACAGGAAAACTGGCAGGGCAGATCAGCTACGGAGGAAATCTGACACCAACAGCTAATGACCATACCGGAGATTTCGACGGTCAGAATATTCAGCTGGATTTGAACTATGGGAATAAAATCGGAACCAAAGGTGGTTTTTTTAATATTACCTGGTCTTCACAGTTCAGAAATCCTACTTCCAGAGCAGGAACTGAAAATTCACCGATTTATAATGCTTACAATGCGATTGAACAGCGTGCTTTAAATGATGGAGTGAATCTTTCTTCACTTTTTACGAATATAGGTAATACACCCAATTCACAGCAGCTTGTGAATTACATTCATCAGTATGCTCAGAATGTAAACTATTTTTCTCAGGACTTGCAAAATGCTATCCAGGGTGCCAATACTATTTCCGGACTGCAAAACGTTCTGAAATCAGGGGCTTTTACAACAGATCAGCTAAATTATATCACAGACCAGGAACTGGCTTACAGAGGGCAGGACAGAAAGGATTTTAATATGCAGGTAGGGCAGTCTAAGCTGAATAACCACCAGCTTTTTGTGAATGCTGAGCTGCCAATCAATGACAACTGGAAAGTGTATACTTTTGGAGGATATAGCTTAAGGCATGGTACTTCCGGAGGATTTTACAGAAGACCCAGAGAAAGCAGAACTTTTACAGGATTATATCCTAATGGTTATCTTCCACAGATTGGAACGGATATTCAGGATATTTCATTGGCTGCCGGAATTAAAGGAAAATGGGAGGGCTGGAATATTGATTTCAGTAACACCTATGGGCAGAATTCATTTACCTATAATATTCAAAATACAGGAAATACCTCCTTACGTTTTGCTTCCCCTACTGAATTTAATGCCGGTGGACTACGATTTTCTCAAAATACTATCAATTTAGACTTCTCAAAAAAATATGATGTCTGGGAAGGAATCAATGTTGCTTTTGGAGCAGAACACCGTTATGAGAATTTTAAAATTACTCAGGGCGAAGAAGCTTCTTATGCAATGTATGATGCTTCCGGAAATATATGGAACGGAAATACTGTAAGACCTACGGATTTCTTCGGAGCAGCGCTTCCGGGAGGATCACAGGTATTTAACGGATTCAAGCCTGAGAATGCTGTGGATAAAAACAGACAATCGGTGGCAGCTTATGCAGATGTTGAATTCAATTTCACAAACTGGTTATTGGTAGACGCTGCAGCGAGATATGAAAATTATTCTGATTTCGGTTCTACATTCAATTATAAATTAGCATCAAGAATTAAAGTAGCCCCTAATTTCAATGTGAGATTTGCAGGTTCTACAGGGTTCAGAGCACCATCTATCCACCAGATTTATTATAATGTAACATCTACATTGTTTACGAATAATCAACTGTTGGAAGTAGGGACTTTCAGCAATGATTCTCAACTTGCCGGGTTATTGGATATGCCAAAACTGAAGCAGGAAACTTCCAAATCTGCAAGTGTAGGATTTACCTACAAAATTCCTTCAGTAGGACTTAGCTTTACTGCCGATGGATATTTCACAAGAATTGATAACCGTGTCATCCTTACCGACCAGTTTTTAAGAGCAAATGTTCCTCAGAAAGCACAGGAAGCTTATGATCAATTAGGAATCAATGCTGCACAGTTCTTTACCAATGCAATTGATACAGAAACAAAAGGGTTGGATGTTGTCATCTCCCATAATGCAAGATTCTCAGGATTTAAGCTGGATAACAGCTTTGCTATTAACCTTAACAAAACCAAGCAGGTAGGAGATATCCATTCTGCAGGACTTTTACAGTCGCCACAGCTTGAGAAAGTATATTTCTCAGAAAAATCAAGAGTGTATCTGGAAGAAGCAGTGCCAAGAGTGAAAGCCAGTCTTTCCCATACTCTTACATGGAAAAGTGCTACTTTCTATCTGAGAAACACCTATTTTGGAAAAGTGACAGGGGCTGATATTATTGATGTAAATGGAGATGGTATCATTGATTTTAATGAGCACCAACAGATCGGAGATAAGATTATTACTGACCTGTCTGCGGCCTATCAGTTTACGAAAAATGTAGGATTGACATTGGGAGTAAATAACTTATTTGATATTTATCCAACGAAAAACCTTGCTGCTTCTACGAATAACGATCAGTTCATCTATTCACGTTCCACTTCACAGTTTGGACAGAATGGAAGGTATGTTTTTGCAAGACTTAATTTCAATTTTTAAATACAATAACTGATCATACTTATAAACTTGTTTAAACCTTTATTTTGGAAACATTAAGACTGTATTAAGGTGTTAAGAGTATTAAGATAAGCTTCGCTTTAAGCTTACAATCAGAATGATTCATCTTAACTATACTTTATTTCTTAAATCCTTCTTAATGGTTTTAATATATATCTTACATTTTTTATAAGTTTAAACAGCTCTTATAAAAAAACAGTTCAGAATTTCTGAACTGTTTTTTCTTTATAATAATATGAATGTTATCTTTCTACCAGTTCTTTCACCGGTTCGCCATAATGATCAATCTCCGTTGTATTGATGCGAAGAAGCTGATACCACTTCCTGAAGGCTCCTATAAATACAATAAGCATAAGAATCATTGCTGTTGCCGCTAATGCCGCCAGTAAATATTGTCCTTTTGGAATATAGATAGCGGTCACCTGAATATAACCGGCCCAGAATGTAATGATGGCCATAAAAACTCCGGGAACAGCCGAGCATAAAGCATATCTTCCCCTGTTCATCCTTATCAGCATCGTTGTACAGACGATAAGTCCACAGGCAGCCAATAGCTGATTACTGATCCCAAATAACGGCCAGATACTGTTTACGTTTCCGGTGTATACAAGATATCCCCAGGCAAAAGTGAAAAGAAGACTGCTGATAATAATTCCGGGAATCCAGTTTTTATCATTAAATTTTGGAACCACAGACCCCAGCATTTCCTGTAAAAAGAAACGTCCAACCCTTGTTCCTGCATCAATGGCAGTAAGAATAAATACCGCTTCAAACATAATCGCAAAATTATACCAATACGCAGTCAGTTGATCCATATAAGGGATTTTATTGAAGATATGAGCCATTCCTACCGCCAGAGAAACCGCGCCTCCGGTTCTGCCATACAGGTCAATGCCTATCTTTTGGGAATAATAATCGATGTCTACCCCGTGCAGAGAAGGGTGTGTTGCAAGAAAAGAATCATATGCTTCCTTAGGCGTATTGATCGCAAAATAATCACCCGGCATCAATGTACAGGCTGCAATAAGTGCCATCAAAGCTACAAAACCTTCTACAAGCATTGCTCCATATCCTACGAAAAGAATTTCCCTTTCCTTAGTAAGCATTTTCGGAGTCGTTCCCGTCGCAATCACAGCGTGGAATCCGGAAATCGCCCCACAGGCAATCACAATGAAGATAAAAGGAAGTACCGGACCTCCAATAATAGGGCCTCCGCCATTTACAAATTCTGTAATCGCCGGCATCTGTATTGTTGGATGAATGACAATTACCCCGATTGCCAGCATAATAATCGTTCCTATCTTTAAATAGGTAGAAAGATAATCTCTGGGAACCAAAAGCAGCCAAACAGGTAATACAGAAGCAATAAAACCATACAGAGGAATCGCGATAGAAATTGTTTTAATATCCCAGGAAAACAGATTATTCATGGTAGGATTCTGCATCAGAGTGTGACCTCCAATGATTCCGGCAATCAAAAGTATACCGCCTAAAATACTTGCAAACAAAACACTGTTCTTTTTATAACGCATTATCAGTCCCATAATGATGGCAATGGGCATGGTAATCACTACCGTAAAAAGAGACCATGAGGCTTCATGCATCGCATTAATACAGGCCAAAGATAAACCCGCAAGCGTAAGAATAAGAATGAAAAGAATCGCAAAACCGGCTACCGTTCCTGTTGCTTTTCCGATTTCTTTCGAAGCAATAGTCGCAAGACTCTGTCCTTTGTGTCTCACGGATGCAAAGAGTACAACCATGTCATGCACCCCGCCTCCCAATACACAACCGATCAGAATCCATAATGCACCGGGAAGATACCCAAACTGTGCTGCGAGAACGGGACCTACTAATGGTCCGGCAGCAGCAATAGCAGCAAAATGATGCCCGAAAAGCACATTTTTATTGGTGGCTACGTAATCTTTACCATCTGCAAACTCTACAGCAGGAGTTACATTCTGGTCATTCAGCCTTAGAACTTTATTAGCAATAAAAATACCATAGAATCGGTACGCTATGGCAAAAATAAGAACAGAAGCAAATATGAGTGTAAGAGCATTGATATTATTTAAATATTCCATATCACTTATTTTTATTAATGAATAATTAAATTATTGGCATTTTTGTTATAAATAGTTTAAACAATAGCCAAGGTAATTAATTCTCAATTAAAAAATATCAATATGTATATCAATATAGCAAATTTGTTGTTATTATTTTATTTATTATGCTGGTTTTTAATGAATTGATTTTATTTTAAATAGCTCTATGTATATTATTTCTTCTGTGAAAGAATGAAATTTACCATCTGATCTGTAAGTTGATCCAGATAAGCTTTATCAGTAGTACCAAAACCATGTACTCCGCCATCAACGATGATTAAAGAATTCTGAATTTTTGCCCTGTTGAGTTTTCTGTGAAGCTTTTTAGATTGGCTTAAAGGGACAATTTTATCGTTATTTCCCTGAACAATTAAGGTTGGGACACCTCCTGAAACAAAATTAACAGGAGATATGGTTTCTAAATAATTGATCGCTCTGTCCTGATCTTTTCTGACATCGTAGCCGGAAAGTCCCTTTACCAGATTTTGCTGTAAACTGACAATTTTTTTCGACATCAGCCCAATCAAGGCTACAGGAATTGTTCCCAGTTTGGTATGGAATAACTTGTTCAGATCAGCGGGTCCATAATGATCAATCACATAATTTACTTTGGCAGAATAAGAGGAAAGCTCCGGGTTTCCAATAAAAGTATTATCCGGGGTATAGGCCGCAAGCAGAGAAAGGTGAGCTCCTGCTGAGGCTCCGAAAAGCCCGATATTATTACTGTCGAAATGGTATTTTTCTGCATTCTTTCTTACCCATCTTATGGCATCTTTAGTGTCTTCCAAAGGTAACGGAAAATGAGTGCTGTCATTCAGAAGAGTGTAATTGATACTGATTACAGCATACTGCTTTGCCATCAGTTTGGCAATGGTAGTTTCAACATAATTATCCGAATGGATTATCTTATCACCTTCAACCCATCCGCCTCCATGTACATAGATCAGAACAGGAAGCTGCTGGCTGGCTGAAATGTTTTTGGGTGTAAAAACGTCCAGTTTAACAGGATTTCCTTTACTATTGGTTTTATATACAATATCTTCAGACAGATTGGCTATTTCGGGAAGTAATGTACTTTTTACGGAAGGTGCCGGGTTGGGAACTTGTGAAAAGTTTTGAGAAAAAAATAAATTGGAAAGACTTAAAAATAAAACAAAAAACAGGTTTGTTAAAAACCTGTAGTTTAATATGTTGCTTATCGATAAATTCATAATAAATTTTTTAGGATGTGTTATTTTACTAACTCCTCAAAAAGCTTACCAAAAGTAGCATTCAGATCCTTGGATTTTCCGGGATGAGGTCTCGAGGTCTGTACAACAGCACTTCTTACAGCTGTCAGCCAGCGGAAGCGTTCCGGGATGTCAAGGAGAGCAATAGGACCACCGTTTTTATCTCCACTGGCAATCTTTTGAAAGCTTTCCAGATTATGGATAACATCATCATAATCCAGCTTGCTATGCATCAGTTTGAATTTATCCGGACATAAATAGAATTCCGCTTTGATGAATTTTTCTTTTTTGGAAAACATCACCAATCCGATATTGAAAAATTCTTCTCTTTCAACTTTAGGTACCAGGCGTATTACCGCATATTCATATATTTTATCCTCTTGCATTTTTCGCTTCGTTTACAAAGATTTGAGAATTTTCTAATCTGGTTTTCATAAACTGAAAATAGATCTCACGGATTTCATCAGGTGTTTCATCGGCATCATTCCAATGTAACCAGTCTTCAGGAATCATATTGACAAGTTCTCTGAAAAATTTGTCATTCAGTACTTCGTGGCCAAATTTGTCTGCTTCGTCAAGCATTTTTGCTTTTGGAAGAAGTACATGGTCTTTCACATATTTGAAAGGCGTTTTTGCTGCGGTATCAAAATTCTGCCATGAATGGTGGAAATAGAACGAAGCACCATTATCAATGATCCAAAGTTCTTTATGCCACATCAGCATGTTTGTATTTTTAAAAGTACGGTCAATATTGGTAATGAAAGCATCCAGCCACACTATTTTCGAAGCCAGAAGCGGATCAACATTTACTCCAGGATCATAGGTGATAGAACCGGAAAGATAATGTAATCCAAGATTCAGACCTTCGGAAGATTTCAGAAGATCCTGTATTTCTTCATCAGCTTCCGTTCTTCCGAAATCGGCATCAAGATTGACAAAAACAAGTTCAGGAATCTTAAGTCCTAATGCTTCGGTAATTTTTCCGCCTAAAAGTTCGGAGATCAGCATTTTTACCCCATGGCCTGCACCACGGAATTTTAATACATATTTGAAATCATCATCAGCTTCTGCCAGAGCGGGAAGAGATCCTCCTTCTCTCAGGGGCAGAATGTAACGCATCACGGTTACCGTTCAAACAAAAATAAGGCTATTTTTATAAACTTCAGCTTGACTTTAGATAAAAAGAAACAAGGAATTAAGATTGAAAAACAGAGTTTTTTTCATAAATTTCAATTTGAATACATGATATAAGTGTACATACTATTAAATAAGCCCCATTTGTTTTATGAATGTAATTAGTGAAAAGAATATATATTTAGAAAATAAAGAAACAAAAGGTTTTCTTGCGGATGCTTTTTATACAGACACTGAAGAAAAGCTTCCACTCGTAATATTCGTTCATGGATATAAAGGGTATAAAGATTGGGGAGCCTGGGATCTGATGGCCAGAAAGTTTGCTGAAGCAGGTTTTTTCTTCGTTAAGTTTAATTTTTCGCACAACGGAACAACAACGGATAATCCGACGGATTTTGCAGATCTTGAAGCTTTTGGCCATAATAATTATTCTAAGGAACTTTCTGATCTGGGAGTCGTTATTGATCATTTTAGCAGAGATCCGCATGTTGATGATGAAAAGATTATTTTGATCGGACACAGCAGAGGAGGAGGCATTTCAATTGTTAAAACTTTTGAGGACGAAAGAATCAATGGTTTGATTACATTGGCCAGTGTAGATACTTTAGACCGTTTTCCAAAAGGAGAAGCCTTCGAAAACTGGAAAAATAACGGGGTATATTATGCGCTGAACGGACGTACCAAACAAGAAATGCCTCACTACTATCAGTTTTATGAAGATTATGAGAACAATATTCATCGTTTTGATGTAGAGCGGGCTACAGAAATGGCCAAGGCTCATATGCTTATTATTCATGGAACAGAGGATGAAGCAGTGGAGGTGAAGCAAGCCGAACATCTTCATATCCTTCACCCCAATTCTGAACTGTTTCTGATTGAAAATGCCAACCATACCTTTGGTGCCAAAGAACCATGGATAGAAGCCGTTTTACCACAAGATCTGAATACCGTAACCGAGAAGTGTATTGATTTTATAAATAAAAAATTGAAATAAAACGTTTGAAATTACGTTATAACAGATTAACCACCTTATCAGTATAATTATGAAAAAAATTATTGCAGGCGCATTTGCGCTGTCATTATGTGTTGTTTCATGTAAAAAAGAAGCAAAAACAGAATCTTCTGTAAGCACAGATACTTTGGCCACAGTAACGCCGAAAGATTCTGTATCTACTCCAAAAAACGATTCTGTTGCATCTCCTTCTGCTGCTTCAGGAGCAACCAATATTATTACTAAAAATGTAGGAAAGTATCCCCATGATATTAAATTCTTTGAAGACAAGGGCATCACAGAAAGGCTGAAAAAGTTAGTGGGAACCCAATATGATGAAATGGTAAAGAATTTCAATGTGGAAAGTCCTGTTACTTCTGACAACGGAATTTATAAGCTGACGGGATGTAAGCAGCATGATTGTCCAGGATATGCTACAAGCATTTACTATGACGCTAAAAATGACAACCTGAATGTTTCCATTGATAAAAATGGTACAGCAACAGACTTTGCTGAAAAAGGAAAAATTACTGTTTCAGAATCATTGAAAGCGAAGTAAAATATAAGTAGGGAAGCTGGAAAATAGAAGCTGGAAGCTAGTAACGGTGTTCCATATCTATTGAAATCAAAATAGAACTATTTTCCAAATGATTATTAATTTGGGAAATAGTTTTCAGTAGACTTTATAAACTCCCAGCCTCCGGCATCCAACTCCCCACATAAAATAAAAAAAGCGGCCTGAAATTTCAGGCCGCTTTTTTATTGGATAGTGAGTAAAATCCAGGCTTCTTCAACTCTGCTTTCCAGAAGTAGTTTCTGGGCATCAGCATGAATGTTTTCATCAGCATGGAAGTCACCCGCAGGTAATATTTCTGTATTGGCAAGCATTCCAAGATCATTTCCCGTAAACACTTTGCTGTACTTAATAGAATCCGGCAGCAGATCAAAGCCAATTCCTTTCGTTACCAAAGGTTTTGGAACTTCAAAAAGACTGTTTTCGTTGCTTCTGGAATACCAATTGCTGCCTAAACGGGCCACCATATCCAGTTTTTTCTGATCCAGATTTCCTGCTTCATTCAGATACTCTTCTCTGATATGGATTTTCTGAACTTCACAGATCACAAGATTTCCGGCGCCTCCCTGATCTCCCAACGATTTTACCTCTAAAACTTTACATTCAAAGTTTACGGGGCATTCTTCAATCAGTTTAGGTTGTACAAGATCTGCCTCTTTCATTGTCAATCCAGATTTGATAAACTCATTCACTCCGGTTTCATATTCTGTAGAAGCTAAAGAGATCTGCTGTACAATTGGAAAATTCACTGTTCCAATAACGACTTCCGGTACTTCAAGAACATTTTCCAGCGTGTGTTTCGTTGTATTGTCACGTACTCTCCTTGATGGTGAAAAAATCAAAATCGGAGGAACTGTACTGAACATATTAAAAAAACTGAACGGAGATAAGTTGATCGTACCATCTTTATCCACTGTAGAAGCCAAAGCAATCGGGCGTGGTGAAATAGCCGTCTGCATGATCGTCTGCAGTTGTACGGAGGTTATCTCGGAGGGGATTACTGTTTTCATATTTTTTCTTTTAACACTTAAGTTATTTTTAGTTATTTATGACAATGCTATATTGAAGAGCACTTAAGTTTGAAAACCTACGATTTTCATTCTTTTGGAAGTTCTTTAAATAGTTTAGAAGCAAAGAACTCACAGCCTTCATGATAAAGGTTGGTAACATTGAAATTAACTAAAATTGAGCGAGGTCGCTTTAAGAGATTCATGTAGTTCATAGTTTGTGCTTTATGAATCTGATGAGTTTCAGCAACTGATTTTATTTCTAAAACAATCAAATCTTCAATCAAAAAGTCACATTTTAATTTACAATCTATATAGCTTCCTTTATAGAAAAATGGTATTTCAAGTTCACTTTGATATTTTAAACCTAATAATTTAAATTCTTTTTCCAAACATTGATGATAAACTTCTTCATATAATCCAGGACCTGCTAATTTATGGACCTCAATACAAGCTCCAACAACTTTATAAGACAGATCATTAATTATTTTTTGAGTAATCATAGTGAAGGAAAAAATGAAAATCGTAGATTTTCAAAAACTAAAGTGAACTTGATTTTATCATAATTTTTAACTTAAAAACTAAAGTGTTTAAATAGTTATTAAAGTGTTGGAATAATTTTACCGGAAACTTCACCGAAACCTACTCTCACACCATCTTTTTCAGCCCAAGCTTTCATGGTAACGGTATCGTTATCTTCAATGAATTTTCTTTCTTCGCCGTTGCTTAATGATAAAGGATTTTGTCCTCTCCATGTCAGTTCAAGCATAGAACCGAAAGATTTTGGATCACTTCCTGAGATAGTACCACTTGCATACAGGTCACCCACTTCCACATTACATCCGTTTACAGTGTGGTGAGCCAGTTGCTGGGTCATATTCCAGTACATGTGTTTATAGTTGCTTTCGGAAATTAGGTTTTGGTCTCCGTTTTCAGGCTGAATATATACTTCAAGGTTGATATCGTAGTTCTTATCACCTTCAAATTTTAGATAATCCAAAACTTCAGGATCCTGAGTTGGGGAAGCTGTTCTGAATGGTTCTAAAGCTTCAAGAGTAACTACCCATGGAGAAATAGAAGAACCGAAGTTTTTCGCAAGGAATGGCCCTAGTGGAACATATTCCCATGATTGAATATCTCTTGCAGACCAGTCATTGAAAACTACCATTCCGAAAATAGCATCTTCTGCCTCTTTTGTAGAAATACTTTCTCCCATCTCCGTGTTTTTGTTGATGACAAAAGCCATTTCCAATTCGAAATCCAGTTGTTTACATGGTCCGAAAACAGGCTTGTCTGCATCTGCAGGCTTCATCTGACCTTTTGGACGGTTGATTTCCGTACCTGAAACTACGATAGAGGAAGCTCTTCCGTGGTAACCTACCGGTAAATGTTTCCAGTTGGGTAATAAAGCGTTTTCAGGATCGCGGAACATTTTTCCTACGTTGGTAGCATGTTCGATACTGCTGTAAAAGTCAGTGTAATTCGGGATGTGAAGAGGCATCATCATTTTTACTTTATCCAGGTCGTAGAAAGCTTCTTCAATCGTTTTCTGATCTTTTGATAAAATGGAACCTTCCTGTAATAAGGTCTGAATTTTAGTACGAATGGCATTGGTAACAGGTTTACCAAGCTCGATAAATTCGTTGATGGTATAGGCTTCAAAAACATTGTCGTCTAATCCTTCAATATCTTCGAAATACCCAAGATCGTACAAGGTCGCAAGATCAATTACCTGATCTCCGATTCTTGTACAGCATCCGATATATTCTTTGTTAAAAACTGCGACTCCGAAAGGAATATTGTGGATGGAAAAATCCGAATTTGAGGAATAGTCTACAAATGATTTCATAAGTTTAGATTTTAGTTAGATTTAAAGATCACGCTGAGAGATTTCCTCAGAATATTTATTTTGCTTTTTTTGAGTAAGATGCTTCATCAATCCATCGATCTCTGGTATTGACATCGATGAGGTACAGAATATTGTCCTGCTGGGTCAATAATAGAGTTTTGGTAACAGGCATTGGGATTTTTTTGTTTTCAAGCATGTCTGCTCTTAAAGAAATAATATTTTTTTTCCTGATAATATCACCGGTAAAAACATTGGAACTGCTTTCTCCTGTAGCTTTATCATCGAAAACTTCTACGTAAGTGGCATTATTCCCTTTGATAATAATAAAGTCCCGTTCTGTATGATCGGCTTCATCTTTGATGAAAACGAACTTTTTGTTGTCAACATTTACATTTTCAAGATGCTGATTGATGCCCTTTCTTTGTTCAAGTCGGTTAAGGATTTCATTCAAGGATCCATATTGAGCTTTAAGCCCTAATGTTCCCAGAAAAAGAGTCCCGATTAAAATTTTTCTCATATACTGTGTTTTATAAAAAAGTTTTGCCAGAATACGGTATTCTGACAAAACTTATATTTTTAACGTAAAATTAAAGATTACCTCTTCTTTCTTGCTCTCTCTCCAATGCTTCGAATAAAGCTTTGAAATTTCCGGCACCAAAACTCTGTGCACCGTGTCTTTCAATAATCTCGAAGAATAGAGTAGGGCGGTCTTCTACAGGTTTAGTAAAGATCTGTAGTAAGTACCCTTCTTCATCATGATCAATAAGTATACCTAAGCTCTGAAGTTTTTTAAGATCTTCATCAATATGACCCACTCTTTCAGGCACCATATCGTAATAAGCTTCTGGCGGAGCAGAAAGGAACTCTACACCACGTTTTTTTAGTTCAGTTACGGTGTGGATAATGTCTTTCGTAGCCACAGCGATGTGCTGTACACCTTCACCTTCGTAGAAGTCAAGATATTCTTCTACCTGAGATTTCTTTTTACCTTCTGCAGGCTCATTGATAGGGAATTTTGCAAATCCGTTTCCGTTTGACATTACTTTAGACATCAATGCAGAATATTCTGTATTGATCTGCTTGTCATCAAAAGAAAGAATATTCACAAATCCCATTACTTTTTCATACCATTCAACTGTTGGGATCATTCTGTTCCAGTCAACATTTCCTACACAGTGGTCTACGTATAGTAAACCTGCTTCTTCAGGCTTATAATCACTTTCCCACTTTTCATATCCAGGCATAAAAGCTCCGTTATAATTTTTTCTTTCAACAAACATGTGAATGGTTTCTCCATATGTATAGATTCCCGACATTCTTACCTCACCATGCTCATCAGTTAACGTTACAGGCTCTAAATAAGGTTTTCCACCTCTTTTAGTTGTTTCTTCGAAAGCTGCATAAGCGTCATCTACCCAAAGTGCCAAAATTTTTACTCCGTCACCATGTTTTTTTACATGCTCACTGATAGGAGAATCAGACTTCAATCCGGTAGTTAATACCAATCTGATTTTTCCCTGTTGAAGCACATAAGATGCACGGTCTCTTACTCCTGTTTCAGGACCGGCATAAGCTACAGACTGAAAACCGAAAGCGGTTTTGTAATAATGGGCAGCCTGTTTTGCATTTCCTACATAAAACTCAATGTAATCTGTACCGTTGATCGGTAAGAAATTTTCTGCTTGAGCAATTTTCTCGGCAAATGTAAGTGTTGACATATTTTCTCTTTTACTTTTATTTTATTGGTATGCAAATTACAAAATTCTTAGATATGGCGAAAATATTCCCTTGTATTCATTGAATATATTTAACATAACGTTAAAGAAGAGTTTACTTAAGTATATTTAAGTTTCTTACGTTTAAAATCGTCTTCCTACATTTGTAATACAAAATACAAGTGAGAAAAAATGTTTCGAAACATGAAAGCCGTAGAGATTCTCTACGGCTTTTTATTTTTAGACTGTTTCAATTTTCCTGTTGAGCATACCGGCATCGGGATTATAGTTATCCCATATCTTCCAGGTATTGTCTATTTTTCGGATGAAATAAATCTGAGTACTCAGCTGATTAACAAAATGTTCCTCTCCCGTTTCTCCTACTTTTAGCAGTAGATTCCAGAACTCCTGAGACTCAAGTATTTTTTTATCTGGTTCATCAGTGACAACCTGAATGTCAAAAACTTCATAATTGGATCTGTTATTTTTGGTAACCAGATGGAAGTCTTTATCACACAATTCTTTGCTGAACTGCGAAACCCTTTCCAAGAATGGAGAGTCATCAAAAACCAGATCTTTAAAAAGTTTGGTATTATGATTGGGAAACTGTTTACAGAATTCAAAAGCTGTTGCACAGTAGTCATACACCATCTGTGTAAGATAGGACTGATCATCAGTTTCTTCATCGTTCTGTTTCTTGTATCTTATAGAAAGGATATAATCATTAAGATCCTTGTACCCTAAGAAAATACAGATCTTGTCCAGGGTTTTTAAAAACCTGAGATCATTATGTGTTTTGTCCTGGTAATCGTTTTCAAAAAATCGCTGAAGGGTGACATGGGAAATGGTATTTCCAATTTCAAATTTTTTTCCTCCTTTCAGTTCCTCAGCTTCAGAGAGTTCATCTTTAATAATTTCGGAAAGAATAATATAATGGCTTCTTTTCCATTCATTCACATTCCCCAAAACAGAATTCCTTACCTTAGAATGCTTTACAACTTCTTCTCGTATCGAATTATATATAGTTTTCAATTTCCTTGTTTTTGAAAGAGTTTTATCAAAAATACTGCCAAAATATTAGCGCTTTTTTATGATTTCACGGATGCCGGTTCAAAATATGTTTTACCGTTTCAGACGTAAAAGTAACTTAAAAATTCTTATGTTTTGATTATCAATGTTTAAATCTTTCAAAGGCGGCTCTCTCCAGCATTTCTCTATCGTCCGGATGGGCAATGCTGATGAGCTCCTGCGCCCTCTGTCGAAGATTCTTTCCATAGAGATAAGCCGTTCCGTATTCGGTAACAACATAATGGATATGACCTCTGGTTGTTACTACGCCTGCTCCCTGTTTAAGGAAAGGAACAATTCTTGAAATTCCTTTTTTCGTTCTGGCGGTAATGGCTATGATAGGTTTTCCTTCATCACTTAAAGCTGCACCGCGCATAAAGTCCATTTGTCCTCCGATTCCGCTGTACTGCATCGTTCCGATAGAATCAGCACAAACCTGTCCCGTAAGGTCTATTTCAATGGCAGAATTGATGGCTACCATTTTTTTGTTTCTCATGATATTGATCGGGAAATTGACCTCACTTACATCCCTGAAGGCAAATACAGTATTGTCATCCACATAATCATAGAGTTTTCTGGTTCCAAAACAGAAACTTGTAATGGTTTTGTTATCGTTGTACCCTTTGTATTTGTTGTTGATCACATCATCCTGGATCAGGTCAATAACTCCGTCACTCAGCATCTCTGTGTGGATTCCCAGGTCTTTGTGATTGGTAAGACATTTCAAAACTGCATCAGGAATGGTCCCGATGCCCATCTGAAGGGTAGACCTATCTTCAATAAGTTCAGCCACATTTTTTCCTACAAGCATTTCTTCAGCGCCTACTTTTGAACCATAATCTACTGTTGGAAGTTCTTCCTCATGCCAAACCAGTTTATGAATTCTGCTGATGTGGATCATACCGTCTCCGTGTGTTCTGGGCATTCTGGGATTCACAATGGCAACAATAATCTTTGCAGTATCCACAGCTGCTCTCGCGATATCTACAGAAGTTCCCAATGTACAGAAACCGTGTCTGTCAGGAGGGGAAACCGTAATAATTGCTACATCCAGAGGCAGGATGTTCTTTCTGAATAAAATAGGAATTTCGCTTAGGAAGACCGGTACAAAGTCTCCTCTGTCGGAATTTACTGCATCACGCACAGGAGTAGAAACAAATAAAGAGTTGATGAAAAAACTGTCTTTGTATTCCGGCTTTGCAATTTCCACATTGCCCTGCTGGGTAATGGAAACCATTTCCACATTTTGCAAACGATTAGACTGTCTTGCCAGCTCATCAATCAGGTAATTGGGAGTACATGCACTGCCGTGAAAAAAGACACGGTTTCCACTTTTTATGGTATATATTGCTTCTTCTGCGCTGATGTAATTATTCATATTTTGTTCTTTTTAAAGGTGTTCAGAGTATTTATATTGTTCATAAAATACCTCTTCTTTCAAAGATAATATTTATAATAACACCGATTTCAAATATCTTAACTATAATAGAAAGACTTTTGTCATGTGGAGCAGATTTGGATAAATCTAAAAATAAAGGACTAAATACCTTGGCATTCAGTCCTTTTCTTTATACTATTTGATGAAATTTTTAATTGGAAATTTCAACTGTTGTTTTCTGCTTCATACTTCCTGTTTCGGAGAATCTCAGATGCCAGCTGAATGCTTCCTGTAGCAAATGAGGGGTATGACCTCCTTTTTCGCAAGCTCTGTCGAAGTAAGATTGTAATTCTTCCTTATAATCGGGGTGAACACAATTATCAATAATTTTCTGTGCTCTTTCTCTTGGTGCCAATCCTCTTAGATCAGCCAATCCGACATCTGTTACCAGAATGTCTACATCATGTTCTGTATGATCGGTATGAGAGACCATTGGAAGGACATGGGAGATATTGTTGCCTTTTGAAGCAGCTTGGGTAACGAAAATACTTAAATAAGCATTTCTTGCGAAGTCTCCGGAACCTCCAATTCCGTTCATGATTTTTGTACCTCCGATATGGGTAGAGTTTACGTTTCCATAGATATCGAATTCAATAGCAGTGTTGATGGCTATTACTCCTAATCTTCTGATCAGTCCCGGAGTATTGGAAATATTCTGAGGTCTTAAAACGAACTTGTCTTTATATTTTGAAAGGTTTCCCAGGACTCTCTCATAGCATTCCTTGGAAACGGTAATGGATGAGGCAGAAGCAAAACTTAATTTACCGGAATCTATCAGATCAAAAGTACTGTCCTGAAGGACTTCTGAAAACATCGTCAGGTCATAAAAGTTACTGTCCTTGAATCCTGTAAGCACGGCATTCGCTACTTTACCAATACCAGCCTGAAGCGGAAGTAGTCGATCTGTAAGTCTTCCTAAAAGTACTTCATTTTCAAAGAAACCAAGAAGGTGTTTGGCAATAGCGGTTGTTTTTTCGTCCGGTTCTGCAATATCGGCAGGACTGTCCTTAAGGTTGGTAAAAACAATAGCTTCAATTTTATCAGGATCCACAGGAATACTTTTTCTCCCGATTTTGTTCCATGGGGCTACAATAGGAATAACATTTCTGTAAGGATAATCTTCTGCCTGGTAAATATCGTGGATTCCGTAGACTTCTTCAGGAACTTCCGTATTGATCTCGATGATCACTTTTTTAGCCAAAGCGGCAAATGTCACTGAATTTCCCACAGAAGTGGTAGGAACAATACTTCCGTCTCTTTCAATATAAGCAGCTTCGATAATTGCTACGTCAATGCTCTGAAGATTTTTAGTGTGAAGAAGTTCGGCACTTTCGCTTAAATGCTGGTCGATGAAGAGAATTTCTCCGCTGTTGATCTTATTTCTTAAGATAGGATCTACCTGGAAGGGCATTCTTTTCTTTAAAACATTAGCTTCGGCCAGTTTTCCGTCGGTACCATGGCCGAGTGAAGCTCCGGTCATCAAAGTGACTTTAAGGTCTTCTGTTTTTCCTCTTTCAGCGAGTGCCGGCAAGATAGCCTTGCTGTCACCTGCTTTTGTAAAGCCGCTGGACCCTATGGTCATACCGTCTTTAATGATTTTTACAGCATTTTCTGCTGTGGTTACTTTTTGGCGTAAACTTTCTAATCTGATTCTTTCTAACATGTAATATTGATTTTGTTTTAAACCACCATTACTTAGGATGCGTTATGAAAAATAATGATGGTCAAATATGTTAACCATACCTTACAAATTTACGAAAAAAGACGCTTTAAATAAAGGATTTAAAGCGTCTTTTGTATGTATTCAGTAGTACTTTTTGATATGAACCTGATAGACTTTTTACTGTTAAATAAATCTATTAGAACTTTTCACTACAAAAGTCACAAAGATTTATACTTAAACACTTTAGTTCACTTAAGAAAGTGTTCAATAATGCCATATAAAGTACACATTAGAAGAAAATCTTTGATTTTCAAAAACTTTAGTGCTCTTTTGAAGCAAATAGAATTCACTTTATAAAGCCTAATTGTTTAATCTTTTGTGACTTTTATGGTTGATATCAAAAAGTTAAAACTGTTTTGGTTCTGGAAATAATTATTCCAGCCATGAAGTTTTGTAGGAAGGATCTTCCACTTTTAAAGCTTCTTCTGTAATTTTTAAGGGACGGAATGGGTCTACCATTACCGCATATTCTTCTGTGAATTTTTTACCGATACTTCTTTCCATCGCTCCTGGGTGGGGTCCGTGTACGATTCCGCCTGGGTGAAGGGTGAAGTCCATCAGATCAATATGATTACGGCTCATGAAATCACCTTCTGTATAGAATAGTACCTCATCAGAATCAATATTAGAGTGATTATAAGGTGCCGGAATAGCCTGCGGATGATAGTCATACATTCTTGCACAGAATGAACAAACTACGAAATTGTGTCCTTCAAAATTCTGGTGCACCGGTGGCGGTTGGTGAATTCTTCCCGTAATAGGCTCGAAGTTTTTAATATTGAATTTATAAGGATAAAAATATCCGTCCCAGCCTACCACATCAAACGGATGTGTGGCATAGATAAAATCCGTAATCTGGTTTTCTTTTTTTACTTTGATTAAGAATTCTCCTTTTTCGTCAATAGGTTCTTTAAAAGCAGGAGCAATCATATCTCTTTCGCAGAATGGAGAATGCTCCAAAAGCTGCCCGAATTCATTTCTGTATCTTTTCGGAGTATAAATAGGTGAGTGGCTTTCCAATACAAAAAATACAGTATCATCAGACTTCAGCTCTACCTGGTAGATTGTTCCTCTTGGAATAATAAGATAATCTCCGGTTACAAACTCAAGATCTCCTACAAATGTTTTTAAAATCCCTGTTCCCTGGTGAACATATAAGAGCTCATCACATTCCGCATTTTTGTAGAAATAATCCATTGATTTTCTTGGTTTTGCCAATCCCATTTTCAGATCATTGTTCATCAAAAGGATTTTTCGGCTGTCCATGAAATCATCTTCAGGAGTAACATTCATCCCTTTGAACATTCTTGGGGCGATGTTTTTTTCCACAGCTATTTTGGGAGTAACATCTTTCGGCTCACCGATAGATTTGATCTGTGTAGGGCGGTGGATATGATATAACAGAGAAGAAATACCATGGAAGCCTTCTGTACCGAAGAGCTGTTCATAGTAAAATTTATCTTCTGGAGACTTAAAGATCGTATGTCTTTTTGGTGGGATATTTCCCGCTAGATGATATCTCATTTTACTTTCATATGTAGTTTCTCAAATTTAATCATTTTTCATGAATTGGCTCAATCAATATTTTTTCCATAAAGTTTTGTATTTAAAAAATAATTGTTAGATTTGTCTAACAATTTTAATTTCATGAAGCGAATATTATTTTCTATTACTTTTTTATCATCATATTGTTTTGCCCAGGAGACAGACAGCTTAAGTTTACAGCAGAACAAAAGCATTGATTCTGCAAGAGTTACCAAAAGAGAAATCAAGACGAGTAACATAGAGGATGTAGTGGTTACGGGAACCATAAAACCAATGAGTAGATCAAAAAGCCCGGTAGCGGTTGAGATCTACAGTCAGAAATTTTTTCAGAAAAACCCGACACCAAGTATTTTTGAGGCTATTGCGATGGTAAATGGAGTAAAACCTCAGCTGAATTGTTCTGTGTGCAATACAGGAGATATTCATATCAACGGATTGGAAGGGCCATACACTATGATCCTGATTGATGGAATGCCGATTGTAAGTTCTCTTTCCACGGTATATGGACTGAGCGGAATTCCGAATAGCCTGGTGGATAGAATAGAAGTGGTAAAAGGTCCTGCATCTTCCATTTACGGTTCTGAAGCAATGGGAGGAGTGATCAATATTATCACCAAAAATGCACTGACGGCTCCCAAGCTGAGTGTTGATCTGATGACAACCGGTTGGTTTGAAAACAATGTGGATCTTTCGACCAAATTCAATGTAGGAAAGAATGCAGCTTCATTATTAAGTTTAAATTATTTCAGCTTTCAAGAAAGAATAGATCAGAATAAAGATAATTTTACAGATGCTACTTTGCAGAGTAGGATTTCTGTCTTCAACAAATGGAATTTTAAAAGAAAAGAAAACCGCCAGGCAAGTTTCGCTTTAAGATACCTGTATGAAGATCGTTTTGGGGGAGAAATGCAATGGAACAAATCTTTCCGTGGTAGTGATCAGGTCTACGGAGAAAGTATTTATACGAACAGGGCAGAGGTTTTCGGATTGTACGAGTGGCCTATGAAAGAACATATCGTGACCCAGTTTTCTTACAATTACCATGACCAGAATTCGTTTTACGGAACCAATCCTTTCAATGCCACACAAAAGGTAGCTTTTGTTCAGACCTATTGGGACAGAAGTTTCGGAAAACACGATATCACGGCCGGACTTACTTTTAAAAGAACATTTTATGATGATAATACACCGGGAACTTTAGCGCCAGACGGGATCACAAATGCACCGATGAAGTCTCCGATCTGGGGAGCTTTTATCCAGGATCAATGGGAAATCAATGAAAAAAACACTTTGTTGCTGGGATACAGATATGATTATGATAAAGTACATCATTCTATTCATTCACCGAGATTCGCATGGAAGTTTTCCCCAAACCCATATCACACCCTGCGTTTCAATTTCGGAACAGGATTCAGAGTTGTCAATTTATTTACAGAAGATCATGCAGCATTGACAGGCTCCCGGGAAGTGGTTGTAAAAACAGACCTGAAACCCGAAAGATCTGTCAACGGAAACCTAAATTATATCTGGAAAATTCCTGTAGGAAACCGAATGGTGAATCTTGATGCTTCTGCATTTTATACCTATTTCAGCAATAAAATTGTAGGTGATTTTGATTCTGATCCTACTAAAATTATTTATGACAACCTGCATGGATATGGAATTTCGAGAGGAGCTTCATTGAATGTGGATTTTAGTTTTCAGTTTCCTCTGAGTGTCAATCTGGGAGTGACTTATCTGGATGTCTATCAAAAATTTGATAATGAAAATCAGAAAACACAGCAATTGCATGCTCCAAAGTGGAGTGGAACTTATAACCTGACGTATAAATTTCCGAACAATCTGACGGTAGATTTTACCGGACAGTTTTACGGACCGATGCGACTTCCTGTTTTAGTAAATGACTACCGCCCGGAATATTCACCATTCTATTCTTTGGCCAATATTCAGGTGTCCAAGAGTTTCAAATCAGGATTTGAGGTGTATTGCGGAGTGAAAAATTTATTCAATTTTACTCCTAAAGACCCTTTGATGAGACCGTTTGACCCATTTGATAAACATGTCGATGACCCTATCAACAATCCCAACCATTATACATTTGATACCGCATACGGCTATGCACCCATGCAGCGTATCAGAGGATTTCTTGGGGTAAAATATACCTTATGATGAAAAAAATAGCTTTATTTTTAATGTTAGTGCCCTGTTTTTATCTGTCTCAGATGAAGACAGGCACTTTTTCTGATCTTGAGGTTCAGCAAAAAGAAAATCCGAGGCCGGTTGTCATTCATCTTTATACCGATTGGTGTGCCGTTTGTAAAATTGAATCTTTTCGCTTGAGTAAAGATAAAGAGCTGGTCAATATATTAAACGATCATTTTTATTTTGTCAATTTCGAGGCAGAGAAAACGAAGGAGAAAATCCATTTCCAGAATCGGGAGTTTGAATATCTGCAGAATGGAAATTCCGGAATTCATGAGTTGGCGCTTGCTTTGTCTAAGAATAAAAATCAGCCTGTGTATCCGTTATGGGTATTCCTGGATAAGCATCAGAATTTGGTCTATTATCAGGAAGGGCAGATGACGCCTGAAAAAATGAAGCAGAAACTGTTGGAAATTTCGGCTTTGTAATCGGATGGTTTTGGTTGGAAAAACGCAAAGGCGCAAAGTTTTATTTTTCCTTAATCCGTTTTTAAGTCGCAAGGATTTTCTCTGCGATAAAATTGAATACTGTTTATATTTTATTTCCCGCAGATTGCACAGATTACGCAGATGTTTATGTAAAATCTGCGTGAGTTTTTTTATGTTTCTAAGTTTTGTTGGAAAACGCGAAGGCGCAAAGTTTTTCTTTTTTTATCCGTCTTTAAGTCGCAAGGATTTTCTCTGCGATAAAATTGTACATTCCTAATACTTTATAGATCATTTTTTGCTGAAAATCTTTGATTTTCTTGCGTCTTAAAAATAACATATAATTTATTCTTCTTTGCGCCTTTGCGTTTTTCCAACAAAATAAATTTTAATTTAAATCTCTGCATCGATCAAAACCGCCAGCTGAATAGAAGGTTCATCAGAGCGGTTGCTCCATGCATGATTAGTCCCTCTTTGAATGACAATATTTCCAGGTTTTAGAAGAGTTTCTCCTTCTTCCATGATGAGGTAGAGTTCGCCGGAAATGATGATGATATAATCCAGTGTCGGAGTCTGATGCATCATGGGATGAGGCTCATTTTTCTTCCATTCAACCCCTAAATCTTTATCGGGAGGAACGACTACATATCGAAAGTAAGTGCCATTTTTAGGAGTCTGTGGAAATCCTGTGTTGGGAATTCTGGTCTCAATGTCTAAGCTTGCCGGCATTGTCTGCGTATTCCAAACATCTGAAATGATAAGTCCCGGAAAATGCTCCACTGCATTTTCTACCTGCTGGTCTTCTATAATGATAGATTTTCCGTCTTTAATTCCTGTTACGATTCGTCTTGGTATTTTGTTCATAGATTAATGTTTCATGATGAGTTTATGACCTTGGGTCTGATTGTTTTTTAAAATAGAATGTGCCTGCAGAACGGTTTCCAAAGAAAGATTTCCTATTATCTTATGCTGAGGTGGGGTAATAGTTCCGGTTTCGATGAGGCTTTTTATTTCAAGTAGACTGTTTTTGTAATACTCATATTTTTTGATCATTCCATAAGTATAATTGGAGATATTCATAATCATGCTTCCTTTGTTGAAAAGGGTTTCATGAGCGTCTTTGGTGACTAAAGCAGTTACATCTACATAAGTTCCGTTGATCTTCAAAACTTCTGCAGTCACTTCTGACATGTAATTTCCTACCAGATCAATCCCAAACTCGAAAGGTTGATTATTATTGGCTTTTAAAATGTTTTCAATAAGGTTTTCTTCTCTGTAATTAATAATCTGATGATCCTTTAGTCCCATATTGAGAAGAACCCGTCTGTTTTCTTCACTGCCAACAGTTGCTGTGATCTGCCGGATATCATGAGCTAATAAAAGTTTGATTAAAAATGAACCGACTCCTCCGGTTGCACCTGTTACAAGAATGGTATTTTCGGGATTTAGTTTCAAACGGTTAAAGATCTGCAAAGAAGTAAGTCCTACCGAAGGAATGGAAGCCGCCTGTTCAAACGAAATATTCTTTGGTTTCAACGAAACAATGGATTCAGGGACTGTTATATATTCTGCATAAGTCCCATTGCTTCCCATGGAACCGCTGCCACAATAAACTTCGTCACCAATATTAAATTGTGTCGCTTCGGGACCTTTGTCAACTATAATTCCCGATGATTCTCTTCCCAATATCGGGGAACTGATCAGTTTTCTTTCGAGTTCGTTTTCAAGCATCTGGTAATCGATAGGATTGAAACCGCTTGCTTTGATCTGGATTAAAACTTCATTGCCTTTGGGTTGGGGCTGCTCGGCAAAACCATCTTCCAGTTTTCCGTTTTTATTTAAAATAACTGCTTTCATACGTAGATATTTATATTTTAGAAATCATGCAATTTCATACGTTTAATTTGATACACAAATGTAAAGAGGGAATAGTTTATATTTGCTACTAGTTAACTAATGGTAACTAGTTACCTTCATGAAACTATTATGGCAAAAATCATAGAAAACGGCATCGAAAGAGAAGCAAACTGTACAGAAGAATTGTTCGCAATGCGTGACAGCCTGGATGTATTGGGAGGAAAATGGAAACTGATGATTTTACGATATCTGACGAACAGACCGGATCAGATGATTCATTTTAAAAAACTGGAACGCAGTATTGAGGGGATTTCCGCTAAAATGCTGAGCAAAGAATTAAAAGAACTGGAAACTAATCTCCTGATCACAAGAACCATTCAGGATACGAAACCCATCACGGTAACGTATGCGGTGACAGAATATGGGAAATCTGTATTTCCTGTAACAGAAACATTAGTCAATTGGGGAATAATCCATCGGGAAAAAATTAAAGAATCAATGGGATCGTTATGAGATATTGGAAAACGCAAAGACGCAAGAATTTTGCTTTAAATATGTCTTAAGGCGCAAGGATTTTATCTTTGATAAAATTTAGTTCTGTTGAATTTAATTGAAACAAACTTGCTGAAAATCTTTGATTTTCTTGCGCCTTAAAGCAGTATGTTATTAAATTTCTTTGCGCCTTTGCGATTACTAATAAATATTGCTTCATAGAGAAAAGATCAAATAATCTATGTTGATGAAAAAATCCTCAGACTCATGGAGAGTTGAGGATTTTAAGTAATACCAAATTGTATCGTTATATTAATTTTTATCCAGCCATAATTTGACCAGTTCAGAGTGGTCTTCCACCCATTCCTTAGCGGTGGCTTCTTTATTTTTACTCTGTTCCATTTTCATTAAAAGATCAGACATCGTTTCATCATCAAAATGGACTTTGGAAAAGAATTTGGCTAAATCCGGATGGTCTTTACCAAAGCTTTTTCTGGAATAGGTTTTAATCTGTTCTGCTTCACCAAAGATCTTTTTGGGATCGTCAAGAAACTTAAGCTTCATTTTACCAAACATCCAGTGGGGCTGCCATCCTGTTACCACAATCCATTGTTTGCGTTGTATGGCATTCTGTAACTCGGTGATCATGGCAATGGTAGAGGAGTTGATCTGTTTATAATCCAGTTTATAATCAATAATAGCTTTATCCGTTCCGGTTGTTAATCCGGCTCCTTTCTCAATTCCAATGATTCTATGTTCGAATTGCTCCTGATGTTGATTAAGTTCTTCAATGGAATGCACCGGAACGTATTCCGGAACGACCAATCCTATACGGCCGTTGTTGTAATTGGTTCCAAGATGAACTAATCCCGGAAATTTAGCGAGTTTTTTAGCGTGCGTGTATGGAAGCCATACTCCCATGAAAAGATCTGTATCTTCATTGTTCATCGAAGCCAGAATCATATCTGTAGAGGCTTTTTGGATAATAACATGATATCCCTGCTGGTCCAAAATGGCTTTAGCAACGTGGGTCATCGCAACATCTTCCGCCCAGCCATCTACCATTCCTATGGTGATGTATTTAGAGTTTTTTATATTTTCACACGAATTTAAGGCAGCAAATGCCACTATTAAAAAGGGAAAAAATAGATATTTTAATTGTTTCATCTTATTGTTTTTTCTTTACAAATCCCTGGGTAATCCGGTCAAGGATAATGGCTAAAATCACAACGGATAAACCACTTTCAAATCCTAATCCGATATCCAGATTATTAATTCCTTCCAATACTTTTTCAC
This sequence comes from Chryseobacterium sp. KBW03, assembly GCF_003852415.1. NCBI lineage: Bacteria > Pseudomonadati > Bacteroidota > Flavobacteriia > Flavobacteriales > Weeksellaceae > Chryseobacterium > Chryseobacterium sp. KBW03. The sequence goes on along the minus strand of NZ_QAJO01000002.1, from coordinate 62,844 downwards.
CTAGACCACCTGCAGCAATCATTCCTGCAATAACAACCATGGATAGGGATAACAGTATGGTTTGATTGATCCCTGTTAAAATCGTTTTCATGGCTAAAGGAAGTTCTACTTTAAACAGAATCTGGCGGTTGGTAGCTCCAAAAGCTCTGGCTGCTTCTACGATATCTTTCGGAACGGCTTCAATTCCCAATGTTGTTAATCGTACCGCAGGCGGCATTGCAAAAATGATGGTTGCAAAAGCTCCGGGTACTTTACCGATACTGAAAAACAGTACAGCTGGAATCAGATAGACAAATGCAGGCATTGTCTGCATTAAATCCAGTAAAGGGCGGATAATTTTTGCGGCTATTTTACTTTTGGCAGCCCAAATTCCCAGAGGGATAGAAATAATAAGGGCCGTAATGGTTGCTACAAAAATAAGGGCCAGGGTTTCCATGGTTTCTTTCCATAATCCCATTAAAAATATTAAACTTAGTCCGGCTGCCGTGACAACAGCGATGCCTTTTCCGGCTTTCCATAATGCCAGCAACGTAAAAAAGAGAATGATAACATAAAAGGGAGTGTGTACCAAAACCCATTCAATTCCCATAATAGAAGAGTTTCCCACGTGTTTTATGACATCAAATACAGGTTTTCCATTTTCTGTGAGCCAATTGATTGCAGTTTCTACATATTGACCTATATCTATAGTTTTATTCATCTTATTGATTGTTTGCGATTTCTTTTAATTCAATGATCTCTTCTTCGTTAAACTTAGTAGCTTCTATGATGAGAGATAATTGAGTGATAAGACCTAAAAATTTATTGTTTTCGTCTACCACGGCGATAGCCGATTTATTTCCTGAAATTAACGGTAGCATTTCTTCTACAGTAACTTCCGGATAGACTGAAGGAACATTGCTGTTGATAATTGATTCTACCGTAGGTTCTTTCTTTTTTGCAATTTGAACGACATCATTAAGGGTCACAAACCCCAGAAATTTATTTTGAAAATCTACAACAGGTAAGTTTTCCAATCCTGTTGCTCTCATTTTTCTTAAAGCTCCTTCAGGACCGTCTTTTCTGAAACGTACCACCGTAGCTTTGTCGAACATCAAAGATCTGGCGGTGATAATTGTTTTACGATCCACTTTCTCTACAAATGCTTTTACATAGTCGCTTGCAGGATTAGTCAAAATGTCTTCCGCTGTTCCTATTTGCTCTATGACACCATCTTTCATAATAACGATACGATCACCAATTTTAATGGCCTCGTCCAGGTCATGGGTAATGAAGACGATGGTTTTTTGCAATGTATTTTGGAGCTCAAGCATTTGATCCTGCATTTCAGATTTTATCAAAGGATCCAGTGCGGAGAAAGCTTCATCCATCAGCAGGACTTCAGGATCGTTGGCCAAAGCTCTTGCCAATCCTACTCTCTGCTGCATTCCTCCTGAAAGTTGGGAAGGATACTGATTTTCGAAACCATTCAATCCTACAATGTCCAGTGCTTTCTGTGCTTTTTCATCACGGGAAGCTTTGTCTTCTCCTCTGATTTCCAGCCCGAAACCGGCATTGTCTAAAATAGTATGGTGAGGCAGCAATCCAAATTTTTGAAACACCATACTCATTTCCGTTCTTCTTACTTCCAGAAGTTCTTTATTGTTTTTACTCGTAATATCATCGTCATTGATGTATACTTTTCCTGAAGTGGGCTCATTCAGCCTGTTAAGACAGCGCAGTAAAGTAGATTTTCCACTTCCTGACAATCCCATGATGACAAAGAATTCACCTTCATAGATTTCAAAGCTTGCTTTGTTGATTCCTATGGTGCAGCCTGTTTTTTCAAGAATTTCCTTTTTGGAAAAACCTTTGTCTAAAAGTTCCTGTGCTTTCTCTTTGTTTTTACCAAAAATAATAGTCAGATCTTCAACTTTAAGTTTTACTTTTCTACTGTTTTCATTTTTTTCCATATTCAGATTTTTTTTAATTAATGGTATAAAAAATTGTACACCAATTCATTATACCCCATTTTACGTTGTTGTTCTGGTGATGACGATAGCATAAAATAATCTACTAAGCTTCTTATCATGATAGAAGCTTTTCACAAAAAAATAAAGCCACAAAGCATCTAAGCTTTATGTTTATTTTAAATATTTCAATAGATTATACTCTAGAAAAAGAGTGTATCGTGTAAAAAGAACTTAATCTTTTACATCGATTCTACAATTAAATTACTGATGAAGTAATTACGGATATGTGTACTGAACAACTTGAATTTCTGCACCTCATCACAATGCAGGTCAATATAAAAAAACTGTGTATCAATCTTTTATGACGATGCAAATTTACGAATTTTATATTAAATGGATTTTTTGAGCCGTAAGAAGCTGGTTTTAAGTCTTATGAAGGAAGGAGATATTCATGGCAATTTTTCCCTTATCATAAAAGATAAGAGGGTATTGATCATGTAAATATTTTTAAGAAGATCTTTAAAAATAGGGACAATGAAATTACTTTAGTAAAATGGCAATAATGGCCAAGATAGCGGGCAAAGCCTGAACGAAAAATATTTTTTTAGTCGCTGAAATAGCTCCATAGATTCCTGCTACGGCTACACATCCTAAAAAGAAGAGTGCTACATTCGTTTGCCATTGCGGATCTTTAATCAGAAATGACCAGATCAATCCGGCAGCCAGAAAACCATTGTAAAGGCCCTGGTTAGCGGCTAATCCTTTGGTGGGTTTAAACATTTCCGCAGGAAGAGCAGCTTTAAAAACTTCTTTTCCTTTTGTTTCCCATGCAAACATTTCCATCCAAAGAATATAAATATGTTCCAGTGCAACGACTGCGATCAGAATTTTAGCAATGATTTCCATGATTCAATATTTTCTCATTGTAAAACTAAAAAAATAAAGTTAAGTTTGGTTACTAAATTTTACAATGGAAACTTTCAAAGCACATTTAGATAAATTCATTACGGTCAATGACAAGGAATTTGCTTCCATCATTTCTTTTTTTCAGGTTTTAAAAGTGAAAAAGAAAGAAAACCTGATGGTTGAAGGTGATGTTTGTAAGTTGAAGTATTTTGTTTTGGAAGGATGTCTGAGAAAGTATTTTGTCAATGAAAAAGGAGTAGAACAAACCACGGAGTTTGCTATCGAAAACTGGTGGATGTCAGATACTTTTGCTTTTGAAAAACAGATGAAATCAGGCTTTAATATTCAGTCTGTAGAAAATTCCAAAATCTTAACCATTGATTTTCAGTCTCAGGAACTTCTATTGGAAAAGCATCCCATTATGGAACGTTATTTCAGAATGGTATATCAAACAGCGTATGCTGCTGCCGAAAAAAGAATCCGTTATATTTATGAGATGACAAAAGAAGAATATTATGTGCATTTCAGTACGTTGTATCCTTGGTTCATCCAAAGAATTCCACAATACTTAATTGCTTCCTTTTTAGGTTTTACGCCAGAATATCTGAGTGAAATCAGGGCAAAATTACGTTCTTAAACCAGTTTAAGATTTTTACGGATCAGAAACCGGAAATTTGTCATGTTATTAAAAGCCAATACAATGACAGATACAAAAAATCAATTTCCGCAGCTATTTTTAAGACTTGCTCTTGGGGTAACCATGCTTTCTGCAGTGGCAGACCGATTTGGGTTATGGAGCAAAGAAAACTCATCATGGGGAAACATGGCCAGTTTTGAAGAATATACAAGACAGCTGACGTTTTTTCTGCCGGAAGCTTTAAGTACATTTTCAGCATATGCCGCTACCTTTTTAGAAATCCTTTTTCCTCTGATGCTGATTGTAGGATTTAAAACTAAAATTGCTGCTTACGGAAGTAGTCTGCTGCTGTTGATTTTTGCCATATCCATGACCATTGCATCAGGACCAAAAGCTCCATTGAACTATTCTGTTTGGGTGGCAAGTGCTGCGGCTCTTTTATTGGCCGTTCAACAACAATATTCTTTAAGTATAGATCAATTAACCAAAAAATAATAATATAATGAGCGCAAGATTAAATATTGCAACAGTAGACTCAGCAGCGTATAAAGCGATGCTTGGATTGGAAGGATATCTACAAACAATTTCATTGACACACATTCAGAAGGAACTGATTAAGATCAGAGCTTCACAGATCAATAAATGTGCTTTTTGTCTTGATATGCATACAAAAGATGCCATCAAATATGGGGAAACCCCTCAAAGAATTTTTATTCTGAACGGATGGACAGAAGCAAAAGAATTCTTTACAGAAGAAGAGCAGGTGCTTTTGGCGATGACAGAGGAAATTACATTGATAAGCGACAAAGGATTAACTGAAGAAACATATCAAAAAGCAAAGTCGTTTTTTGATGATAACCAGATTGCACAGATTATTATGGCTATTGTAACGATCAATGCATGGAACAGAATTGCAGTGAGTACTCATCTTCCGGTTGGAAAATAAGGAAGACTGCATTATCTACGGATATTTACTTTATTTAACAAAATGGCCTTTCAGTTTTGAAAGGCCATTTTAATGCAAGAAGCAAAGTGACAGTGTAACACGGTTTGGGTATTAATTCTAAAAATAAATCTAAAGGTTAATTTTATTTTTTAAACCGGAATTACATTGTCTCTCCGTTTCTCGGATATAAAAGTTGTTTGAATTTTACCAAACCACAAAAGTCACAAAAGGTTTCATCTTAAAACACTTGAGTTCATTTAAGTAAGTTTAAAATGATACCGCAGAAAAGTTCACACAAGATGAAAATCAAAGATTTTCACAAAACTTAGGTGTACTTATTACGCATAAGGCCTGATTCTGAAAAAACTTAAATGTTTAAAACTTTTGTGTCTAAAGTAATGAATATAAAAGTTTAAACAACCTCATACTGTAAGTATTTTAAATTAATAAATTGCGACAGGATTCACATTCACCTGAGTAGATCCTACATACAGAGGCTGTCCCAGTACGAATAAAAACTCCCAGACTTTTTGCTTCACCAAAGGACGGCTGTCAATCAGCTCCAGATTATAGATTCCTTTTTTAGCGAGCATAAACTGATTGATTGGAAATTCTTCTTTGGTTTTCGGATTGGGATACACTTCAGAAGCCCAGGTGTCTCCACCAAAAGCAACAATTCCCTGATCGGCAAGCCATTTTGCAGCTTCCATTCCTATTCCCGGTTCTGTTTCCAGAAACTGTTTGTTGTCTTTACCAATCAATTCAAGCCATCCCGTATTGAAAAGAATGACATCTCCTTTTCTTAGGGTAAGTCCCTGTTTCTTTAAAACAGATTTGATGTCTTCTACAGTAAATTCTGTTCCTCCGGGTACAATTGATTTTCCATAATGAGCAGTCATATCAAGGACTACACCGCGGGTAACGAATGGCGGTACTTTTTCAACACCCAGCTTTTTTACGCCTTCTACGGTTACAAAATCTGTTGCTTTATTTCCGTTGTAATACGTGTTGTCAATACCAATGTGCCCGATACCGTTAAGCTGTGTTCCCACTCCGGTCCATCCATTGACCAATTCATCATTGAAGGTGAATTTATTGGGGCCTATGCTTTTCCCTCCCTGTTCTCCAGGCTGAATATTGTATAGATTGAAGCTTCTGTGTCTGAAAGCCGGAAGGTTTTTATCAATAGGAACAGCAAGTGCTAGCGTTTTACCATGTTTTACCAGTCCTAAAGCCTGTTTTACAACTTCCGGAGTCAATAGATTGGCAGCTCCGATTTCGTCCTGTGCTCCGTAAGCAGAAGGATACCATGATTGATCTTCCGGATTGACAAGCGTTTGAGCTTTTAATGTAATGCTGTTTAAGGTCAATAAAGTTACTAACCCGAACATTTTGATCAGATTCTTTTTCATTTTCTATGATGTTTAGGGGAAGGAGGCTGGAAGATGGGAGAGGGAAGTTTATGAAGTCTGATACAAGCAAGGTTCTGTTTAAATTAAATCTTTATTGAATCAGATAAATGCTATTAGTCAAAAGGCTGATAGTAATTTCCTCCTCCTTCTTCCATCTTCCAGCCTTTATATTTAAATTTCGCTTAAAGCTGAATTGATAAAGTTCAATTCTTCCTGTGAAAGGTCAATAGACATTGCTTTTGCGTTTTCGATGGCTTGCTGTGCATTTCTTGCTCCTGCCAATACGACTGTAATTGCCGGCTGCAGCGTAGTCCATCTTAAAACCAGCTGAGAAAGGCTGGCTCCTTTTTCCTGTGCAATAGGTTCAATTTTTTCTAAGAAAGTTTTTACCTTATTCAAATCAAACTGTGAAAAATATCCGTTTCTGTGATCGTTATCTTTTAATTGAGTTTCCTTGAAATATTTACCGGTCAAAAGACCTCTTTCCATAGGGCTGTACACAATAATTCCTGAATTGTTTTCCAAAGAATAAGGAACAAGATCGTTTTCAATGGCTCTGTTCAGCATACTGTAAGAAACCTGATTGCTGGCAAGCTTTAAGGTTCTGTTGGCTTCTTCCATCTGGGCTACACTGTAATTACTTACCCCTGCGGTACGGATTTTTCCTTGCTGGATCAATAATTCCATTGCTTCCATTGTTTCGCAGATAGGAGTTGTACTGTCTGGCCAGTGAAGCTGTAAAAGGTCAATATAATCTGTTCCTAATCTTTTTAAACTTTCTTCAACTTCTTTGATGATGTTTTCCTTAGAAGCTACTTTATAGACCGGAATCGTTTTTCCTTCGTCTTCAGCATCAAAGAAAAACTCTCCTTTTCCGTTGTTGCTTCCGTCCCATACCAGCCCGAATTTTGTTAAAAGCTGAATTTTTGAACGGTCTTTTCCTTTAATGGCTTCCCCGATCATTTCCTCACTCAATCCGAAACCATAGAAAGGTGCCGTGTCGATAGAAGTTACTCCATGATCCAATGATGCGTGAATAGAGTTGATAGAGTCCTGTTTTTCATTACCTCCCCACATATTACCTCCGATAGCAAAAGCACCGTGTGTGATTGTTGATAATTCCAAATCAGTGTTTCCTAGTTTTCTATATTCCATTTTGTTTGTTTTAAAATTGATTGTTTTTATTTACCACCCCGTCAAACCTTTTATTTGCTAAAATGTCATTCTGAATGAAATGAAATGTAATGAAGAATCTCAGATGATTGATTGTTAATGAGATTCTTCCTTCGTCAGAATGACAAAGTCCAAATAATTTGATTGTTGAGATAATCTCAATCAGTTTATCGATTATTTTGTTGTGGTTGAAAATTGACTGTTATTTCTTTAATTCTTTTAAAATTGCTTCTCCAACGCTTTTTGCAGACTGTGGATTCTGACCTGTGATCACTCTCTGATCTGCAACAACATGATTCTGCCAAAGTCCCGATTTTTCAAATTTTGCCCCTCTTTCTTTCAGTTTATCTTCCAATAAGAAAGGAACAACATTTGTCAGTTTTACTTCAGATTCCTCTTCATTGGTAAAAGCATTGATTTTCTTTCCGTCTACAAGATATTTTCCGTTATTCAGTTTGATATTCACCAAACCTGCCGGACCATGACATACCCCTGCTACAATACCTCCGTTTTCATAAATTTTTGAAGCGATATCTGCCAGTTCCGTATTATCTGCAAAATCCCACATAGCTCCGTGTCCTCCGGCATAAAAGATGGTTGAATATTCTTTTGGATTTACCTGCGAAGGTGTCATAGAATGATCAATCTTGTTCTTATATTCTTTGTTTTCCCAGAACTCTTTGTTTACAGGATCTTTCAAATCAAATCCATCTACCGGAGGAGTTCCGCCTTTTGGGCTTACAAAGTCAATTTCATATCCTGCTTGGTGAAGAACTTCCCACGGGTGAGAAACTTCTCCCAAATAATATCCTGTATCTTCACCAGTGCTCCCTTTTTTATCATGACTGGTTACGACGAATAAAATTTTCTTTTTCATATTTTTTGATTTTTTGGTTTGTGCCTGCATGAATCCTATCGTGAAGATAGCCAGCATTAAAAACGCTAATTTTTTCATATTAAATAATATTGGTGGTATAAATCTGTGGTTTTTCCTGAAGCTTTTCATCTACCAAAGCTCCGAATGCCTGGATGTAAGGCTGCTGATTATGTTGAGCCAATCCTTCCGCGCTTTTCCAGATCTCGTAGAAAACAAATTCGTTTTTGTCTTCAATTCCCTGATGAAGGTTGTAAAGCTCACAGGCTTCTTCCTTTCTTGTTTCTTTTACCATATTCTGAAGAACTTCCAATACTTCTGACTGATGTTCTTCTTTGGCTTTTATAATGGCTGTAAGGTGAATTTTCATAATTAAATAAAATTTTCAATTGAGTTATAGATAGGTTTCCAATCCAGTTCTGCTCTGGCTTTATCTGAGCTGCATCTGCTGTTAGATGCAAAGCCGAAATAGCCTCCTGCAGGACCAAATTTATTAACAGCATCTTGAATGCTTAATGACTTTGCAGGTTTTAAGTTATACTTTTTGCTGATGTTTTCTGCAATGTTTTTTAAAGAAGATGAACCATTTTCAGCATAATAGATAGAGCCTCCTTTTGCTTTTTCCAAGGCAAGTACATACAGTTCTGACAGGTCTTCAATATGTAAGTTAGACCAGATATTCTCACCTTCACCAAAATAGACACCATGTCCTTTTTCCTTAGAAAAATTGATAAGAGCCGGAATCTGAATACTGTCTTTTTTTATTCCCAGACCTTCTCCGTAAACCATTGTAGGAACAATAACAATACTTCTTATCCCTTTGTTTGCCGATTGCAGGACGTAATTGTTGATCAATACCCTTGATGCCATTTCCAATCTTGGCTGCAAAGGAAAATCTTCTCTGAAGATAAAGTCACTTTTTTTACCATTCTCCTTTCCTCCAAAAATAGCTGAACCTGAAGTGAATATGAAAGTTTTATGATTTCCTTCCAATGCTTTGATAAAGTTATCTGCTGTATAGGCATCATCAGCAGAATCCGCATTATGGATGACAGCATCTGCATCAGAAACAGCTGTTTTTATAAGATCTTCATCATGGATATTCCCCACAATAGTTTTGATTCCTAATGATTCCAGTTCCTCTACATGAGTTTCATTACGAACCAGCCCTATTACTTCATAATTCCTGTCAAGGAGTTTTTTTGCGATAGTTCCGCCAATATAGCCGGTAATACCTGTGATCAGTACTTTTTTCATGATACCAGTTCCGGTTTCAATTCTTTTTCAAATACGTTTCTTACGTGGTCTCTATAAAGCTTCATGTCACGCTCTATATTTGCGTTTTTCTCTACATCATGGAAGTGAAAACTTTCCATTTTTTCTAAAGAAACAAAAGCATTCATTCTATGGAAACCAAATAATGGTCCATCGTCTACACTTTTTTCACTAAAGAACTCTCCGGGTAAAGTAAAGGCTGTTGCAGGAGCATTCCAGCTTGTAGTCAGCATATATTTTCTGCCGCCAAGCATTCCACCTGTTCCATAGTTGATTTCAGGATTCTCGGCATTTCTTCCGTCACTCATATAAATTCCTTTGGCATGACCTGCTGTGAAAACTTCATCGATATATTTTTTCAATCCATTCGGAAGCTGGAACCACCAGATCGGAGTATGGTAAATGATATAATCTGCCCAGACAAACTTCTGTACTTCTTCATTCTTATCATAGTTTTCGCTTACATTGGTTATCTTTACTTCTACATTATCAAATTCTTTAAGAACGGCTAATGTATTTTCTGCAATCGTTTGATTATATTTTCCGCCGGAATGTCCAAAATTCTGTCCTCCGTTGATGATTAATACTTTTTTCATTTTTTTATGATTGTTTAAATTTTACTCTGCAAAGTTAGGATGGATCTTTGTATAATAAAAATAATATAAATTATACGTTACTATCATAATAATGATAATTTAAATTTTGTCAATCATGTGAAATGTCATACTGCTTTTTGATCCTGTTATCAGGGCTCTCTTGTAAATTTGTTGTGACAAATAGAGTGAATATGATACAGATTGCAGTTTTTAGTGATGTGCATGGAAACCTTCCTGCGATGGATTCGGTGTTGAAGGATATAGAGAAAAGAGGGATTCGTCAGAAATTCTGTCTTGGAGATCTGGTGGATTTTGCTCCCTGGGGAAATGAAGTGATTGAAAAGATAAGAAGCTTAAATATCCCTTGTCTGATGGGAAATCATGATGAAAGAATTGCTTTTGATATTCCTGTTATTCCTTTATCTAAACATTCGGAAGAAGAAACTGAAGCCCGGTTTATTGCCATTGATCATTCCAAAAAGCATATTACAGAAGAAAACAAAAGGTTTTTATCAGCACTCCCTTTTCATTTAAAATTAAACTATAAGATAGGGAACAGGCACTGGAATATCCAACTTGTACATTCCAGTCTTACCAGCAATGATACTTATCTGTATGAATCTGAAAATGACGAGGTTTTTTCCGACATGCTGAAAGAGTCTCAATCTGATGTCATTGTGATGGGGCATACCCATTTATCATTTGTAAAACATTTTGAAAATAATGGATGGGCTGTGAATGCCGGTTCTGTAGGCAGGTCCAAAGAAGACAACCGTTTGGCTTCTTATCTTATTTTAACTTTAGATGAGGAAAATATTACTCCGGAAATTGTACAGATAGCCTATCCACTCGAACAAACTTTGCTCGGGATTGAGAAAAGTGGGATTCCTAATTATTATGCTCATTTTTTAAGCAATAAAAAGGCATCAGTAAAATAATAAATAGAATATTTGCTTCCTTTTTTAGGACTGTATTTTTCCGCTTGTTTGTTTTTACATCTATATTCAACAAATTTTAATTCGAAATTGTCTTTTCATATTGCATTGAAAATAGACCAGTTTAAACCCTTGTTTTGGTTTTTAATAATTGATTTTCAGTGTTTTGTAATTATTCGTACTATTCTATGTAAATGGTCGAACTCATTTATTCATTAAAATCAGTTCGACTATTTTTATTGATACTTTTTTGAAGATTCTCTGAAGGATATTTGCAATAGATTATTCAAGTCAAATTAAAATTTAGAAATCATGAAAAAAGCAGTTCTTTTTATTTTTTTACTATTATCCGTATTGAGTTTAGCACAATTACAGAAAGTAAAAATAGATACCCTTCTTACCCCTGAAATTGGTGGAATAAAACAAGCCATAGATATTAAAACAGATGACGCCAGTAAACCTATACTTTTATTCTTATCAGGTGGTCCGGGAAGTTCAATGCGGAAAAATGCAGACTCTTTTACGAATCTCTTAAAAGATAAATTTACCATTGTTCAATGGGATCAGAGAGATGCCGGAAAAACTCTTGAACTGAACCCCTCTCCCGTTCAGCCTTCCGTTGAGCTCATGGGAAAAGATACTTATCAGGTTATTAATTTTCTGAGAAAAGAATTAAAACAGGAAAAAATATATCTGTTGGGAAGCTCTTGGGGAAATGCTTTAGGTTTTTATATTGTTAGAAATCATCCAGAGCTTTTACACGCCTATTTTGCAGTAAATCCGGTTGTCAGCCAATTGGTGAGTGAGAAAGAGTTACTTGGAATTTTAAAAGATTATTTTAAAGAAGACCCTGTTGCCAGCAAAGAATTGGCAAGTGTACATATTCCTTTCAAAGTTGATGAAGACTTATTTTATTTAAGAAAATGGCTTTTTTATAAAGATGGTAAGAAGTATGTGACAGGTGACGATTTCAAAAAAGGGTTTCTGCAGTGGTCAAAAACATGGTCTCCAGCATGGAACGAAGTCATGAATATTGACCTTCCAAAAACTTTAAAGAAAGTAGAATGTCCTATTTATTTTTTTGTTGGTAAAAACGATGTCCAAACTTCTACCAGAGTTACCACTGAATATTTTCAAAAAGTAAAAGCACCTAAAAAGGACTTATTCTTATTTGAAAAGTCGAGCCACCAGATTCATAAAGACGAACCAGAAAAATTTCAGAATACGATTATTCAGATCGTAAAATAATAGGAGCTCAGGTAATAAAAATGAAGAGTCTGGCAGACATACGAGGGAAGTTACGGCTTCCCTCTTTCAGGCTCAAGTTTTCCGACCTTACTAAAACAAAAAAATGGTGCATTAAAATGATCAACAAATTGATATGTTTTAAAAAATGATATCAGTATTATAATTATTTTGTAATTTTGCATTATAATATTAATAATTAAGTCATGGTCAATTTAGAATGGTATCGTACTTTCAAGGCGATCTATAAAACCGGGACATTGACGGGCGCTGCGGACGCTTTATTCATATCCCAGCCGGGAGTAAGCCTTCACTTAAGTTCATTAGAGGCTTATGTAGGATATAAATTGTTCGACAGAACCGGAAGAAAAATGCTTCCGACAGAGCGTGGAAAAGTATTATTCAATGCAGTGGCTGAGCCTCTTACCAAACTGGAGGATGTAGAGAAGAATTTTCAGAAATCCACAGAGAAGCATACCCCAACCATTAGTGTGGGGATGTGTTTTGAGACGTTCCAGACAACGCTGGAGCAATATGTTTCTTCATTACCTTTTAACCTGATCATCAGTTTTGGAGAATATCCTGAAATGCTTGATCAGCTGGATAAAGGAATTCTGGACCTTATCATTACACCGAAAAAAGGATCTTCACCCAATATAGAACATGAAGCATTCTCTTCTGAGCAGATTATTCTGGTAGGGGGAAAAGATGTTGATAAAGCAGCTTTCAATAAAGTGTTGAAAACAAAAGATGCTGAGCAGATCGAGGAATGGCTGAAGAACGAAAAATGGTACGGAACAACCGGAGATATGGAGCACCTTTTCCAATTCTGGACCTTGAATTTCGGTCATAAACCGAATTTCCGCCCGAATTATATCGTTCCTAACCTCAATTCAATCATCCGTTGTCTGAAAGGCGGAACCGGATTAGCGGTTATCCCAGACTTTTTGTGTAAAAATGAAATCGAAAGTGGTGATGTGAAGCTGATCTGGGAAGGAAAGAAAAAGCTTGAAAACACACTTTATTTCGGGTGTAGAAAAAATACCAATTACCAAACGGAAATAGAACATATCAAAGGACTATTCCGCAAGGTGATGGGCAAGTAAGATCATATCCCGCATCTGCAAACCGTTTTCATAGATAGGGAATGGATAATTTTCGATAAAAAAATCCTTCAGAATTCCTTGTTTGATGAAACCGTTTTTCTCATAAAATCTGATCTGTTGGAAGCCGGTATCCGACGTTCCAACAGTCAGTGTTTTATAATGGTTTTCTTTCGCAATTTCTTTGGCTTTATTAATCAGGATACTTCCTATTCCTTTATTTCTGTAGCTTTCAATCACTGCCACATTTTTAATTTCCAGTTCTGTATCACTGTTTTTGTACAATGCCATCACCGCAATGTTTTCGATCCCGTCATGTAAAAGATAAAGGTCGGATTTGAAAATATATTGATCAATAGCTTCTTTGGTTTCATCGGCCAGCAGTAGTAAATGATAAGGTATTTCTACATCAGAATTTAATTTTTTAAAAGCAAATTTTTCCATTTACAAGCTCATATGAATAAGTGGATAATCCTTTCCTGAGCCATCTTTTTCTGATCTTCCCACTTTTTTGAAACCCATTTTTTCATAGAACCCGACAGCCTGTGGATTTTGCTCGTTGACATCTACTTTGGTAAGACCTGTCTGCTCTTTCATAAACTGATAAAGTTTTTTTCCATAGCCTTTTCCACGGGTGTCATTATGAATGAAAAGCATTTCCAGATTCCCTTCCGCTACAGAAGCAAAACCTTTCGCTTCATCATTTTCAATAATTAAATAGACTTCCAGATTGGGAAGATAATCTCTCGGAATAACTTCCTTGAAATGATTGAAATCCTCCTCAGTAAGAAAATCATGGGTTGCTTTTACAGCCGATTCCCAGATTTCCATAATTCTCGGATAATCCTCTGCAGCAGCCAGTCTGATATTTTGTGACATGATTTTTAAAATTTAAACAAAAATAAAGAAAATAGCGATGGGATACCAGTTGGAGCATACATTAGAAGTTAGAAGCGGGAGTAGAGGTATTGTGTTGAGTATCCATTCCCTTTCTCTGAAGGGGTGGATTTTTGCAAAGCAAAAAGACGGGGTAGTTTAGCAAAATAAATTTTCATTGATTATTAATTACCCATCAAATAACAATTTTTTAACAGAAACAGTAAAATTGGTAAGCAGAATTTTCGATTTTTTGTCGCAAATTTGTTTATCACTTTATATTAATAACTAAAATAAAGACTTATGCAAAAGAAAACCTATACAGGACAGCCTGTGGTAACTTTAAATAACGGAGTGGATATTCCAGCTTTAGGCTTTGGAGTATGGCAGATGGAAGACTTGAAAGAATGTGAGAATGCAGTAATCAAAGCGATTCAGACAGGATATAGAATGATTGATACTGCAGCTATTTATCAAAACGAAACAGCAGTGGGTGCTGCGGTAAAAAATAGCGGGGTAGACAGAGATGCCTTGTTTATCACCTCAAAAGTATGGGTTCAGGATCATGGATATGAAAAGACAAAAAGCGCTTTCCAGAGAACATTAGACAGATTACAGATGGATTATCTTGATATGTATCTTGTTCACTGGCCGTATGGAGACTTCCTGGGAACATGGAAAGCTTTGGAAGAACTTTATCAGGAAGGAAAGATCAAAGCAATAGGGGTATGTAATTTTACAATCGAAAAACTGGAGGAATTAAAAGCCGGCTCTACTGTTTTGCCTGTAATCAACCAGATTGAGCTGCACCCTGTATTCCAGCAGAAAGAATTGCAGGTCTATGACAGAGAAAATAATATCGTAACGCAGCCGTGGAGCCCGCTAGGAAATGGAAATGCCAATCTTTTAAGTAATGCGGATCTGAAAGCGATCGCAGAGAAATATGGTAAAACAGTTGCTCAGGTAATCCTGAGATGGCACCTGCAGGAAGGATTTGTAGTCATTCCAAAATCGGTGACACCATCAAGAATTGAAGAAAACTTTAATGTATTTGATTTTGAACTGACAGAAGATGAAATGAATGTTGTCCGTTCTTTAGATACAGGAAAAAGATTATTCTTTGATCCTAAAGATCCTGAATGGGAACAAAAAATGCTAAATTCTGTAGCAGATATTTAGTCTTGAAAATTTAAAATACAATAGCTCCCACAGCTTTCATGAATGTACAGATCAAAAATCTAAGGTATTCTGAAGTCTGTGGGATTTTAAATAAATACTACCCATGACTGCAAAAGAATTTATAGATACACTCGCCTTGTTTAAGAATGAAAAAGAGACCGATAAAGTTGAGAAATTTTTCAAGGGAAACGATGGTATTACCAAAAGCTTCGGAGTAAAATTCGGAGATGTCTTTACTACGGCTAAAGAGTTTTCTGCAATGTCTTTGGAAGAGATCAATCAACTTCTTGATAGTGATTTCTATGAAGTAAGAATGGGAGCGGTGAGTATTATGGATTTTCAGGCCAGAAATAAAAAGACGTCTGAAGATCAAAAGAAACAGCTGTATGATCTGTATCTGAACCGCCACGACCGATTGAATAACTGGGATTTTGTTGACAGAGCAGCCTGTCATGTTATCGGAAAATACCTTATTGATAAGCCCAGGGATATTTTATACCAGCTTGCCCAGTCCGATAGTCCGTGGGAAAGAAGAACAGCTATTGTAAGTACTCATGCATTTATCAGGGAAAATGATGTACATGATACTTTTGCTATTGCGGGAATACTTGTGAATGATCCCAACGAACTCGTGAATAAAGCGGTAGGAAGCTGGGTAAGAGAAGCTGGGAAAAAAGACAAAAATAAATTAGAAAGTTTTCTTACTACTTACGCGAAAACAATGCCCGCTGTCATATTTTCTTATGCTACAGAAAAACTTGATCCAGAATCAAAGTTGTATTACAAAGAGCTCAGGAAGGCTAGATAAGCCTGCCTTTACCACTTTTCAAGAACCTTAAACGATAAATTGTGAGCAATATCATGTTATTTAATCATAGGGATTGCTTCATTCTTCGTAAATTTTTATAAAAATAATTCTTATGTTTTGGCCGGATACAATCAGTAAAAGATTAGGGGTGAAATATCCTGTGATTCAGGCTCCGATGTTTGGAGTAAGTACGGTACAGATGGTGGCTGCAGCTGCAAAAGCAGATTGTTTAGGATCACTGGCACTGGCAGATCTGTCAGGGGATCAATCTATAGAGCTTATCAGGGAAACGAAGAAATTTACAGACAAACCTTTTGCCGCGAATATTTTTGTCCATCACATTCCTGAAGTAACAGAGGCTTTAAAAGAAAAATTTGTTAGGACCAAACGCTTTATCGAGCAGCTTGCCCAAGAGAATCATATTGATGTAAAGCTTCCGGATCTTGAGGACCTCAGCATAAACGGCTATCATGAGCAGGTGGATGCCATTATTGAGGAAGACTGCAAGATTGTAAGCTTTACGTTTGGGAATCTTGATGATCAGAGTATTCAAAAATTAAAAGAAAACGGAGTCATTCTTATCGGAACCTGTACCTCTGTAAAAGAAGCTTTACTTCTTGAAAAATCCGGTATTGATATCATCTGTGTTCAGGGGATAGAAGCGGGTGGCCACAGAGGAAGTTTCGAAGCTGAAAATATTCCTCAGATCGGAGGATTGTCTTTGTTATCACAAGTCTATGATCATGTAAAAGTACCTTTGATCTATGCTGGGGGAATTTATGGAGCAAAAACCTTACAGGCTGTGAAAGATTTGGGAGCACAAGGATTTCAGGTGGGGAATCTTTTGTTGGCTTCTCAGGAAAGTGCCTTGCAGCCTTTTGAAAAAGAACGGCTTAAAAGGGTAGGGGAAGATGAGATTATGTTAACGAAAAGTTTCTCCGGAAGGTATGCCAGAGGAGTGAGAAACAAATTTATAGAGATAGTTGAGGACTCAGAATACATTTTACCATATCCTTATCAGAACAAACTGACCAACGCCTTACGCAAAGCAGCAAAATCTCTGCAGAATCTTGAATTCGTAGGAATTTGGATAGGACAGTCTATTCATCAATATAGTGAACTTTCTACAGAGGAAATATTGAGAAAACTGATCAGAGAATGTGAAAGATAGATCAATATACTTTCAAATTGAGGATAATTTTATATTTTCGTGGATAAGAATCATTTGATGTACTGGAAAGTTAAGTTTTTTGTTAAAATCTTTCAGGAATATCAATTTGATCAAATATTAAAACTAAAACCAGCGAAAATATACATGAAATTTTCAGAAGGAATTCAAAGATCACTTCCGTTCGGATATCTTTTTCTTGTCGTGATGGGAATATTAAAGGAAAGTGTCTTCTACTACCAGATAGGCATTAATATTCTAAAATACTCCACCATAATGGACATCCTGATCAGCCCCATTGCTACGTTGGCATCTCACCCGGCCATATTGATCGCTCTCCTTATTATAGTGGCGTCTTCATTTGCCTTTCCGTCTTATTTATCAAAACAAAGTAGTAAGAATAAAAAATGGGCACTGAAAATGGCATCTCTTAAAGAGCATGAAAGTATGAGTAAAGAGGCTATTGAGAATCATTTTACCAATATGTTTGTAAGATTTCTGGCCATGATGCTATTGTCTTTCTTCGTAGGAATAGGATGGGGCGAAGGAATGACATTAACCAAAAGAATAAAGGAAAACAGACTTAAATATGATTATACATTAGATTATGGCGATGAAAAATCTGAGCTGGTTCATCTGATAGGATCCAACAGTATGTATTATATTTATCTGGCTAAAGGAAGTAAAACGATAAAAATTTCACCGTTAGGCTCCATAAAAAGTATTGAGCTGACCAATAATAAAAAAATAAGATAAGAATATAAAAACTAAAAATAATCTTTATTTTTTTAAGGAATAATCTTGTAATTTATTATACCAATGAAATATTGTATTGTTTTTTGCTGTATTGATTAAATATCAATTGGGTGTTGAATATCCTGAGAAGGAAATTTCTTATGAATATATTCTGAAGGGGTTATATCTTCTATTTGTTTAAATACCCTGTTGAAGGTAGTTTGGTTTGAAAATCCAGCCTCAGTGTAGATATACATCAGGGTGATTTTTTGAAGATCAGTTTCGGATATAAGCTTTTTTACATAATTAATTCTATATTCATTCAGGTAAGCACTGAAATTCTGATATCCTTTATTTCGTATGATTTTGGAAAGATAATTATAATTCATATTCAACTGGATACTCAGCATTGAAATGTTAAGCTTTGGATCCTTGAATAGTTCTTTTGTACTCATAATGTAGTTGAGTTTTTCAAATACCTCATTAACGGTTTTCTGATCTATTGTACTTTCTTTTTTTACTGATTTGTCCGTGTCCTGAAATTCTGAATGTTGATCTATTGATTGGACATTGAAATCCAGCTCAGTTTTGCTACCGGTAAGGATCTGGAATTTATTAAGCTTGTCATGATAAATAAATAGCAAAATGATGACCGAAAAAGTATATATGAAGTTGAGAATGTCCGAAAAAATGACCTCGTTGTGAGCGTATTTTGGAAAATGTATGTCAAACACAGTTAAGGTGATGTAACACGCCAAAATATTCCCCAGCATATAGAATAAATACCTGACCGCTGATTTTTTTGAAAAGAATACATAAGCGGCAAGGGGAAGCGGAAATAAGGTTGCAAATAAACTGATTGAGTTATTCCAAAAAGTAAGCATAATATAAAAATGATAGGCTGGTGCAATAATCATGTATGCTCTTATGATCTGGTTGGCAGTATATCTGTTTTTTATCAGAAAATTACTGTAAATCAGGAAAATAAGTCCGCCTAAAAGATAATGCGACATCCTGGGGATATAAATATAGAACTGAAAAACAAAAATGAGTATAATGAGTATACAATAGGTCAGAATATTGTACTGCTGAATAAATCTTTTTTTAAGACTTTCAATATTTTCTAAATAAAAATTTTCCATTAAAAAGTGTTTTCCAAATAATTTTCAAAAATATTTTATTTAAATATCTTTTAAACAATATCTTATCTTTTATTCAGTTGATATTGAATTTTGACTGATTTTCTGTTTACCTGATTTATACAAACCTCTAGATTTGCAGCAAATACAAATTGATTGTTTACTGAGGTTGTAATCAATATAAATAAAGACCAATAAAATTTCTACGATTATTTGATGCTGTAAAATTAATAAAAATACTAAAGCTGTATAAAATTAGTAAAAATATTCAGGTGATATTTTTTAGTAGAATTTAAGTTTTCATATAAAGTATTCTATTGCAGGATACATAACCCCTGTAAAATATACTACAATTGATGTTCTAATATTTTAATAATCTTCAAATAAATGAAAAAACACAGAAAACTCTATTCTCTTCTTATCTTTTTAATCTCATTGCGATTGTTGTCTCAGGTAGGTATAAATACAGTAACCCCTAATCCGAAAGCAGCCCTTCATGTAATGTCTAAAAATAATAATACCGGAATTCTTTTTCCACTTCTTACAACTGCACAAAGAGATGCTATTGGTGCGGCTGCAACAGAAGACGGTCTTATTATTTATAATACAGATCAGAAATGTTATAATTATTATAATGCTGGAAATACAGCGTGGATAAGCTTGTGTGGGAACGGTCAGAAAGCAGCCTATACAACAGATTGTAATTCAGTTAAAGTATATGGAAGCTATACACAGGGAACACCATTAAATAATAATAATTACGTGTCAGTATCAGTTACAGTAACCATTGGTGGTACTTATAATATTCTCGCCAAAACACCCAATGGATATTATTTCGAAAAATCAGGAGTATTTCCCGGGGCAGGAACATATGTTATCAATCTCAATGGGGTAGGTACACCTGTTACAGGCCCGCAAACAGATACCCTTTCTTTTTCATATGAAGGAATTACAGATACCACATGTACTTCTAAAACGGTAAACGTCCTAAGCTCTCAGGTAAGTTACGGTATTATCTGCTCAGGATCTTCTGTCTCAGGAATCTATAACAGTCCGGTACAGCTTGACTATAATACCAATACAGTGAGTATTCCTCTTTCTAATGTAAATACTGCAGGAACTGTTAATATTACTACCTCCACTAATAACGGTGTAAGTTTTACAACAACCGAAAATATTACAGCAGCCAGTACCAGCTTTACACTGCATGGAGTAGGAATTCCAGCCGGAGCCGGGACTTATTCCTATTCTTTTACCACCAATGGTGCAAATCCTCAGGTATGTACTTTTAATGTTACTTTTGGTACCACAGTAGGAACCTTTGCCAACCCTGCCAACCGATGCCTTGAAATTTTTAGTGCCGGAAAAACAACAGACGGCTACTATTGGGTGAAGGATGCAAGTTCCAACCCCTATAAAACCTATTGTGATATGTCTAATGGCGGCTGGACCTTAATTAAATCTCTTTCCGAACGACAGATTTTGGTAGTAGAACAAACACAGAATGAGTCATGGGCTACTCAGGCAGCCAGAAACGCAGTAACTACAGAAACCGGGATCTTTAATGAATATGCATTTTCTTTACCGGCGGCAGCTGTGAGTAATATAGGTAATAGTACTTCCACTTCAAAAGAATATCGTTTTTCAATCAAAGAAAAAGGGCAGACAGGTACTACTGTATCTGATATAGAAAGCTCTACAGTTGCTCCTATAAATGATAACTGGGTAAAAAATAATTATTTGAACGCCATTGTTGCGGACGGCAACCTGGCAACGGGGAACTATACTACCTATGGAAATACAACCAAAGGAAAAATATTCGGATTTGATTTTGGGAAACCTGTTACAGGGGTTACTTTATATAAATTAAATGGTGTTGACTTTCAATTGAATATACCAGGGCTGTACAGTCAGGCTAATTTCTTCACCGGAATTTTTGGAGGAAATGGATATGCATCCAACAATACCCCTGCCAATAATCTGACTTATACCTATCCGGGTGGGCAGACTTACACTTTCAATAAATATTATGTGAATGATCTTTTTGGATTATATATGAATAACGAAAGCCAGCTTAACCATCATATTGGAACCTGTTCAAACAGTACAGATGATTATGGAGGCGCAAGCTTCTGTAATAACGGCTGGGCAAACTGGAGACCACATAATTTAAATCTTAAATCAGGTAATTATGAAGGCCGTATTATTCAGTATTGGATAAAATAATCAAAAAAATTTATAACCTATTAAAACACAATACTTATATTTTCACCAAAAAGCTTCAGAATATAATCTGAAGCTTTTTTATTATTTTTTATTCACTGAATTCAATGATAAGCTGGTTCATTGCTGAGCCGGTAAAAGTAGTGGTTGCTCCGCTTAAGTCATTCCATCTCCTTTCTGTGTTTCCGGCAGTATTATAAATATGAGTGGATCCTTCAGTTCCACCGGAATTATTAGGTTCTCCTGTTGCAAACCAGTTTTCTGTAGTGGCAGGATTGGTAGACCAGTTCATTCTGAACTCTTCTCCGGTGATCCATTGAAGTCTGTCCGGGTTACCAGGTCTTTGAATTTTATTAAAGCCGATCCATATATTGTTGGTCAGGTTATAGCCTGTTCCGGAAGCTACGATATTGGTTGCAACCCAGATCCTTTCTGCATCATTAGGCATGGTAACAAGATAACCTCCCATTTGCTTCCCAAAGCTGTATGCATTGAACCAGTTGATTCCCTGTGAAAGCTGATAAGCACAATAAGTATGGTTGTTTCCTGTCCATTTTTTACAGCCGATCTCAGTGGCTGTACCCCCTCCCGGTACTGAACCTGGTGGCTGAGGTCTTGTTGCGACTGGTTTAGGATCATATCCCAATATAGAATTATTGAATCCGGATGCTGTTCCACCACTAAGGTCAGTTCTGGCAATCTTTCTTACATTTCCATTGGTATCGGCAGAGAGTATGTCATCAGCTGCAGTACCTTGGGGTAAAGTACGGGTTCGCAGCTCTCCATTGATGTCAAGTGTTTTTGCAGGAGTGGTTGTATTAATTCCAACCTGGGCACTTGCGAGATAAGGTAATATAATGAATAGTAAAATTGATTTTTTCATAGGTGCGATTATTATTCATTAAACTCAATAATAAGCTGGTTCATAGAAATACTGGAATTGGCAGTCAGTGAACCATTCAAATCATTCCATCTTCTTTCAGCATTTGCACTGCCTGCAAATATGTGGGTGGCTCCTTCCACTCCTCCTGAATTGTTAGGCTCTCCGGGATTAAACCAGTTTTCTGTAGTGGCAGGGTTTGTAGACCAGTTGATTCTGAATTCTTCCCCTGTAATCCACTGGAGCTGATCCGGATTTCCTGGTCTCTGAATTTTATTAAAGCCAATCCATACATTGTTGGCTAAGTTATAGCCTGTTCCGGAAGCTACGATATTGGTATTCACCCAGGTTCTCTCAGCGTCATTAGGCATGGTAACAAGGTATCCGCCCATTTGCTTCCCAAAGCTGTATGCGTTGAACCAGTTAATAGCCTGTGAAAGCTGATAGGCACAATAGGTGTGATTATTTCCTGCCCATTTCTTGCAGCCGAGTTCAGTGGCAGTACCACCTCCCGGTACTGAACCTGGTGGCTGAGGTCTCGTAGCGACTGGTTTAGGATCATATCCTAGTATGGAATTATTGAATCCGGATGATGATCCGCCACTAAGGTCAGTTCTGGCAACCCTTCTTACATTTCCAGAGGCGTCAGTAGAGAGTATATCATCGGCAGCTACCCCTATAGGTAAAGTACGGATACGTAATTCTCCGTTGATATCAAGGGTTTTTGTCGGAGTATTTGTTCCAATCCCAACTTGAGCACTTGCGGTAAAAGGTAAAATAATAAACAAGATAGCTTTTTTCATTTTATGCTTTTTTGTGTACCAAATATATAAAAATATTTTACGATAATAAATGCAATATACTGATTGTTAATGCATTGTGGTTTTTTGTTAAAATTAAATTTATATTTGTATTTGTTTATTTATGAATATTTCATATTAATAAATATTTTATGATAAAATAAATAAATCATATTCGAATTATTGTGATAATTTGTTTTGTTAAAAAAATAAAAAACTCCTTTCAGCTGAAAGGAGTTTTTTATTATGTTGAGAATTTTAAATTATCTCTGTATAGATGACCATTATTTTGTTAAATCTAGACCACCGAAATTCCCGGAACTCATCATTAAATAAACACCATCTGTTTTATCCAATGTATTCCAGTAGGCATGAAGATCTTCAGCATTTGTGAAAACCCTTAGCTTTTCATTTTTGAATTTTTCTTTGATAAACTCCGGAGAGATAGGCTCCATTCTTTTGATCTTCAACGCATCTTCAGAATAGAAAACTACAGCCTCTTCCAGACCGTCCATTGCATGGTCATATTGCTCAAGGAAAGCCGGATTTAAACTGGAATACGTGTGAAGCTCCAGAAATCCATATTTCTTATCCTTTTTAAACTGTTCTGCAAATGCTTTTACAGCTGCTTTCACCTTACTAGGTGCATGGGCAAAATCCTTATAAAGTATTCCTTTATCCTCTCTTTCTACTTTTTCAAGACGCTTGGATGCTCCTTTGAAACTCATAATAGCCTCATAGAAATCTTCATCCATAATGCCGAGCTGTCGGCAGATATGTCTTGCTCCTTCCATATTCAACAGGTTGTGTGCCCCAAAAACAGAAAGCGGAACATCTCCCATTTCGGTTTTTAAATAGACTTTACCGTTATTGATTTCGTATTCAGGAGTTTTGTAAGGAATTTTTCTGAAATAGTTTTCAGCATTTTCCACTACTTTCACCACTTCAGCATCTTCTTCATTGTACACCAGAACTCCACCTGCTGTAATGCTTGCCACAAATTTTCTGAACTGATCAATATAATCATCAAATGTTTTGAAAACATTGATGTGATCCCATGCAATACCACTCATTAAAGCGATATTCGGCTGATACAGTAAAAACTTTGAACGCAGGTCGATAGGAGAAGAAAGGTATTCATCACCTTCCAATACCATGAAATCATTATCCTGTGTCAGCTTTACCATGCAGTCGAAACCTTCAAGCTGAGCTCCTACCATGAAATCCACCTCTTTCTGGTGGAAATTCAAAACGTGAAGGATCATTGAGGTAATGGTTGTTTTACCATGAGACCCTGCAATGACAACTCTGGTTTTATTTTTAGACTGCTCGTACAAAAATTCCGGATAAGAATATATTTTCAGTCCCAGTTCCTTTGCTCTTGCCAGCTCAGGATTATCCTGATGTGCATGCATCCCAAGAATGACAGCATCAATATCCGGAGTGATTTTTTCCGGGAACCAGCCTAATTCCTGAGGTAGGATTCCTTTCTTTTCTAATCGGGATTTTGAAGGCTCAAAAATAGCGTCATCAGAACCTGTCACCTGATATCCTTTGTCTTTTAATGCGATCGCAAGATTATGCATGGCGCTTCCGCCAATAGCAATGAAGTGGGTTTTCAATTGTATTTACTGTTTTTTAACATTAGTATTAATGATCTGCTGGAAAGCTTCAAGAATATTGTTCCAATTGGTCTGATAGTTTGTAATGATCATACTGGCATCTGATTTACTGCCTTCATTAGGACCTTTCTTGATGTTGATGGAAGTTGAAATATTGTCGTACAATTTTTTACGGTCTTCCTGTATTCTTCTGAAATTATTCTGAGAAAGAACCTGATCCAGTTTCTTTAAATCTTCATCGGAAATTTTAAAATCCTGCTTATGTTTCTTTCCTTGTCCTTCAAAAGAATAATGTACATTATTACCCTTTATAAGCAGATTTTCATAAATAGGAGCAATGCCGCCACTTTTCGAATAGCTGATATCAAAATCCGAATATACCTTTTGGCTGTTGCATGAAACTAATACTATGACTGCGAATAAGATTCCAAGTATTTTGTTCATAATTTTTTGTCTTTACTTTAATTATTTGAGTCCTTTTGTTCTAATTTTTTAGCTTTAAGTTCTTCATCATAACTGTGTAATAGGTTGAAATCCTCTGTCTGCTCAATGGCAGTCATGATTTTCAATAAAATTTCCGGTGCTTTTTCGTTATCGTAATCGATATCCAAAGGAGCCTTGAATTCCATCGTAGGTTTTACACCGGTTACCTTTACGCGGAGTCCTTTTTTATCAAAAGCTCTTCTGAATCCGTTTATTTTAATAGGAATGACAATAGGACGCTGATTTTTCACCAATTTGGCTGTTCCTCTTCGTCCCTGTGCAAAAGCGGAAGTAGTTCCTTGAGGGAAGGTAGCTACCCAGCCATTGTCCAATGCCTTCATAATATTGTCTACCTCACTCATGTCTACCATTCTGTTGACATTTTTCCCTTCTGCTCTCCATGTTCTTTTTACCGTTACAGCACCAGCAACTTTGAAGATTTTGGGAAGAATTCCTTTATTCATGGTTTCTTCAGCTGCAACATAGTAAAAATCAATCTTTGGGTTCAAGAGATAGATCGGATTTTTGATCGTGTTCAGGTATCCATTGTTTACAGCACAGAAAGCATGGTACATGGCTGCCACATCTGCAAAATAGGTCTGATGGTTGGATACAAAAAGTACGTTAGAGTCCGGAAGATCCACAAGGTGCTCTGTCCCGGTTATTTTTAACTTATTAAAGCCGTTGAATCTTCTGTATGATACAACTCCTAAAATAAAAATAATAAACCTTTTCAAAAAATAAGGGGTTCCGAATGCATCGGTGAAAATATTTTTCTTCGCCATCTCTCAATTAAACACGGTAGTGCAAAGTTACATTTTTTTCAGCAACTGGCTGAATTCACTTAATATCATCGCTGTAGCTCCCCAGATAATATATCCGTTGAAATTAATGACTGGGACTTCATGTCCGCTTGCATTCGGAAGGTCCATCATTTCGGGGGTATCCGACAGGTTTAAGAAGGAAGTGATAGGAAATTCTATGGTTTCAACAACTTCCCTATGCTGTAGAACGAAAGCAGGGTTCTTTTTAGTATAGGAAATATAGGGGTATACATAAAAATTGCTTGGCGGAATATAGATGGGAGACATTTCTCTGATAATCCTTACATAATGTTTATCAATTCCGATTTCTTCAGAAGTTTCTCTTACTGCGGTTTCAGCAAAATCCCTGTCCATTTCCTCACGCTTTCCTCCAGGCAGCGATATCTGTCCGCTGTGTCTGTCGTGCTCATTAATCGTTCTTTGAATCAATGGAAAATACCACTCGTTGTCTTTCAGATATAATACAATATTGACAGCTGCAAATTTGGGGTTTTTTGCCAATACTTCATCATAAGTAAAAACGGGACGGGAGGGGGGAGAGAAGACTCCATGGGCGTGTTCACCGGGAAGTTCCACGCTTTTTATTTTTCTCAATAAATCTTTTCCAAAATTTTCCATAGCTCAAATTTAGCAATATATCTTGAAGAAATAAGGGCCTTAACATTAATTAACCTATGCAAATATTAGCGTGAAAAGATGTTTTGTGATCGATTTTGTTCCACAAATGGATGATGAGCAGCTAGCAAAGAATAAAGAACGTTACATCTTAAACTTTAAACCTTAATTTTTAATAGCAATAGTCAATTTTATTTTGAAAGTGAATTTGAGGAGCTGATGACTGTAAAGTGTTTAAAACCCTTAACTGTGATGTTTCAAGGCTGATGGGAAATTGGGGATAATGAGTGAGAATAATGGTCAACGCAACCTCAATATTCACCATGAACTGACTTACTTTTAGCACTGAAAATGGGGATCGTGTTTTCCCCTCACTGAAAACAATGATTTCCTTACAACGGCAATTGGTGACCCTTGCACCCGTAAACAGTGACTTTTGAAATTTACACTTTGATGGTGGTTTTTCACTTTGATGGAGAAGCTACCTTTGCCTTACTATTAACCAATTAATTTTTACTAAGATGAAAAATTTACTTACAGGTGTACTTACACTATTCGCCATGAGTTTCGGGTTTGCTCAATTTAATATTGATGTGACTACCCAAACAGGAAACTTAAATGTTGCTACTGTAGACCAGACTGGTCTTTTAAACATCAATTCTTTAACACAAACAGGGAATCGTAATACTGCAGACATTGATCAGGTTGGAATTTTGAATGTCAACACTGCGCAAAGTATCGGAAACAGAAACTCTATAGATGTGGATCAGGTAGGTGTCGGAAACACAAATGATGTGAGCCAGATGGGAAACAGAAACTCTGCTTCAACTTGGCAGCTTGGAATACTTAATTCTACAGAGCAAACTCAGATCGGAAGAAGAAATGATGCTTCTTCAGTACAGATCGGATTGGGTAACTCTGTCGTTCAATATCAGGACGGAAGAAGAAATGACGCTTCAGCTATTCAGCTAGGTAGTGGTAATGATGCATATCAAATTCAGTTGGGAAGAAGAAATGACGCTAGCGGAGTTCAGGTAGGAGCCAATAACGTTCTCGTTCAGTATCAGGATGGTAATGATAACAGTGCTACTCACGCACAAGTAGGTAATGGAAATATTGCTGCTTCAGTTCAGGTAGGAGATGATAATACCTCTGTGGGAATACAAGCCGGTAATGCCAACCAACTTTATCAGTTCCAGATAGGAGATTCTAACACAGCTATTGACCTTCAAATGGGTAACGGTAACTTTACCTGGGTAACTCAAAGTGGTGATTCTCACATCCATGTAGGAACTCAGATGGGTAATGGAAACTCAATGATTGTGAATCAGTCCAATTAAGCCCTATAACACATACTGTAAATCTTAGAAATTGTAAGGGAGAAACTACAGGGTTTCTCCTTTTTTACCTTCACTTTTCTCCGGTTTGCATGCATGTATAATACAAAAATAGGCCATGTCTACTTTAAAATGGAGTGCTATTACTCTTTTCGCGCTACTGCGATTGCAGGCACAGGAAATAGACTGGGATAAGGTCAACAGTAATACAATCTTAAATCTTATAGCCAGGCAGCAGATTGATCAGAGTTCTTACGGTTCCAATATCATTCAGATAGGAGATTATAACAATGCCGAGCTTTCTCTTAACGCCCATACAAATATTGTAGTAAAACAGCTGGGAGATTTCAATACCCTCTATTTTATCAACTCATTTACAGATAAAGAAACAAAAGCCGCCGTTACTGCACAAGGGAACAATAATATTATTGATGTTACAGGAAGCAACAGTATTTCGGATGGAATTCAGATCAATGTAAAGGGAGACAATAAAACAGTTTTCATGAGAAATTATTAAAACACGAATGATGAAAATTTTATATTCCCTAAGCCTGAGCACTTTTTTTACCTTCCTGTCTGTATGGGCTTATGGGCAGGAAGATAAAAAAGTAAATGCAAGGATAGAGAGCAGTCTCCTTGAAAATCAGATTATATTGAAAGCAGTTGTAATGAATAATACCGCCGTTTATAAGGAACTGAATTATCTATTGGTTTCTATTAAAAAAGGAAACGGAGGAAACCTTTCAAACAATCAGCAGAGTGGTAAATTTTCGGTTAATCCCAATGAAGTCAAAGTACTGTCAGAGATCAGCGTCAATCTTGAATCAAAAGATGCCTTGAAAGCTTTCCTTTATATCAGGGATGAAGAAACCCAGAAATTGGTAGCCAAAGACAGCCTGGAGCTTAACAGCGATCTTTTTAAAAAGAAAACAGCAAAGATAGAAGAAGACGCTGCCTATGAGCTGAGAGGACTTACCATTGATGAAACCAAAACAAAGGTTGGGAAAGACTTTTATGATCTGTTTTATATGCAGTATAGCCAGCTGCCGGATAAGAGCAGCAGTGCCGTTACCATTACAGAACTTCCCCTTCGTGGGACAAGCGGCCAGATCAATATTCAGATTGAGGATAAAATTATTTACAGTTTTATGACCAATCCTGCAGAAGATTATTTAAAAGAACAGCTGACCTACAGCTTAAAATATATCAAAGAATTTAACGCAAAGAAAAACCTTATTAAAAATGAATTCATTTACTAAAAATGTCCGCCATGAAAACCCTTATCATTATTTTGACCTTTATCGCGGGTATTTTCTACGGAAAATCTCAGCAGCTCGTCTATAAACCGGTAAATCCGGCTTTTGGAGGAGATACGTTTAATTATCAGTGGCTTTTAAGCTCTGCTAATGCACAAAATCAATTTGATGAAAAAAATGATTACAGCAACTTGCTGGATCGTGTAAACTCTCTTGACAGCTTTACCCAGAGTCTCAACAGACAAATTCTCAGTGAACTTTCAAGAAAACTGTTTGATGAACAGTTTGGTGACGGAAATATAAAGCCCGGAAATTATCTTTTTGGATCACTTTATTTGCAGATCACCAATACTAATCAGGGACTTTTAATCAATATTTTGGATACCAGCAATGGCGATCAGTCCGAGATCGTAATCCCAAAATAGGAAATAACTAAAAATAACTTACCATGACAACCTACACTTACACCAGAATCTTTTTCTGTAGTTTCCTGCTATGCATTCTGCAGGCTTGTAGTTCAATATTTGGTTTACCTTCGGATCCCGAAAAACCAACGATGGGAGAGGTCACATCTTCTACCGCAGAATTGAAAAACCTCCCGCTTCCCAAAGAGAAGATTGTAATAGGAGTCTACAAATTCCGAGACCAGACCGGCCAGTATAAGCCTTCCGAAAACGGAAACAACTGGAGTACGGCAGTTCCTCAGGGAACCACTACCATCCTCATCAAAGCATTAGAAGACAGCCATTGGTTTATCCCTATCGAAAGGGAAAATATTGCCAATCTTCTCAATGAAAGACAAATCATCCGCTCCACACGACAGGAGTATATAAAGGATGCAGACAAAAACAGCCAGTCACTTCCCCCTCTTTTGTACGCCGGAATTCTTCTTGAAGGCGGTGTCATTTCTTATGACAGCAATATTCTGACCGGAGGACTTGGAGCAAGATATTTCGGTATCGGAGCTTCCACACAGTACCGCCAGGACAGGATTACGATTTACCTTCGTGCTGTTTCTACGCTTAACGGAGAGATTCTTAAGACTGTTTATACCTCCAAAACAATACTTTCAACCAGCGTCAACGGAAGTTTTTTCAGATATATTGATACGGAAAGACTCCTGGAAGCTGAGGTAGGTCTCACCCAGAATGAGCCCGTTCAGCTAGCTGTAACCGAAGCTATTGAAAAAGCTGTGAAATCTCTTATTGTAGAAGGGATAAGAGATAAAATATGGGGAAAAGCTGTGGATGCTAATGGGCCATATCAGGCATTAATTAACGAATACAATAGTGAACAGGAACAAAATAACGGAAGAGCAGTCGGTGGCAGATTTCCAGATAATTACAGACAGAAATTTTCCGTATTTGCCAATGTTGAAGGTCAGAAAGTCCGAGACGATTATGTAGACCCTAAAATGAACGTTGGAGGCAAAGTAGGATTCAAATATTTCCTTACTCCTTACCTGAATGTAGAAGTGAACGGTAATTATTTTACGCTGGAAAATTCAAATATTGTGAAAAGAAACTATTACGGTCCTGAAGTGAACCTGGAATATCTGCTTTTCCCAAAATACAGATTTAGCCCATACATATACGGTGGGGCAGGAGCGATGTATTCAAAATATAAACCTCAATATAAAGCACAAGTCGGTGGCGGGCTGGAATATATGATCAGCCAGAATGTTTCACTGAGAGCTTCCGCTCAATATGACCTGGGCTTCAAAGACAATTGGGAAGGCCTTGTGAATGGAAAAAGAAAAGATCAGGCTTTACGCTTTGGTATAGGAATCAACTTTTACTTCGGAAACAAATAAAAACACGAATTATGAAAACTATAATTAAAATACTCAGCATATTCATCTTTGCTTTTTGTCTGTTTTCATGCAATGAAGACCTTGTAGAGCAGGCTCAAACAGGAATGTTAAAAGGAAAAGTCGTAAAAAGAGGCAGTAATGTGCCGATTCCTAATGTGAAAATTTTTACCAATCCTACGACACAGACGGTATTCAGTGGTACGGACGGTTCTTTTGAGATCGCTGCCATGCCCGTAGGTAATTACTCTGTGAAAGCAGAACTTTCAGGATACATTACCAGCTTCCAGTCTGTCAATATACAGAATCAAAATCAGGTGGTAACGGTAGTTTTTGAGATGGATGATGATACATCATTGAATTCTCCTCCCGCTACACCACAGTTGTTAAGTCCGATAGATAACGCAGTCAATCAACCTTTGAGCGTTGAATTAACCTGGAGCGCAACAGATCCCGATACAGCGGATGTCTTGAAATACAGTTTGACAATTAAAAATAATCTTGACACTAATGTGATTCAGGTTAATGATTTGAAAGCGAATCATTATACGCTTTCAAATCTGAAGTTTGGTGTAAGTTACTTCTGGCAGGTGTCTGTTTCGGACGGCATTCACCAGCCAGTTTTAAGCTCTATCAGTAAATTTACGACCAACACGGTTCCATCCAACCGGTATCATTATGCACAAAAACAGAATGGAAACTTCGTCATCATATCCAGCGACGATCAGGGAAATAACTTCCAGTTTACCAATTCTTCCTACAACAGCTGGCGGCCACGTAAAAACAATAATGCAGGTCTCATAGCATTTCTCCGTACAGAAGGCGGAAGCACTCATATTTATACTGCCAATCCGGATGGTTCTAATCCTTTTAAAGTAACAACGGTGCCTGTGGCAGGTTTTAATAACTATGAGATGGATTTTGCCTGGAGTACAAATGGTAAAGAGCTTATTTATTCAAACTTTAATAAGCTGTACAGGATCAATAAAGACGGAAGCGGCCTGAGCCTGGTCTATACCACTCCGGACGGAAGTCTGATCTCCGAATGTGACTGGAGCTATGACGGAAGTAAAATTGCTTTGAAAACCAATGATTACAACGGTTATAACACGAAAATTTATGTGATAGATACCACAGGAAATATCATTAAAACGGTATTGTCCGGCTCTGTAGGAGCGAGTGGTGGGCTGAATTTTTCTGTAGATGGACAGCTTCTTCTGTTTACCCGTGATGTTTCAGGGTATGTGGATGGAAGCGGAAACTACCGTCAGCTTGATTCACATATCTTCATTTATAATATGGTTAGCGATGTCGTAAGTGATATCTCTGCTGAAAGCGAAAAAGTGATGGGTACCAATGATCTTGATCCGAGATTCTCACCGAATAATGCACAGGTCATTTTTATGAATACTTCCAATGATAATATTTCCCAGAGAGATGTGATGGTAATCGACCTGACCAGTAGCTTGACAGATCTTACCCGTGCTTCACTTTTCAGCAATGGAGAAATGCCGGATTATGAGTAAGGTTTAATGTTTTTAAGTTTAATATTGTTTATCATTTTCATTGACATTTATATAGATGGGCTTTTCAAATAAAAGATGATTATTACTACTATAAAGTCCGGGTTTTAAGGTTTAAAGTTCCAGGATGTGAGCTTGAGATTAGAAATTTGAGTTGTTTGCAGATAAAACATCAAGGATAAAAGTAACACACACATTTTCATTCCTC
Source organism: Chryseobacterium sp. KBW03 (assembly GCF_003852415.1). Taxonomy (NCBI): domain Bacteria; kingdom Pseudomonadati; phylum Bacteroidota; class Flavobacteriia; order Flavobacteriales; family Weeksellaceae; genus Chryseobacterium; species Chryseobacterium sp. KBW03. The sequence goes on along the minus strand of NZ_QAJO01000002.1, from coordinate 30,304 downwards.
AGTTTCTGATCTCTTTGCCTCACTTTCGGCCTTAAAAAAATAAAGTTTAATAATGAGCTGTCTGTCTGATTCATAAGACCGAATTCAGGCATAAAAAAATTCCAGACTGTAAAGTTTGGAATTTTTTGAGTTGTTCATGGGAGATTTTCAGTCAATAATATGGTTTTCAATAGCATATTTTACAATTCCGACTGAGTTTTTCGCATTGAGTTTCAAAAGAATTCTTTTTCGGTGTGTTTCTACCGTGTTGATACTGATAAAAAGTTTTTCAGATATATCTTTACTGCTGTTTCCGTCACATATCAGTTTAAGGATTTCCATTTCGCGGCGGGTAAGCGGTTCTTTGATGTGAGGATTGGGTTTTTCCTGTTCACTACTGATGAAATTGATCATTCTTTCCTTCGCATGGTCACAAATGTAGATCTCATTAAGAAGTAAAACATTAATGGATTTCAGAAACTCATCATATGTACAGTTTTTGTCGAGATAAGCCTTAATCCCTTTGTTGAAGAGTTTCCGGATATCGATCATATCATATGAGTTTCCAATGATAGTGATCTTAGTACTTTTATGTTCAGAGATAATACTTTCTACCAACTTGCAGATTTCCGTGAGCATTAGCATATTGGAGCTCATAACAAGCATTTCCGGAGGATCTTTTTTTAAGTTTTTGGAGAGGGTTTCTAAAGAATTACAAGTGTCAATTGTGCTGAAAATTTTGCTTTGTGTAAGCAGTCTTGATAATCCCTCAGTGTAAAGCATGGGTTCATCAAAAATGGTCAATCTTGGTTTCATCATGGTTTGTTTTGTTTATATAAAAATAGGAAAAAAACTTTACATTTTGAATAAAATTGATAAATATTTTCAATTTATTGTGTTTTTATTGATAGTAAAACGTTATTATTGTTGATTTTTCATTAAATAATTCTCTTTTTGTGGAGTTTTTTAGAGTTATTATTGTTAAAGTATACTATCCATCATTGTTTTTAGATATAATTTTTGATTATTAATTTATTTAACTAACATAATGGGGATATGCTTTACCGGAAAATTAACCGAATTGGCAATGAAACAATATTCGTTGGCTTTGTGATGAAGCTGCTCTGCCTTTTCTATCATTGATGCTTCCGCAACAGTTACTGCAGGATGTAAAGTTACTTCTGTAAAATGACCGCTTCCACTTGCTGTTTCCGTCATTATGCCTGTTGCTTCATCAGTATAGTAGGTTACAATAATACCGGCTTCAGAACAGAAGTGAAGATACCAAAGCATATGGCAGGCAGAAAGAGAAGACAGAAACAGATCTTCCGGATTATGTTTCGTTTTATCACCACGGAATGCAGGATCAGAAGAGCCGTCAATTACGGTTTTATTCTCTGTTGAAATTACGTGGCTTCTTTCGTAGTCTCTATAACCGCTTGTTCCGGTTCCTTTATTTCCTGTCCACTGAATGATCGTTTTGTAGTGATGTTCTCTGCTCATGATAAATAAAAAAGTATTTACTAAAATTAAGTAAATACTTTTGAAAAGAAATGAGTTTTACTTCTTAATCAGTTTTTTATGTACTAAAGTGCCATTTTCGAAAGCAGTATCAATGGTCCCGGTGGTCGTTAATTTTGATATAAAAATTACTGTGGGAGCTGTCTTGTTTTCTTTGTTATTGGCAAACATAATAAAAAAACCTCCGATTATTCGGAGGTTTGAATTTTGTCTTAATTAGAAAATTCTATCAATTCTTCTTTTTTGGAATTGTAGATCTTGTATTCTAAATATTTAAAAGAATCTCTTGGAACGATGGTTACCCATTTTTTGTATTTGATAAACCATTTCATTTGGATACTTTTGATGCCTTTTGTAAGGTAGGCTTCCACAAATGGGTGTACATGCAGGTAGACTTTTCCTTTTTCTTTCTGCAGAATGTTTCTTAAGGTTTCACCCATTCTTTCCACGATGACAATCGGAGCAACAATTTCTCCGTCTTTGTTCGGGTTTTCTTCTTTGGTTTCGATCTGTTTTTCCGGACGGTTTCTTTGTCTGGTGATCTGGATCAGACCAAATTTACTGGGAGGAAGTATTTTGTGGCGAGCTTTGTCGCGATTCATTTCCTCTTTTAAGTGCTCGTAGAGATCTCTTCGGTGATCAGAATTTGGCATATCTATAAAATCGATAACGATGATCCCTCCCATATCGCGGAGGCGAAGCTGTCGTGCGATCTCAGTAGCGGCCATTTTGTTCACTTTCAGTGCATGCTCTTTGTTGACAGCGGTTCCGGTGGTAATATTGTTCCCGGAGTTGACGTCAACGACGTGAAGTGCTTCTGTGTGTTCAATAACAAGATAAGCGCCTTTAGAACTTGGAATGTTAACGTGTTTTCCAAAGCTCTGTTTAAGCTGTTTTTCAACATTGTAATATTCCAGAAGAGGAATATGAGAATCATAAAACTGGACAATGTTTTTCTTCTCAGGGGCAATTACTTCTACGTAATTTGTCATTTCGCTTACCATCTGTTCATCGTCGCAGATGATACTCACGAAATCCTGATTAAAATTGTCTCTTAAAATAGCTGAAGCTTTGTCTTCTTCGCTTAAAACTTTAGACGGAACTTTATTTTTCTGGATGTTTTTAAAAGTGCTTTCCCATTTCTGAACCAGTTGATTCATGTCATTGTGAAGGTCGGCTACTTTTTTTCCTTCCGCTACAGTTCTGATAATAACGCCGAATCCCTCAGGTTTGATGCTGTCAATCAGGGTTCTCAGTCTTTCTTTTTCCTCAAAACTTCTGATCTTTTTGGATATAGAAACTTTATTGTCAAAAGGAATTAAAACCAGAAAACGTCCTGTCAGTGAAATCTGGGTAGAGATTCTAGGACCTTTTGTAGAAATTGGTTCTTTAGTAATTTGTAACAGGACCAGATCGTCCTTGGCAATTACTTTATCTATTGTTCCGTTTTTGTCTATTTCGGGTTGTATCTCGAAATTTTTTAAGCTCGAAGTGCTTTGTTTTTTAGAAATAGTATCTTTCAAAAACTTTCTGTATGTAAGATACTGAGGTCCCAAATCCTGATAATGCAGAAATGCATCTTTGTCATATCCTATATTGACGAATGCTGCATTCAGATTGGGCGCAAGTTTTTTTACTTTTCCTATAAACAGATCTCCAACTATAAAATCGCTTTTGTCTTCTTGCTCATGAAGTTCACATAGTCTTCCGTCTTCCAGCAGTGCAATCTTTGTAAGATCATCTTCATGCGAAACTATTAGTTCTTTCTTCATTTTTTAATAAGATAAAATTGTTAAGATTATAGGGATTGGATGTTTTTTGTCGATTAATTCATCTATTAAATATAAGGATTTTGAATGAAAACCATTATATGTTTATTAAAATAATATTTTAAACCCTCCATCATCCGAAGAATCTTATATAGTTGCAAACAAAAATATAGTCAGTGAACTTTTTTAAATTTAAATCCACCAACTATATTATTATATTGTAAATCTCGAAAAAAAGAGATTATTTTTTCTTATGTCTGTTTGCTCTTCTTCTTTTCTTTCTTTTGTGAGTCGCAACCTTGTGTCTTTTTCTTTTCTTTCCGCTTGGCATAATTTTAATTTTTTAGTAACTAGTTAATATTCAGTTAATGTTCTTATTTTACTGCAACTTTAGTTTTTACTTTCTCAACAAAAGATTTTGAAGGTTTGAAAGCAGGAATGTTATGAGCAGGAATCTCAATTGCAGTGTTCTTAGAAATATTTCTTCCTGTTTTAGCAGCTCTTGTTTTAATGATAAAAGATCCAAAACCTCTTAGATAAACGTTATCCCCATTATACATAGAAGTTCTGATCTCCTGCATAAAAGCTTCTACAACTTTCTGTGTTTCATTCTTTTCTGTTCCCAACTTATTTGAGATGGTGTTTACCAATTCTGCCTTTGTCATTTCCTTATTTTAATTTTAAATTTTAGGTGTGCAAATTTAGTTAAAAAAATTGAATACTAGCAAATTAGTGACAAAATATTTTTATTCAAATACTTGCGCTTTGAATGTATACACCATATTAATGCAGGGCTAAGTTAATTTAATAATAAAATAATATAGCGGTATAAAGGTACAGAATTTTGATGAATAAAATTTAATAAATGGCTTAATAATAGGTGTTGAGGGGATTTTTATCTTAAATGCAGCGTTTGAAAAAAAAAATAATCTGCCTTCACCCGATATCCGGAATTTAAAATTTTGAATCTGAAATCAGAATTTTTTATAAACTGGAATTGTAATATCCATTTTCCACGCAGAAACGGATAAGATGGAGCTTGGTTTTCAGTCCCAGCTTTTCTGTAAGCCGGTTGATATAGGTGTCAATAGTCCTGGTGCTCAGGTTAAGTTTTTCTGCTATTTCCTTATTACTGAATCCTTCATAGCAGAATCTCATCAGCTGTATTTCTGCCGGAGAAAGTTCTTCCTGTCCTTTTTTCTGCCTGTCCATATATTCCTGTACAGCAAGGGGTTGCTGCTCCCATTCTTTGGAATAGGCTTGGTAGTCAAAATCTTCAGAAGCAATGCCCCCTTTGATAATGTCCTTGATGATGGTGCTTTTTTTCTGACAGTAATAGATATTAGGAATCTTCGAAAGAATTTCGGCCATATCTTCCTGATAAGTACCGGAATAGGTGATAATAGGAGTTTCCGAATTATTTTTTCTGATGTATTTGATTGCTTCAATCCCGCTTAATACCGGCATAAAAAGTTCAATAATGAACACATCCTCCTGTCTTCTGTAGATTCTGTTGACCAGCTCATGTCCATTATTACAATCATTCAGAAGCATATAGAAAGGATTTTCCATCAGTGTTTTGATCATTATTTTTTTAAAATAAAAATCACTGTCAGCGATGGAAAAACGTACGGTATTAGATAATATTTTGCTCATTCTTAATATCGATTTGGCAAATGATATTTAAAATTTAGAGGTCTAATGTATGAAAAACTTATCAAAGAGGAAATTAATATTAAGTTAATCAGGGTTTTCACGAAACAGGCTTAGGGAAATTACGTATTGTGCATAAAATTTTTTTTTTATACTTTCACAGGCCAAACAAATCGCAAATTATGTCTTCTAACAGGGAAAAAAAATTAAACAAATCTGACGTCAGAATAGGCATTTGGAAGTTTATACTGTCTTTTGTCGCATTGTCGGTTGTAACTTTTGCTTGCTTATTTCTCTTTTTTAAGAGTTATGATATACAGCGGGAAGGGATCAGCCGGGAAGCCGAAGCGTATAAAGAACTGATGCTTCGAAGTGACGTACTGAGAGATCACATTGATGATATTTACGACAAAATGAACCAGCTTAGTATCAATAAGGTGGAGAATGATGTATTCCTAAGAACCAGTATTATGGATAATGTGAGGGATGCTAAAAATATTATGGGTAAAGACAGCGTACAAAGCTTTAAGCATTATGCTGTACTGATGAAGCAGATTGTACCGATGATGACTTTGAAAGCTAAGATCATTGAAGTGGAGTATCAGAAGAAAACCGTTTTAAGAGATCTCGATGAATGTATGGGTAAAATAAAAGTGACCAACAATGAGCTTAGAAAAGACCCTACGAGAAATTTCACCGGAAGTAAAAGAAGAAGATAAAAAGAAAAGATATGCAAGGACAAATCACACTATCTAAGAAAGAAAGGCATTATCAGTTTTTTTATTTAATACTGATGCTTGTGACTGCGATGTTATTTTTGGGAGTGATCTTTTTAAAAGGATTTGTATCTCCCTTCTCAGATGAAGATGTAAGAGGTATTCAGAACCTTGAGCAGAAAGCCGAATTTGAACAACACCAAAAAGTTGTTCTGCCAATCATGGACAGTACGTATACCATGATCACAAAACTGACCAATGATGGACCACAGCCTTTTGTGGAAAATAATATTCAATTAGGGGTAAACGACCTTAACAGCTATTTCAATGGTACCGACGTTGTTGATATCCGAAAAGATGCCTACCCTCAGATCGCCAAATTCTACAAAATGTATTTTGATGATAAAAAAGTCATTTCAACAACCTCGGAAGACATCAAAATTTTCCAGAAACAGGTAGATGAATGCAGAATTGGATTTAAAGATAAACAGAATAAGCTTTATCAGCGTGAGCAGGATCTGAAAGCAAGAATACAATAAGCAGTAAATACTAGGAACTACACATAAAACACATCACAATTATTAACTATGAATTATTTTCAAAAGAACAAGAAGAACATTATTATCGGTGTTATTGCAACTTTGCTCATCGCAGCATTGGTTGTTCTATGGCTGCAGAAAAAAGTAATCCATTCAGCCGATGATATTGTTGGAGTGGTTTATCCGTCTTCACTGGCGGTAGGAGACACCCTTTTATTCGAAGATAAAACCCAGTTTGCAAAAACCAAAAGATGGAATTTCGGAGATGGGACAACTTCAGATAAAAACAGTGGAATTCACTTCTATAATAAACCGGGGTATTATCAGGTGAGCTTGATCGTTGACAATAAGTATACGAAATCTTTCCCTGTAATGGTAGGCGCAAGAAGCGTTCCGAAGCCTAAAGATAGTGCAAAATCGACAACAACTATCGAAGCTGTCACTCAGGCTATGCAAAATGAGAACGTAACTTTTCGGGCCGTTTCTGATGCCAAGCAGTTTGCATGGAAATTCGGAGAATCGGGAAATACAGATGCCAAGGATAAATTTACGATCTATTCTTATAAAAAACCTGGAGATTATCTGGTAACCCTGTACACTGAAGAAACTCAGGAGCCTATCTATCACCGTATCAAAATTCTTCCGGCTTATGATGCTCTTGCAGAAGATGAAGTGTCTGTAGAAGACTCTTATGCAAAAGTAGATAATGATTTCAAGTATCACCTGCAGCAGATTGCCAATGGAAACAGCTTCAATATGCATTATAATTACCTTTTGAAAACTTACCTGTGTAACAATGAAAATACAGTAGTAAAGGTAAATGACAGTAAAGTGAATAACTTCTACATGTATTGTGCAGGTCTTCAGTTTGATAAAAACACGGTTATCCAGACGGTAAAAGTAAACCTGGATGATAAGCAGGAGTGTGTAACAAAAGTAGAAATCAACCAAAGCAAATAATATCGTCCGATATTACGGATGCGCCAATCATTAAAAGATAAAATAGGATGAAAAATAAATTTCCTCTAGCAGCATATTATATAGGGTTATCAGTATTATTGACGAGTTGCCAGGTAAAGCTACCGTCAAAGAAAACCCCGGAGCCGTCACAGTACGGGCAGGTGGATGCTTCCCCTGTCGTTAACGGTTATCCTAAAAAGTCAGTTCCATGGATTGTTATTTCAGACAGATCAAGAAATACAGCTTATTTGGATAAAGATGACGAGAAGTCTTACAAAGAAGTGAAATTCCTTGAGCCATTAATGGTTTTAAAACATAGAGACGGGATGGTAAAAGTAGCGGAATATGTTCCGGATGCTTTAATGAAAAAAGTTTCGTCAAAATCAATCAAAACATATGGCTGGATTCCGGAATCTGACCTTCTTCTTTGGAACAATGCTTTAAAAAGTGAAAAAACAGGGTATCCTGTAAGAGTAGCAGTAGTGCCAAGTAACAGCGAAGTCATCAAGAATGCTGAAAGGTACTATAAAAATGACTCCATTATGGTGTTCAATTCACCAAGTCTTATTGAAGCAGCCAAGGTGAAAATTCCAAACGGACAAATTGTATATGTTTACAAACAGGCTGAAAATAACAAACGATTTTTAGTAGGTAAAAAACCTTCAATAGATATAGACAGCATCGGTAAAGGTCTTTACGGATGGGTGAGTTCCAATGTGATCTCTACCTGGGGAGAACGTTCCGCTATTAAACTTAAAAATACAACAGGGATCAACGATTCTGCCTTGGGAATTCATGAAGGATATCCTGGAGGATCTGCATCAGACGCCGAAAACAAAACGGCAATTCTTCTTACAGATGTGAACAAAAGAAAACCTCTGGAAAATATTTTCCCTGTAAGCCTGCCATTAGAAGAAGCCCCAACCCTTGATTCCAAAACAAAATACTTCACCAATATTTTAGATTACAGCAAGAACTTTGTATCCAATGTTCTGGGTGAACCTATTTATTTTGACCGCTACAGAGAGATTACAGAAAGAGATAAAAATATCAATATTGTCTTTGCGTTGGATGTAAGTGCAGGAAATGCACCTTATGCCCCTATCGTAAAATCATTATTGCAGGATCTACAGCTTAGATTCGAAAAGCCATCCTATTTTAATAATGTTAAATACGGTGTGGTTTTATACAAAAATAACCCTTGTGGAGAGAATATTTCTGTGTCCAATCTTAGTACAGATTACAGTAAGATCTCTACGTTTATTGATCAGAAAACGAATGAAATGAACTGCGCAAGCAATAATGGGTATCAGCCGGTAGGAGAAGCTCTTACGGCAGCCGGAAACCTTCTTTCAAACGTTTCTGATGAAACCAATATTGTAGTCACTGTAGGAACCTCTGCCAACCAGAGCGGAAATATGTACAGTGTAATCAGCTCATTGACTCAGGCTCAGGCAAGGTTGATCATGTTCCAGACCAATGCAAGATCATCAGACAACTATAATGATTTTGTATTGATGGCAGAAAATGTGGTTACCAATACCGCCAAAAATATTGCTGAACTTAAAAAGCAAAAGATCATCAACCAGTATGATGTTCTTACCAAGAATAATTTTAGCCTGGTAGAAGGTGACGCCGGATTCTTCTCTCTGGCTTATCCTAAACAGAGTATGTCTCAGGGATTTGTTATTTTCCCTAAAAAAGGAGATATAACGACTCCAGGATTCCTGAAAAAATCTGTTGACAGTCTTATTTCACAGGTTACTTTAGACAATCAGACTGTTGATAAGTCACTTAATGAATATTTCCACTCATCGGTAGGAGCAGGAAGAACAGATGTTGATTTAAAATATAAATATCTATATCCAGGACTTACCAATCCGGTTTCTGCGGGAATTGCAGCCCAGCTGATCAACTACGGAAGTCCTTTCCTTGTAAAAGGTTACATTCCAAAAGATCTGAAAGACTTTACACCGGGAATAGAAAAAGGAATTCTTATTTCTGAATCTGAGTATGATAACTTAAAAACTTTTTATACCGAAGTATACAGAAATACTCAGGCAGACCGTGCAGACTTTAATCAGGCGAGAGCAGTGAAAGAGTATGTGAAACTGCTGAAGAAGTACAATCCAACGATCAAATTCCTGGATAAAGGAGATCTTTATGAGCTGCCAATGTCTTATGCTATTGGTATGAGTACAGGTTTTGATCTTTCTGAAGAAGAGCTGATGGCTAAGTACAAACTGAAAGGCTGGAAGAAATCGAAAATTGTTCCTAATGAAACGGTAAGAAATTATTTCCAACACTATAAAAATCTGGCAGACAGAATGCTTGCCAACAGAAATAACCCTGCTGTAAAGATCCAGCAAAACGGGCAGACGTTCTACTGGCTTAATGAGTATTTTACACCGACAAGAATTCCGAGAGAACAACCGGAATATACTAAGCATTAAGAAATTCATTTTATGATATCAAAAGCAGAAGTCGATACTTCTGCTTTTTTTGTGCTGTGAAGATGAAATTAGAAACTATGAGGGCAAATTTAAATCCTGAATCCTGTGATTATTTCTCTTTCAGGTGTAAAAATCATTTTTATCTTAAAAATGGGATATATCTTAAAACGCTTTATTCATGGATGTTATAAAAACATATGTAAATCTATTATCGTAGAATTACGACAATAAGTAGTAGAACTACTACAATTTCTCAGATTTATATTCAAAAGTTTTTTTTAGAGGAAAAGAGCCTCTATATTTGCTAAACAATCACTGAATCACAAAATATTACTAACGATTAAAATTTACTAATCATGGCCGAAAGCAATTCAAGAGGAATCTTAAAATTCAACAATGGTGAAGGACAAAAGCTGTTAAAAATGAACTACAGCGTATCCCGATCTACAGACGTATCAGGACGTGTAGCATCAGACCCTTCTAACGCTCTTATCAAAGTAACCGTAGAAGCTACTGAAAAATCTGATATCCTTGAAAGCCTGTTAAATGGTAAATACAAGCCTACAGTGGGAGAGATTACTTTTAATAAATCTCACGAAGAAGGAAAATTGATCACTTTGAACTGGCAGAACGGATATGTTATCCAGCATCAGGTTGAGTTTGATGCAGTAGACAGCAACAGTATGCTGATCAGCTTCGTAATCAGTGCTGAAACCATTGACTATGGTACTTCCCAATATGCAGGACTTTGGCCATCCAGCTAGAATTTATACACATTATCAACATTCATAAGAAAAAGACTGTCCCTATTTAAGGCGGTCTTTTTTGACTTGAATGTGCAGCAAAAACTATAATAACCGAAAAAGCAATAATGAACAAAATCACTGATCACCTGAAATACTTTTCCAAATTATCCGCAGTATTCATCTTCAGTATATTGAAAATCTATGCAATAGGAATTCTCTCCACGCTCATCACCCTTATATTGGGGATTTATATTTTGTCAGACCGTTTAGGTCCGGCATTGGGGCATACAGGGATTCCTGCATTTTTAATAATAACAATTAAGGCCAAACCCGTTTCTGCAGCTGTTTTTTATTTGCTGATGATTATTGCCCCGTTTTTTACGATTGTTTTTGCCACAAAATATGTGATGTCTGTGGTGATCAATAAACTGTTGCAGGATCATTCAAAGACCATTGTTGTTCCCTTTATAGATAAAATCATCAATATATTTAAAGCAAAACAGCCAACGGTAATCCGAACCAGTGCAGATTTTGCCATTGCCAAAGTGAAACTGTTGAATGAATTTAAAAACAGTTCAGAAAATAAAATTCTCAAACGCATCTTAGGCTATGCTTTAAATAAAATAAAGTTTGATGAATTGAATCTGGGAGCAGAAAACGCGGACTTTTCCGATATCATTAAAACAACACTTATTGAAAAGTTAAATGAACTGGCAGAACCCTCAGCGATGATATTTTATATCTACATAGGACTTCAGTGGATCAGTCTGATGCTGTTATATTTTTTGAATATGTAAATAAAATAGGATTCAGGAGAAGAATTTGTGAGGATATTATAATACCGGAATCATCCTGAAAAAGAAAAAAATACGGTTGTTACTTCTCTGATTGAAGAATTAACTATCTTTATGTCGTTTAGAATAAAATATTTAATTTTAGCTAGATAAAAGAACGTTTTTTGATTCTCTGTTAATCAGGGATGAAAAATACAGATCAATACCATCAAATCTGAAGCACATTAAAACAGAACGCAAATATATTAATATAAGAAAATTATAAATGGGAGTACTAGTAACCAACGAAACAGTAAAACAGCTATTTCACATTGCTCAGTCGATAGCGAAAGAAAATTATAATGGAACTTATGGCGGCCCGCATATCCTGCAGGCTTTAATGCATAAAGATATCGGGCTGAATGAATTCCTGAAAAGTATAGATAAAGATCCAGGTTATTTCTATGAATGGGCAGATGTCCGCATTGAAGAATATCCCAAGACCAATCATCTTCCTGATGAAGTAGGGCAGGATGATGCGGTAGATACCCTTGTAGAAGAAGCTGACGATATCCGTTTAAAGTTAGGATTGGATGAAATTACTCCAATATGTATTCTTACAGCAATCGTAAAACCACAGATTGTATTCTCACTTCAGCAGCTGAAATCACTTCCATTGCGGGAGCATGAGATATTCAATCTATATAGAAAAGATACACCGTTTACGGTCCCAGAGGATGGGAATTTCTCTTCACTATTTTCAAATGGTTCAGACTATTCAGATTCTTCTTTCCCTTCCATTAAAAGCTATTGTGTAGACAGAACCGCACAGGCGAGAAAAGGAGAAGTTGAAAATATTATCGGTAGAGATAAAGAACTCAGAATGCTGGTAGAGATCCTTTGCCGAAGGAGCAAACCGAATGTGATTATCATTGGAGAACCGGGCGTAGGAAAGACGGCATTGGTTGAAGGTTTTGCTACTGAAATTACCAAAGGAAATGTCCCTGAAATGCTTAAAAACGGTACTCTTTTGGAACTGGATACCGGAGCATTATTAGCCGGAACCTCTTATAAAGGCGAAATTGAAGACCGCCTGAAAAAAGTAATCAATGAATGTAAGAAAATTGAAAAAGCTATTCTTTTCATTGATGAAATACATACCCTTCTAGACCCGAAAGGAAGCATCGGAAACGTTGCAAACCTTCTCAAGCCTGAGCTCGCCAGAGGTGAGATTACCGTAATTGGAGCTACAACTCAGGAAGAATATAGAAAAATTATAGAGCCGGAACAGGCTTTTAACCGCCGTTTTGAAGTGCTAACCGTTCATGAGCCGGATGAGAAGACCTGTGTGAAAATGATTGATGTCCTTCTTGAAGGATACAAAAAACACCACGGTATTGAAGTGGAAAAAACAGCTATTCCGGAATGTGTACGTCTGGCAAAAAGATATGCAAAAGGTAAAAAATTACCGGATGCTGCAATCGACTTATTAGACAGAACAATGGCGGCCATCAAAATGCTTGATGAGCTTTCTGAAAAAGAACTTGACAGCTGGAAAGTAAGCTATGATGCCCTATTAAAAGAAGAATACGCAGACAACAAAGATAAAGCTGATGAACTGATCTGGACCTATAACCTGCTGAGAGACAAGATAAGCCCAATTCTTTGGGGTTCCTTGAGCGAACAGCCGTCAATAGACAATTCTATGCCGGTAGATCAGATTCAGAAGATTATTGAAGATACCTATACAGAGCTTCTACAGCATGCTGCGAAGAAAAGAGAAAAAGTAGACAGACTGGAACTGGCTGCTGTAATGGCTGCTAAAACAAATATCCCGATCGGGAAGATTCAGGCTCAGGAAAAAGAAAAACTCCTGAATATGGAATCTCTTCTCCTGAACAGAGTCGTAGGGCAGGATCATGCATTAAAAATCCTTTCTGATGCTATCGTTGAAAACCGAAGCGGATTGAATAAACCGGGGCAGCCTATAGGATCTTTCTTCCTTCTGGGGCCTACAGGAACCGGTAAAACAGAGCTGGCAAAATCAATGGCAGAATTGCTTTTCAATGATGAAAAGGCAATGGTACGTTTTGATATGTCAGAATTTAAAGAAGAACATTCCGCAGCATTATTATACGGAGCGCCTCCGGGATATGTAGGATACGAAGAAGGAGGTATGCTTGTGAATAAAATCAGACAACAGCCTTATACCGTTGTTTTGTTTGACGAAATTGAAAAAGCCCACCATTCTGTTTTTGATGTATTCCTTCAGATTATGGACGAAGGAAAAGTTCATGATAAATTAGGAAAAGAAGGAGATTTCAGCAATGCATTGATCCTATTCACCTCCAATATCGGAAGTGAAGAAATTGTAAAACAGTTTGAAGAAGGTAAAATCCCGGGATCATCATCACTGATGCAGATCATGTCAAATTCAGGACGATTCAGACCTGAATTTCTTGCAAGAATTACAGAGATTATTCCTTTTGCACCGATCACAGAATCAATTGCGGAAAGAATCTTTAATATTCAGTTGAAATCGCTTCATACTTCATTAACGAGATTGGGAATTGCTTTAACAATCACTGAAGATGCTGTAAGAAACCTTGCGCTGGGAGGATTCAGCAGCAAATATGGAGCTAGACAGATTTCCGGAGTGATTCGGGCACAGCTTGCCAGACCGATCTCTAAAATGATTGTAAGAGAAGAAGTGAAATCCGGACAAACCATTCATGTGGATTGGAATAATGAAGAAGAACAGCTAAGCTGGAAAGTAGATTAAATGATGAAGCAAAAAGGCAGATCTGCACATCAGTTTTTTGCCTTTTTGCTTATAAATAAAATTAAAATGAAAACAATTGTCAGAAATATCTTTACAGGTTTTCTATTATTAGGATCCGTTATCTTGGTAAACGGACAGTTTCTTGCCGCTTCCGATACCTCGGAAAGCAGTGTGAAAAAGTACAAAGGAATCATCAATGCGAATAAAGATCTTGTAGAATTTATTGAACAGTTACTTCTTCAGAAGGGGCTTCCCAAGCACTTGAGAAATCTTGCCCTGATAGAGTCTCATTTTAACAGAAATATCACCTCCGGAGCAGGGGCAGTAGGGGTCTGGCAGCTGATGACGGCACATGCCAACCAGTATGGACTTACAGAGCAGGGCCGTACCGATCTCTATAAAAGTACCAAAACGGCGGCTATTTCTTTAAGCAACCTTTATAAAAAATATAACAATTGGGTTACCGTTGTGGCTGCTTATAACTGTGGTGAGGGAAATATTGCCAAAGCAATGCAGGCTGCCGGTTCCTCTCAATACCATGAGTTCTACAAATATCTTCCGGGAGAAACCATTAATCATGTGAAGAAATACCTGAACGCATGCTATGCTACCGGAGAACTTCAGAGTGTATTGAGTAACTACAATTCCTCGAGAATCAATAAGGTTTTCTTTGAGGATGGAAACAGAAAAGTAACCGATGCTGCACTTTCAGAAACGGAGATCAATGCAGGTTTCAGCTTGAAAGTAGTTGCCGATGAACTGAATGTAGATATGGATAAAATCCTTGTCTGGAACCCAGGTATTGTAGAAGAGCTGCAGAAAAAAGGAGAAAGTCCTTTTTATCTTCCGGTGGATCTGATGCCTGATTTTCTGCTAAGAAAAAATAAAATATTGGTTCGTTCCATAAAAGAAGGAAGAAACACGCAGCAGTAAAATATTTTCAGATAAAAAATAATAGTAGCAATCAGTGTTGACTGGTTGCTATTTTTGTGAAAAATTGATCTGTTAAAATAGACTAATTTTCTATTAAAAAAATCTTAATATTTCTCACTTATGTGTAAAATTATCATTTTTACAATTCTTTTTCAATAAGTTAAAATCATTTATTGATCGAGTTTTGAGTCGGTTTGTTAAATCTATTGTCGTAGAATTACGACAAGAAATCGTAGAACTACTACAATTTTTCAGATTTATATTCAAAAGTTTTTTTTAGCAGAAAAGAGCCTCTATATTTGCTAGACAATCACCGAATCACAAAATATTATTAACGATCAAAATTTACAATCATGGCAGAAAGAAATTCAAGAGGAATCTTAAAATTCAATAATGGTGAAGGACAGAAGCTGTTAAAAATGAATTACAGCGTATCCA
Source organism: Chryseobacterium sp. KBW03 (assembly GCF_003852415.1). Classification (NCBI taxonomy): domain Bacteria; kingdom Pseudomonadati; phylum Bacteroidota; class Flavobacteriia; order Flavobacteriales; family Weeksellaceae; genus Chryseobacterium; species Chryseobacterium sp. KBW03. The sequence continues at coordinate 15,042 of NZ_QAJO01000002.1, read as the reverse complement.
GATCTACAGACGTATCAGGACGTGTAGCATCAGATCCTTCTAACGCTCTTATTAAAGTAACAGTAGAAGCTACTGAAAAATCTGACATCCTTGAAAGCTTGCTAAACGGTAAATACAAGCCTACACAAGGAGAAATTACTTTTAATAAATCTCATGAAGAAGGAACATTGATCACTTTGAACTGGCAGAACGGATACGTGATCCAGCACGAAGTAGACTTCGATGCAATAGACAGCAACAGTATGCTGATCAGCTTCGTAATCAGTGCAGAAACCATTGACTATGGTACTTCTCAGTACGCTGGACTATGGCCTTCAGCAGGTAATTAAGCCTATTCATCATCTTAGTAAAAATAAAATTGGTACAGAACAGTACACTCATCCGAGTATACTGTTCTGTTTTTTTATGCAGAATTATAAAAAATAACAACCCATCAGAGTTTTATTTTTGGTTTTCAAACTGTATAATTGGGAGATCAGTGGAAGAGATTTTTTACCTCATAAAAAGACGCTTTTTAACAAAAAAAATCTCTTATTAGTGTAATATTATGTGTTTTGTTTTTGATTTTTAGTTGCAGTTAAGGTGTTTATTTATAGTGTGTTGGGTTTTTATTTTAATCCTTTTGTCGTAGAATTACGACATGAAATCGTAGAACTACTACACTTTTTCAGATTTCTGTTCAAAAGCTTTTTTTTCAAAAGTAAGGAGGTTATCTTTGTTATATAATTATCGAATAACAATTTATTACTAACGACTAAAATTTACAATCATGGCAGAAAGAAATTCAAGAGGAATTTTAAAATTCAACGGAGGAGAAGGACAAAAATTATTAAAAATGAACTACAGCGTATCCAGATCTACAGACGTATCAGGACGTGTAGCATCAGATCCTTCTAACGCATTGATCAAAGTAACAGTAGAAGCTACTGAAAAATCTGACATCCTTGAAAGCTTGTTAAACGGTAAATACAAGCCAACAAAAGGAGAAATTACATTCAACAAATCTCACGAAGAAGGAACATTGATCACTTTGAACTGGGAGAACGGATATGTAATTCAGCACGAAGTAGATTTCGATGCAGTAGACAGCAACAGTATGCTGATCAGCTTCGTAATCAGTGCTGAAACTATTGACTACGGTACTTCTCAGTACGCTGGACTATGGCCTTCTTCAGGAGGTAAATAATCCATTGCAGCTTAAAGAAAAAAAGAACAGTATACCATTGGTATGCTGTTTGTTTTTTTATCAATAATCAAAAACCATCTATTAAAAACTAACAAACATGTTCAGACAAATTCTATTTATTCTTGCTTTTACAATGACTTTTATTTCCTTACAGGCACAAAATTCTTCTACTTTATACAAGGGAACTGTTAATGGGAAAATGGCGATCACATTATTTTTTCAGTCCGTAGACAGTGACTGTGGAAGTGGTGTTTATTACAACGCAATGTACAAGTATGATAACGTTAGCAATTGGTTAGAACTTAATGTTACAGAAGGTACTCAAAAACAGTTTGCAATGGTAGAACAACACTTCACCGGATTGATGATTATAAAAAAAGAAGGTGACATGATGAATGGAACCTGGATAGCTCCTGACGGCAAAAAACAACTTCCGGTACAGCTGAAGAAAGTAATAGTAAGCACCAAAGAAATGGAAAAATACCGAAGCAAAATGGAGCAGATAAATTTCGAAAACCATGACTGTTAGATGGCGAATGATTGCTAATACAAAAAATTGACAAGTAAAGTAAATTCACTATTCACGATCTCAAGCCTAGTAACCTTCATTCCGAAACTCAATACCCCGAAACCCTTATCCTGTACTACCAACTTTTACTCCTATTTTCATATATTTGTTCATTATTCAAAATATGGACGCAACACAAGATAAAAGGCTGTTTCTCATCGATGCCTATGCGATGATTTTCAGAGGATATTACGCATTAATCAGGAATCCGAGACTCACCAGCAAAGGACTGGATGCTTCTGCCATCTTTGGTTTTACGAATTCTTTGATCGAATTGATCAGAAGAGAAAAACCTACCCACCTGGCAGTTGTTTTTGATGTAGGGCAGGCGAGTGTGAGAACTGTTGATTTCTCAGAGTACAAAGCCAACAGAAGCGAGACTCCTGAAGCGATCAAAATTGCTGTTCCATACATCCATAGAATTCTGGAAGCCATGCATATTCCGATTCTGGGAGTAGAAGGATATGAAGCTGATGATGTCATAGGTACTATAGCGTGTAAAGCCGAAAAAGAAGGATATACCACTTTCATGGTAACGCCGGATAAAGATTTTGCACAGCTGGTGACCGATAAAATTAAAATTTATAAGCCAGGATTAAAAGGAGGCGATATCGAAATTCTTGGAGTGGAAGAAGTAAAGGCAAAATATGAGATTGAAGACCCTAAACAGGTTATTGATTTCCTTGCCATGATGGGAGATGCGGTGGATAATATTCCAGGACTGGAAGGAGTAGGGGAGAAAACAGCGATGAAATTCCTGAAAGAATTCGGAAATATTGAAACTTTGCTAGCTAATACTGATAAGCTTAAAGGAAAACTGAAGGAAAAAGTGGAGGCCTCTGCAGAGCGTGGTATTTTGTCTAAAAAACTGGCAACTATTATCTGTGATGTACCCGTAGAGTTTCACCAGGAACAATACGATCTTGAAACTCCGGATTTTGAAAAAGTAAAAGAAGTCTTTGATGAAATAGAATTCAGAAGACTGTACGAAAATCTTTACAGAGCTTTTGCTTCTGCACCTGCCGAAACAGTGGTCGTGAGCGAAGTGGAAGTGAAGCAGACTCCTACCGGAGCAGAATTGAAAGGGCAGGCAATGCAGCTGGATCTTTTTGCCAATTTTGAAGAGCTGGAACAGGCAACTTCTACAAAATCCAGCATTGAACAGAACGATCATCTGTATCAGTTTATAGATAATCCAAAAGCACAGAAAAAGCTTGTAGATAACCTGCTGCAGCAAAAAGTAGTTTGCTTTGATACAGAAACTACTTCACTAAACGAACTGGAAGCAGAATTGGTGGGAATGAGTTTCTCTTATAAAAAAGGACTTGCCTACTATATTCCTCTCTCTGAAAACAGAGAAGAAGTTTTGCAGACATTGGAGATTTTCAAACCGTTTTTTGAAAAAGAAAACCTGTTGAAAATTGCTCACAATCTGAAATACGATTATAAAGTTTTAAAACAGTACGACATCACCGTCAAAGGGGCTATGTTTGATACGATGATTGCCCATTACCTGCTGAATCCGGATGGAAGACATGGGATGGATTATCTTTCGGAAGTATACCTGAACTATAAGCCAGTATCTATTGAAACCATTATTGGAAAGAAAGGTAAGAAACAAGGCAGCTTCAGAGATGCAGATCTGAGAACACAGACCGATTATGCGGCAGAAGATGCAGACGTAACTTTCCAACTCTATGAACTTTTCGCACCACAGCTGAAAAAAGAAAATCTGGAAGAACTTTTCTACAATATTGAAATGCCGCTGATGGAAGTACTGGCAAAAATGGAACTGGAGGGGATCTCTCTGGATGAAAAATGGCTGGCACAGGAAAGTATTGACCTTGAAAATGATCTGAAGCAATTAGAAGCTACGATTTTTGAACTTTCAGAAGAAGAATTCAATATGAATTCACCTAAACAGTTGGGCGAAATTCTGTTTGAAAAAATGCAGCTGGATCCAAAAGCTAAAAAAACAAAGACAGGGCAATATGCAACCTCAGAAGATGTTCTGCAGAAATTGTCCTCAAAACACGAGATCATCAAACATATTCTGGAATACAGAACCTATCAGAAATTAAAATCTACCTATGTAGACGCTTTGCCTTCACAGATTGATAAGGAAGACAACAGAGTACATACCAATTTCTCACAGACGACAGCTGCTACAGGACGTTTGGCAAGTGTCAATCCGAACCTGCAGAATATTCCGATCCGTACTGTGAGAGGGCAGCAGATTCGTGGCGCTTTTGTTTCTGGAGAAGGAAAGAAAATTATCTCTGCCGATTATTCACAGATTGAACTTCGTTTAATTGCTGAAATTTCTGGAGAAGATAATATGATCAAAGCTTTCCAGGATGGAGAGGATATTCACGCTTCCACAGCCGCAAAACTCTTTAAAATTCCTTTGGAAGAAGTTTCCAAAACCCAAAGAAGTCAGGCTAAAACCGTCAACTTCGGTATCATCTATGGACAGGGCGCTTTTGCATTGGCAGAACAAACCGGATTATCCCGTACAGAAGCCAAGCAAATGATCGAAGCTTACTTCGAAACTTATCCAAAACTGAAAGCATATATGGCAGAGCAGGTGAGTAAAGCACGTGAGATGGGCTATGTGGAAACTATCTTAGGCAGAAAACGCCATCTGAAAGATATCAATTCCAACAATTTTGTGGTAAGAGGTCACGCAGAAAGAAATGCAGTCAATGCACCCGTTCAGGGAAGCGCTGCAGATGTTGTAAAGCTTGCCATGATTAAAATAGATAAGGAACTCGGTGAACAACAGCTAAAAACGAAAATGCTGCTTCAGGTACATGACGAATTGATATTTGAATCTCCAACGGATGAGATTGAAGCCGCTTCAAAACTAATCAGAACTGAAATGGAAAATGCCTTAAAAACACAGGTTCCTTTGTTAGTAGAGATTGGAGTAGGGGATAATTGGTTAGAAGCGCATTAATAAATACTACATCATACCTTAATGATATAATAAAAACTTCCGTCTTTTGGCGGAAGTTTTTTATTGTATCTATCTCTAGGTATTAAACGTCGTATTCTATTTGACCTACATAATGCAGGGAAAAATCATCATTTTCTGTAGAAACAGGATTAGGAATAGCAAATCTGGTTGCAAAAATAATGGCATTCACTGGAGTATCCAGACTTAGTTCATTCAGTTTTTGTTCCAGGATCGGAAGCCATTGGTCAGCGTAAGAATATTCTGCAAACTTGTCATAAAGTCCAAGTCTTTCATCCTCAAAACCATACTCTATAAAGTCATCATCAAACCATTTGATGTTCTGAGATTCTGCAAATTTGGAAACATACTGATCTTCGCTTTCCTCTTCTATATAATAATTTTCATCCTCCTCTACGAAACTATAAAAGTCTTCTTCATTTTTAAAATACCCTAACCAGAAGTGTGAAATTTCTTTATCCATAATTTTATATAAGTATTATTTTTTGATATTTTTTAGCAAGTGATATTTTTCACCGCTGATAAGCATACCGGTCATTATTGCAAAACCGGCATGATCTCCTATATTAACATTGATTTTTTCTGAAAACTGCTGAATAAAATCGCCATTATTAAGGTCATATAGCCGGAATAGTGAATTCCCAAAAGTCATTCCCATAGATTGGTTGACATTGAAAACAACCGGAAGCAGCAATAAATCCGCACTGCCGAATTTTTCTTTAATATAATTCATTTCCTCAGTACTTATTATAGTTGTAAGATTGGGAAACATTTTTACTTCTTTGGATTTATAATCTTTTTCAGCGACTTTCTTTAAAATATCCATCACCTTTGTATCCATATTAGCCCGTAAAACAGCTGCATCATTAAATTTTAATTGAAGAGTATCCCTTAAAATTTTCTTTGTAATATCGTCATTATCTTTAAAATTGTTGATAATGGGTACAAAAGCAATGGTTGATCCACTACTTTTAAAAGAATAATTCTCATTAAATACTTTTTGGGCATGTAAAAATGTCATTCCGGATAATACCGTAAATAATGCAAAAATAAGGCTTTTCATAGGAGGGTTCTGATTACAATCTTTTTGTTGATTCTCTTTTGTAACTCTTTTATATGAGAGAATTGTAACTATTAAAATGTAAAATTACAAAAGTTTTTTTGTGAAATAAATTTTTTGAGGTGAAAGCACAAAATCTCCGCAGCAAAAATCGTTTCTCGATCGTATTTTATTGTAAATTTATTCTAGGTTTAAATTAAAAATTATGGATTTTCTTCAGGACCATTACGCTGTCAAAAATGAATTACTGCTTATCCTTATTTCTGTTATTTTAGGACTGTTCATTGGTGCTGAACGCGAATACCGTAATAAATCTGCGGGTCTCAGAACTTTTATTCTCGTCTGCTTCGGAGCCTGCCTGTTTACCATTCTTTCCATTAAAATAGGAGTCGCCAATCCGGACCGCCTTGCTGCCAATATCATTACCGGAATTGGATTTTTGGGTGCAGGTGTCATCTTCAAAGGAGATAATAAAATTGAAGGTATTACGACAGCAACTACCATTTGGGCAACAGCTTCCATCGGAATGGCGGTAGGTTCCGGATACGTTTATATTGCAATGTTGGGAACTGCTTTGGTTCTGATCATTCTAAGTGCCTTAACTTATCTTCAGAGTTTTATTGATAATTATAATAAAGTAAGAGAATACAGAATAGCAGTGAGCAGCTCAGGGGATATTAAATATTGTGAAAATATCTTTAAAGAAAATCGTTTAGCCTATCTGATGATCAGACAGCAGTATTCACAGGAGGGCTTTACCGTTATCTGGAGAGTTACAGGCAGAAATAGCCATCATGAAGAATTAACCAAACGGTTGGTAGATGATCCTAAAATTAAAGGGTATCAATTTTAATGATGTAAGAACAAAAAAATAAAGGCCTGAGCCTTTATTTTTTCTTGAAGACAGGACCGTCAATTTCTTTTCCGTTCATATCCAGCTGGAACAGAATGTTCTCACCAACCTTATATTTATAATTTACAGATTTTCCTTTTAAAGTAATCATGCTTCCTGTAGTATCCCATACAAAAGATCCTTTATCCTGATTCTTTGAATTTTTGTCGAGATATTCTTCAGTAATACTAAATGTTTTATCATTGTTCAATGTTAAAGAAGTCTTGATTCCCGGGCAGTCAGCACATGGAACAGTCGCTTCATAAGTACCAGCCCAGTCCAATGCATTTTCCGAAGTATCACCAGCTGCTGTAGGCGTTGCTTTTGTTATACTGTCTGTAGCAGCAGGTTGAACCGCTGTTGCAGAATCTGTAGTACCGTTTGTTTCAGTGGTTTCTTTTTTAGAACATGAAGCAAGGAATAGAGTGGATGCAATTCCCAGCATGAGTACTTTGCTTTTCATCATAATAATAGATTTAAATATGTTTTTAATAATAAAGTTACCTCCAATGAACAAAAACTGAGCCATAGAAGGAGAGGTTTAGATACGTTCAAAGGGGAAAGTTGCTGACTGAAAGTTGTCCGTTAGATAGATCCTGACTCAGATTTCTACTTTTAACACAATCATCAACCCATTTTACAAAAACCACTTCTTAAGAACTTTTCCGCCCGTTTTATAAAGGCTATTCTTATTTTTCTTCGTAAATTCGGGCAAAATTTTGATTATGACAAAAAAGATACTTTTATCTGTATTTCTTTTGCCGGCTGCAATGGCATTTGCACAACAATATGGCGGAATGTGGATTCCTACAGAGCTGAATGAAAAGGAAATGAAGGATTTGGGAATGAAGATTTCTGCAAAAGATATTTTCAATACCCAGAAACCAAGTATAAAGGATGCGGTAGTACAGTTTAATGGCGGATGTACTGCAGAGATTATTTCGCCTAAAGGGTTGCTTTTAACCAATCACCATTGTGGTTTCGGTCAGATCCAGGCACATTCTACGGTTCAGAATGACCTCCTTTCAAATGGATTCTGGGCAAAAAATACAGAAGGAGAACTTCCTAATCCGGGAGTAAAAGTAGATTTTATTGTAGATATAAAAGAAGCTACCGATCAGATTTTAGAAGGTACGGATAACCTTACAGAGCCGGAACTTACTAAAAAGATCAACAATAATATTGAGGTTTATAAAAATGCTCAGAAAATTGAATCTTACCAGTCGATTCTGGTAAAGCCTATGTATTATGGAAACAAATACTATGCTTACACGATCGAAACGTATAAAGACATCCGTCTGGTAGGAGCTCCACCTCAAAGCATTGGGAAATTCGGAAGTGATACAGACAACTGGGTTTGGCCTAGACATACCGGAGACTTCTCTATGTTCAGAATTTATGCAGACAAGAGCAATAAACCTGCAGAATACTCAAAAGACAACGTACCTTACGTTCCAAAACACTATTTACCGGTTTCTATAAAAGATAAAAACGAAAACGATTTTACTTTTGTATTCGGATTTCCGGGAAAAACTACAGAATATCTTCCTGCAATAGGCGTAGAGAAAATCATGAAGGATATTGATCCTGCAAGAATTGCTGTACGTGATGTCGCTTTGAAAACATTAGACGAAAAAATGCGTGTTGATAATGAAACACGTATCAAGTATGCTTCAAAATTTGCTTCAGTAGCGAACTATTGGAAAAAATGGATCGGTGAAGTAGAAGGATTGAAAAAATCAAATGCTGTTGAGAAAAAAGTAATGTATGAAGGTTCTTTGGTGGCTAAAAACCCAGAGATTAAAACGACTTTGGATCAGTTGAACAAATTGTACAACGACCAGGCTCCTTATGCATTAAACAATGCTTATTACACAGAAGTGATCAGAAATGCTGAAACATTGAAGCTTGCTGGTGATTATTATGACTTTGTTGCCTCTGTGGAAGCAGGGAGAATGGATGAAAAGGAAGTATCGAAGTTAAAAACAAAATTAACCTCTTTCTATAAAGATTACAGCGCTGAACTTGATGCTAAAGTAACAGCAAAACTATTGGCTTTGTACGTTAATAAAACAGCGCCACAATTTTTACCTGCCGGATTCAACAAGTATAAAGACGAAAGTCCGAATATGCCTGTAATAGAAGAAATGTCTAAAAACTCTATCATCACAGGAAGAACGGCTGTAAATGGAGCAGCATTGACTACTGATATTGATAAAGCGTTTTCTAATCAGGATAAATTAATCAAAACTTTAAAGAAAGATCCTATTTATCAGTTGTATGTTTCTATGAAAGAAACGTATATGAAAACTGCAGATCCTCAATATACTTCAATGCAGGCAAAAATTGATGCTTTACAGAAGAAGTTCATGGCTCAGCAGATGCAGACGGATAAAGACAGAAAATTCTTCCCGGATGCTAACTCTACGCTTCGTGTAACGTATGGTAAAGTAAAAGGTTCTACTCCTAGAGATGCCGTTTCTTATGGGTATCAGACTCACCTTGCAGGAGTAATGGAAAAATACGTTCCTGGAGATTATGAATTTGACGTTCCAAAGAAACTGATTGACCTTTACAACAAAAAAGATTTCGGAAACTATAAAGATAAAACGGGTGATGTTCCTGTGGGATTCACCGCAACCAACCACACTACAGGAGGAAACTCCGGAAGTCCTGCTCTTGATGCCAACGGAAACCTTGTTGGATTGAATTTTGACAGACAGTGGGAGGGAACGATGAGTGACATCAACTATGACCCGCGTTTCAGCAGAAACATCATGGTAGATACAAAATATATCCTTTTCATCATCGAGAAGTTCGCTGACTCAAAGTGGCTTGTTGATGAAATGAAGGTGATAAAATAATTTATAAAAGTTATACCTTTAAGAATCTATTTGAATTGAGTTTTGAATAGATTCTTTTTTATTTTAAATAAGATGAAAGACAGGATCATCAATGCTTTGGCAGCTTTTGAATCAGATAATATCGGGAAATCTTTTCCGCTGGATTACTGTCTGCCTCTTTATCACAGTGTCTCAGACAAAGAACTTCCGCATATAAAACATGTGATCCGTTATAAGACTACAAAACAGTTTGAAGACGATCTGGATCATATGGCAAAGAACTTTCAGTTTGTAGACTGGGAGGAGTTCAAAGGATTTATGTCCGGAAATTTTAAACCTAAGAAAAAGATTGCCCTGCTGACTTTTGATGATGGTTTCAGAGAGTTTTATGATATTGCGGCTCCCATTTTGGAAAGGAAGGGAATTTATGCCTGCAATTTTGTAAATCCGGCTTTCATAGACAATAAAGATATGATGTTCAGATGCAAGGCCAGCCTTCTTGCAGATGCTGCTGAGAGAAAGAAAACCATAGACCCGGAAATTTATTTTGTCTTATCGCTTAAAAATGTAGACAGACGCTTTTTACAAAAGAAAATTTTAGCAATCAATTATCAGGAAAAAGATACTTTAGACTGGCTTGCCGAAAAACTTGAGGTAGATTTTAAAGCGTATTCAAAAGAATATCAGCCTTATATAAGCACAGAAGAATTAAAAGAACTTACCCGAAAAGGTTTCGGAATCTCTTCGCACAGCTGGGATCATCCTAAATACGGAGATTTATCCTTGAAAGAACAGATGGAAACAACGGATAAGACTTTTGCTTATTTAAAAGAAAACGGATTCCTCTATGAAAGTTTTGCATTTCCGTTTACCGATTTTGAAGTACAGAAAGATTTCTTTGATGAACTCTTTAAAAATGAAGAAATCTATTGCAGTTTTGGTTGTGCAGGCGTAAAACTGGACAGTGTGAGTAGAAACTTCCAAAGAATACCAATGGAAATGGGAGAGAGCGGAAAACAGATCCTGAAAAAAGAAATAGCTTACTTCAGACTGAAAAAGCTGATCAATAAAAACACGATTATAAGAGAATGATAGCGCTGAAAACATTCAACAGAAAAGAACTGGAAGATTTTATATCCTCCGGAACTTTCCAGCACTATGATTTTCTTCCGATTACCAAGCATCGTGCGCTGTCTCACATTAGAAATCCCAAAGCATCAGACGAAGACACTTTGCTTATTCTGGCTTTCTTTGAAGAAAAACTGATTGGGTATGTAGGATGTTTTCCGGATAGTTTCATCATTGATGGAAAAGAAATCCGTTACGCATGGCTAAGCACTTTGTATGTAAACTCTGAATACAGAAAAAAAAGACCGGCAAAAGCATTGTTAAAAAAGGTTTTTGAAGAGTATGAAGGGAGAATTGCCATTACTGAATTCACCAAAGAAGCAGAGGCTCTCTATAATATTATGGGTGTTTTTGAATATGTCTTTCCTAAAGAAGGGAAGAGGTATTACTTCAGAACTGACGCTGCTAAGATGATTCCTGAAAAAAAACCAGCAACCCAATCCTTAAAACCTCTTTTTCAAATCCTGGATACTGCTGCCAATGGTCTGATCTCAATAAAAAACTTATCGACACAGAAACCGGACTTCAACTATGAAGTTCTTGACAGGATTGACAAGGAAAGTGCAGATTTTCTGCCAAGATTTTCAGGCAGGCGCAGTGCTGAAGAAATCAATATTTTTATAGACAATCCATGGGTGTTGGAAGGTAAGAAAGACGAGAAATATCTCTTTTCAAGTTTTGCTGACACATTTAAGTATTTTTGGGTGAAGATTTTAGATCAGAATAATAAGCTTAAAGCTTGTTTGCTGCTGCAGCTTCGCGATGGATACCTTAAAATTCCTTACCTTTTTTCAGATTCTGAATTAGATGAGGTAGTACGGTTTTTAAAATATTTCATGATTAAAAATAAAGTGAAAGGTTTTACCAGTTATCAGACCAGACTGAACGAAGCGATACAGCAGTCAAGAGAATTTTCTTACATCTATGAACGTAATTTTAAAAGAGAATATCTGTTTCACCAACAGTTGCTGGAATTGCTTCCCAAAGATTTTAATCCGGATTATCAGGATGGAGATGGGGATTGTATGATGACGTAAAGGAATTATGAATCATGAATTGCAATTCATTTAAAAATAAAAAAACCGCTCGACAGCAATGTTGAGCGGTTTTTTTATTCTTAATGTCCAAAAATATCTTTCAGACTTACTTCTTTAAATGTTCCCATTTTTTGAACAGCTTCCATATCGAGGTTTTCTTTTTTACCGATAATGGCTGTATTAAAATGTATGGATTTGACTTCTGTCTGATAAAAATACTTAATATCCTCAAATTTCAAATTCTGGATCTGTTCATAGATATCCTTTCTGAAATCATGATAAATATTCAGCCTCTTCAACCTCAAAGTATTGAAAAAGATATTATTTCGGGTAACTCTTGTTGAGGCAATCTGTTTCAGAGCCGCATTCTTCGCATTCTCGAACTGGGTAGTCACTTCAGTAAGTTCTTCCATGAGTTCATTCAGAGTATCTACAGCAATCATCAATTTGTCCGGCTGTGTTCCGATATAAGTGGTCACATAGTCAGGATGGTTTAGTTCAGAGTTGGCTGCGTAAGAAACGTAGGCAGAGTAGGCAAGACTTTTACTTTCTCGGATCTCCTGAAAAACAATAGAGGATAATCCTCTTCCAAAATATTCATTGAAGACATTGACCTTTCCAAATTGAAGCGGGTTCACCAGATTTCCTTTTCCGATTTTGCTCATTTCCATCTGAACCATATCGTAGTTGATGAAATTGACATTTCCTCCCGTTGCAGGTTCCGGATATTGTTTGGCTTCAGCTATCTGAAGGCTTTCAGTTTCTATATACTGACCGATATATCCTTTGAAGTGTTCAAAATTTCTGCCATAGAAAAATATCTGATAAGGATATTTGAAAAGCTTTTTCATTCTGTCGGTGAATACTTCAGAATTGCTGCTTTCAAGCTCTTCTTTCGAAATAACATCTGTAAAACGAGAGTTGCTGCCCAGTTTTGTATAATTATTTAGGGCTGTTATGATACGGTTTTTATCCTTTTTTATGGCCTGGCGGTTTTCCAAAACAGTTCCTACAAACTGATTATAGATTTCCTGATCAGGTTTCACCTCATGCATCCAGTGTTGCAGAAGGGCAATTCCTTTTTCTATATTCTCTTCCAGCCCGCTTAATGTGATGATCAGCTGATCATGTGTGGTTTTGAAATCATTACTGATCCCGATTTTGAAAAATTCGTTTTTTAAATCTTCAGGCGAAAGAGTATCCGTTCCCAAATATTGAAGCAGTTGAGTTGAAATTGCAAGATCTCTGTCATTGTCACTTCCAAAAGAAAAGATAAAATGCAGCTGTGCTATATCATTATATTTATTGGTAACGAAGCTCAGCTTTTTTCCTTTCACATCGTCAGTGGTAATCTCTTTCTGATAATTGATGAATTCAGGCTTTATATCTTCAGTTTTCTCAGATAAAATTTCCTGTAAAAACTCAGATTGGCTGTCACGGTTAATCTTAATAGGAGTGATACCCGGATTTTCAACTCTGATCAGCCTGTCGTTAACTCCTTTTTCTTTATTAATGACAACATAGTTTTCCTTGAAAAAATCATTGGCAAAGCTGATTACTTCTTCCTTCGTAAAAGCAGCATACTCATCCATTTCATTCAATTCCTGTTCCCAGGTTCTGCCTTTTATATAAGTGTCGTAAAGATTGGTGGCCAGTCCTTCCGTTGTTTCAAGAGCTTTCATTCTCTGAAGTTTGAAATCATTGATGATGGCTGGCAGCATCCAGTCCGGAAACTCACCTTTCTTGATCAGTTCAATTTCTTCCAATACCAGATCTTTTGCTTCCTCCAGGGTTTGGGTTTCTTTGGGAACCGCAACGATGGAGAAATAGCCGTATTCCTTTAAACCTACAGAAAAGGCCTGCCCCCAAAGCATTTTTTGCGTCTGATTGATGTGAAGATCCAGTAATCCGGCTTCCCCTCTGTTGCTAAGAATGTTGGCAACGATATCTGCCAGCATGGCTTCTCTTGTTCCGTAGCTATCTGTTCTCCATGCCAGCTGAGTCCGTGGAGTAGTAGGGCTTTTTACCGTTCTGGTTACAACTTCTGTAATAGGCTGTTCAGTAACCGGTGTCTTTTTAGGAAGCTCTTTATAAGGTAAGGTCCCGAAATATTGGTCAATTAATTGAATAGTTTCTTCAAAATCCAGATCCCCAACCATTACTATAGCATAATTATTAGGAACATAATACTCATCAAAATACTTGTGAATAGCCTTCATGGAAGGATTTTTCAAATGCTCAGGCCTTCCTAATGTTGTTTGCTGCCCATTAGCATGGGTCGGGAAAAGAGCATCCATCAATTCATAATTCACAAGTCTTGTATCATTATCCTGAGCCCTGTTGAACTCCTCATATACAGATTCCAGCTCTGTATGGAAAAGGCGGAGTACAATTTCGGAGAACCTTTCTTTCTCTATTTTCAGCCATTTTTCAAGCTCGTTATTCGGAATATTATTTTTATAAACCGTCTCATCAAACCAGGTATGAGCATTGGTGCCACTGGCGCCCAAAGAAGAAATAGCCTTGTCATATTCATTGGCAATGGCATATTGGCTGGCTTCCTGAGAAACTTCGTCTATCTTTTTATAGATTTCCTTTTTCTTTTCAGGATCCTGTTCAGCTTTATGCTCTTCATACAATCCCGAGATCTGGTCAATAAGTTCTTTTTCCTTTTCCCAGTTTTGAGTCCCCAGCTGAGAAGTTCCCTTAAACATCATGTGTTCGAGATAGTGGGCCAACCCTGTATTATCAGCAGGATCATTATTACTTCCCGTTCTTACCGGAATAAAGGTTTGTATTCTCGGAGCATCAAAATTTTGAGCAAGGAAAATCTTTAACCCATTTTTCAAAGTATAGATTCTGACGTTATTTTCGTCGTGGGTTACTGTAATATATTCGTTGTGGTTTTTATCAGTATGTACCGTTTCTTTATATTTTCTTTCTATCATATATAAAACACATTTCATTCCTTAGAATCCGGAATGCAGTACAAATGTAATGAATCAAAAAAAATGTTCACCTGTTTTTATGACTATTACATCTATTATTATAGTTGAAAAGGTGAATCATCAGAAAGAAATAACCATTATTGAAGGGGGATTAAGATAGGTAAACATGTTTTTTCCATACTATATATAATATATGATTTTTATTTAGGAGCTATTCCTGCTATCCATTTCTACTCCTCGCCCCAGCGCTCTCCGACCCTCAAACCTACCAACCCTCCAACGCAAGCTGCGGGGTAACCATTCCTATCAGGGCTAGGGGAGGTCTAATTATGAATTATGAATGATGAATAATGAATAATGAGTTATGAATTATAGTTTCGCGGTTCGCGTTTCGGGTTTTCGG